>CADAIL010000016.1 GCA_902788035.1 uncultured Lachnospiraceae bacterium | reverse complement strand
CTAAGATGTATTTTAGCATAAATTAGCGCGAATATCAACGTTTAATTAGCATAATTAGCATGTTTTAGTATTAAAAATCAATAGGACGTTACACTAGGAGGGAATAAATGCAAATTAGAAATCTTGAGAACAACAGTAGACGTATCATAAAAAAGCTTGGTTATTTCAGTGTTTTGGAATACCAGAAAGATTTAAGCGTTAACGGCGGCAATTCCATTCAGCAATACTACATGTCCGAGATGGGTGTCCGGCGCCGCCAGCTTGTAATCGGTATGAGCGGGAAAAATACTGCCGTCATCCAGGCCGGGGCCATGCAGTGGACCGCAGGAAATGTAGTTGCAACGACAGGATTGAAAGGCGTCGGTGATTTCTTTGGAAAGGCAATCAGAGGAGCCGTCACAAAAGAATCCGCTGTAAAACCGGAATACAAAGGTCAAGGGGTCCTTGTATTGGAGCCGACCTATAAACACATTATCCTCATAGATGTTGAGCAGTGGGGCTCAGGTGTCACGCTGGAAGACGGCATGTTCTATGCGTGCGATGGAACTGTCCGTCAATCAATTGTCGCAAGAAAAACACTTTCTTCAGCTGTTCTTGGAAATGAAGGCCTGTTCAATCTCAGTCTCTCCGGTCAGGGAATCGCCGCCCTCGAGAGCAATGTCCCCGAAGAAGAGCTGATCATGATAGACCTCCAGAACGATGAACTTAAAATCGACGGTGATATGGCTGTGTGCTGGTCATCCGGACTCCAGTTCACTGTAGAAAAGTCAACTAAGACTCTACTAGGCTCCGCAGTGAGCGGCGAAGGACTGGTCAATGTATACCGCGGCACCGGCAGAGTATTAATGAGTCCGGTTGCAAATACAGCCAGTTGGCTGAATGCCACTGTTCCCACCAATGCAAATGCCGCAAAGTAAAATACCGAAATATCTCTAAACATATTAATTGGTGCGAAACCTACTCTTTTATGAAATAGGTTTCGCACCAACTTTTTTATGACTTTGGTCTCTTCCCGATCAGCTTTATAATCTCCTTCTCGTCATTCCCCGGGAAGCAGGTCCGCACGCGCTCCATAATCTTGTCCCACGATTCGGACGGCTTCTCGTCATATTTCTCCGTGACCTTCTCATAGCCCCAGATTGCCTCCGGAGGGAGCAGCACAGAAACCGGCATGCCATACTCCTGGCCTTTTTTGTTCTGACGCCTGTGAAAGTCAACAATGACAAGGTATGTCTGCATCTGGAGTGAAGTGATAATACCGGGAAAGTTCTTCGAGCCTTCCTTTCCGAATCCGGCTTTCTTTTTCAGTTCTGTTGATAAAAGCCAGGTATCCGGAAATGTCATGTCGCCGTCATCATCTCTCCCGGTCAGCAGATCCATGATGCTTTTTTCTCGTCTGCCCACCAGACCGTCTTCCCACCTGGCGTCAAAGTCATACCCATCCCGCCTGTAATTGGCAAAATACGGAAGCCAATCTACACTAATGAAGCCTGCCTTGTTGCCGAAAAACTTTCCGTAGGCTACCTGGTGGCTTTTCGCAATAATTTCTCTCCACTCCCAGGGGTCCTGCTCCGGGTCTCCTGTCCACCAGAAGAGCGGAGACACGTGCTCCTCCGCTGAGAAGCCGCTAACACTATTTGCAAAGAGAGGCAGAAAGCCCACCTCATTCACCCAGTTGATCAATTCCTGCCATGTGCGTATACGATAGGGATTATCCCAGTCGAGGCCGCGCATGATCCATTCTCCGTTTTCGTTCGCCATCTTTTTGCACCATTCTCAACCCTTTCTGGCAACAAGGTATTCAGCAACGGATTCTTCAACAACGCTGTTGAGACTTATACTGTGGTTATATGCGTAGACCGCAGCACGCCTGTGAAGATCTGGATTTTTAAACCGTACATTAAAGCTTCCCTTAAACCCTTTTTCCGGAGTTATTCCTTCCTCAGCACAAAGCGCGAGATAGTCATCAACAGCACCATGAAAATCATTAATGAGTTCAGATACCGTCGTCCCTTCATAAGAAATTAATGAGCGAATCCCCTGAACTTTGCCAAATAGAATCTGATCAGCCTCAGAAAACTCAACGCTTCCGATATAACCTTTGTATTCCATTGTATTATTCATATCAATCCCTCCTGTTCCAATTTCTCGCAAAGCTGCTTTACCTGATACTCCAGAAGTTCTTTACGAGGGTGAGGCTTATGAAGCAAGATTGATCCATGTGTTTCACTTATAAACACAACTCTCGATCCACTTGTTTTTCCCTTGTTTGATCTGCTAAATGATAAATAATTCAGAAGGGTTTCAGCTTCCTCAAAGGTAAAGTCACGTGGCTTAGATTTTAACTTTTTAATCAGTTTATCTTTCTTCCCCATAATCTACCTCCTGACAAAATTATAATACTAAAAGCCAGAGTTTGCAACTGTATATAGTTGCAAACTCTGGTGCTCTACCCAAAAGCGAAAGGGCTGCCGATCCCGGCAGCCCCCTGTCAATTCATTATTCTTCCGCTTTATATTTTGCGTACTTAGCCTTGGCCTGCTTAGCCCCCTCCGCAAATAGCGTCTTCGCGTTCTCCGGGAATGTCCGGCGCAGCGATGCGTAGCGGACCTCGCCGTCGAGGAACTCCTCGTAGTCCATAGTCGGCTCCTTGGAGTCGAGCGTGAACTTCTTCTCCGCGTTCGGATTGAAGCGGTACAGGAACCAGTAGCCCGCGTCGACAGCACGCTTCATCTCGTCCATGACCTTGTCCGTGCCGCACTTAAGTCCGTGCTCCATGCATGGCGCATAAGCGATGATGACGGACGGGCCGTCGAACTCCTGCGCTTCGCGGACCGCGCGGAGGCACTGATTGTAGTCCGCGCCCATGGCGATCTGAGCCACATACACATTGCCGTAGGTCATCAGCATGCTGCCGATGTCCTTCTTCGGCTGCTTCTTTCCTGCAGCTGCAAATTGCGCTACCGCGCCGACCGGCGTCGCCTTCGAGGACTGTCCGCCTGTGTTGGAGTAGACTTCCGTGTCGACTACGAGGACGTTGACATTCTCGCCGCTCGCGACAACATGGTCGAGACCGCCGAAGCCGATGTCATAAGCCCAGCCGTCACCGCCGTACATCCAGAAGGTCTTCTTGGCAAGCTGATCCTTATAGCGAAGGATCTCCGCAGCCTGCGGATCGGACATTGTTCCGAGAGCCTCTATAAGCTTTTCGGTTGCAGCCGGTGAAGCATAAAAATCATCGTAAGTATCAAGCCATGCGTCGATAGCTGCGCACACGGAAGCGTCACCGCATACCGCGCGATAGTTTTCTACCCTTTCCTTCTCGGCAGCTCTCTGATGATTCACAGACAGCACCATACCGAGAGAGAACTCTGCGTTATTTTCAAAGAGGGAGTTGGACCATGCCGGACCGCAGCCCTTCTGATTCACGGTGTAAGGAATGCCGGGCATTGCGGAGCCCCAGGCCTGAGAGCAGCCGGTGGCATTTGCCCAGTAGACACGGTCGCCGTAAAGCTGAGTGAGCAGCTTTGCGTACGGAGTCTCGCCGCAGCCAGCGCATGCTGCCGAGAACTCGAGCAGCGGACGGCGGAACTGGCTTCCCTTGATCGTATACGGATCGAAAATGTCCTCTTTCTCCGGAAGAGCGAGCACGTACTCCCAGGAAGCGGATGTGTCTTGGGCTTCCGCGATCGGGACCATAGTGAGCGCTTTCTCCTTTGCCGGACATACATACGCGCAGCTTCCGCAGCCCGTACAGTCGAGCTCAGAGATCTGCATCGTGAAGTACATACCGGAAGCCTGCTTACCCAAAGCTTTGACTGCTTTCATACCATCAGGCATGCCCGCCTTCTCTTCCTCTGTCAGAAGATACGGACGAACGACTGCGTGCGGGCAGACATACGCGCAGCGGTTGCACTGGATGCACTTATCTGCGTTCCAGACAGGAACTCTTGTCGCGATGCCTCGCTTTTCAAATGCCGTAAGGCCCATATCCATGACGCCATCCTTATACCGCATCAGGCGGCTGATCGGCAGGTCATCGCCCTTCTGCTCATTGATCGGGTCAAGAATCTCGGTGACATATTCCGGAACATTTCTCGGAGCCTTCGGTGCGTCCTGCGCATCCTTCCAGTCTTCCGGAATTTCCACCTCCACATAAGCTGTGGCTCCGGCGTCGATGGCCGCAAGATTTTTGCGGACGACGTCCTCGCCCTTGGCGAAATAGGTCTTCTCCGCCGCCGCTTTCATGAAGGACACGGAATCCTCCACCGGGATGACCGGCATGATGTTGAAGAAAGCGGACTGAAGGACCATGTTGAAGTGACCGCCGAGGCCAAGTTCGCGGGCGATCTTAATCGCATCGATCGTGTAGAGACGGATGCCCTTTGTCGCGATCTCGCGTTTTGCCTTGGCCGGCAAATGCTGCGCAAGCTCCTCCGCATCCCACGGACAGTTGATGAGCAGGCTGCCGCCCGGCTTCACTTCCGACGCGATGTCATATTTCTCAATGTAGGTCGGATTGTGGCAGGCGATGAAGTCCGCCGATTTTACGTAGTAAGAGGATCGGATCGGCTTGTCGCCGAAACGAAGATGACTCTTTGTGATACCGAAGGACTTCTTTGCGTCATATTCAAAGTAGGCCTGGGCAAACTTCTCTGTGTGAGAGTTGATGATCTCGACGGTGTTTTTATTTGCACCTACAGTACCGTCGCCGCCAAGTCCCCAGAACTTGCAGGCCACAAGGCCGTCGCCGGAAAGATCCAGCTTCTCTGTCTCCGGCAGGGAGAGGTGAGTCACATCGTCGATGATGCCGATCGTGAAGCTGTCGAGCGGCTTTTCTGCCTTCAGGTTGGCATACACAGCGGCAATCTGAGACGGAGTCGTATCCTTGGAAGAGAGACCGTAGCGGCCGCCGACCAAGGTCACATCCGCGCGGCCGCGAAGGGCTGCGCACACGTCAAGGTAGAGCGGGTCGCCGGAAGCGCCCATCTCCTTCGTACGGTCAAGGACAGCGATGGACTTGCAGGTGGCCGGAATAGCGTCCACAAAGCGCTTCACATCGAACGGGCGATAGAGGTGGACCTGGATGAAGCCGACCTTCTCGCCGCGGGCATTCAGATAGTCAACAGTCTCTTCGATGCAGCCGGAGACAGAGCCCATAGCTACGATCACGCGCTCGGCATCCGGTGCTCCGTAATAGTTGAAAATGTGATAATCTCTGCCGGTGATCTCGTTGATCTTTCCCATATAATCTTCAACGATATCCGGAAGGGACGCGTAATCCTTGTTGCTGGCTTCCTTGATCTGGAAGAAAATGTCCGGATTCTGGACCGTCGCGCGGATCATGGGATGCTCCGGATTCAGAGCATCTGCGCGGAACTTTTCGAGAGCCTCCCGGTCAAGGAGAGCTTCGAGATCCTTATAGTCCATCTGCTCGACCTTGTCGATCTCGTGGGACGTGCGGAAGCCGTCGAAGAAATGGATAAAGGGAACGCGGCCCTTAACGGCTGCCAGGTGGGCGATGCCGCCGAGATCCATGACCTCCTGCACGCTTCCCGAAGAGAGCAGAGCCCAACCGGTCTGCCTGCAGTTCATGACGTCGGAGTGGTCACCGAAAATCGAGAGCGCGTGGCCGCCGACTGTGCGGCTCGCTACATGCAGAACGCCCGGGAGGCGCTCACCGGCGATGCGGTGCATGGTCGGGATCATCAGCATAAGGCCCTGGGAAGAGGTGTAGCTGGTGGCAAGCGCGCCGGTCTGAAGAGCGCCGTGCACGGCTGCGATCGCGCCGGACTCCGCCTGCATCTCTACAAGTCGGACTCTTCTACCGAAAATGTTCTTCTTGCCCTTGGCCGACCAGGCATCCGTTTTTCCCGCCATCGGGGATGACGGTGTGATCGGATAGATTGCCGCTATTTCTGTGAATGCGTATGCAATATATGCCGCCGCCTCGTTGCCGTCGACGGTCACATAGTGTTTCTGTCTGTCAGACATGTGTGTGCCTCCTAATTAAGATTTTGCGTCATGCGTGTAAACGAATTATAGTTTCATAACAGTTCAGCAAGGCTCCTCCTCACAGTTCGATAAGCCGGCGCAAACATCATCTTCATCGAAAAGCGCAAGTCCTTCCCTGCCAGCTAATCAGCGCAGATGCGCTGCTGATCTGCGTAGGCGACAAGCCAAGGTGCCTGAATCGTGCTCGCACGAAATGAAGGCACTTTGGCGACCGCCCGACAGCGAGCGGAACGCGAGCTGGAGGTCGGACTTTGCAATGCTTTTCTCAGAAGATGGATGCTTTGCTGCCGGACAACGAACAGTGAAAACATCATCGTTCTCCTCGAACAGTCGCATTACTTCGATGAATGCTTTGCGCGCTGGCTTATCGAACATTGAAAACAGCCTGTCTAAACTGTCACATTTTACGCTGTAACGATGCTGGCTGCCTTCTCAAGGCCGAGCTTCTTGACCGCGGCTTCGCGCATCTTGAACTTCTGGATCTTGCCCGCGTCATTCATCGGGAAGCTGTCCACGAATTCGATGTACTTGGGAACTTTGTGCTTCGCCATGTGGTCAAGAACGAACTTCTTCATCTCCTCGACCGTCATGGTCTCACCCTTCTTCAGGATGATGCATGCCATGATCTCCTCGCCCATCGCCTGATCCGGAACGCCGATGACCTGGACATCGCTTACCTTCGGATGCGTGTAGATGAATTCCTCGATCTCCTTCGGGTAAATATTCTCACCACCGCGGATGATCATGTCCTTCAGACGACCTGTGATGCGGTAGTTGCCCTCCGGCGTCCTGCAGGCGAGGTCGCCTGTGTGCAGCCAGCCGTCCTTGTCAATCGCAGCAGCGGTAGCCTTCGGCATCTTGTAGTAGCCCTTCATGATGTTATAGCCGCGGGCTACGAACTCGCCGATGACTTCATCCGGGCAGTCCTCTCCGGTCTCCGGGTCGACGATCTTACACTCAACCTCCGGGAAAGCGCTGCCGACTGTGGTGACGCGGACTTCCAGCGGATCTGTCGTGCGGCTCATCGTGCATCCCGGCGAAGCTTCTGTCTGACCGTAGACAATGACAATCTCCGGCATATGCATCTTCTCTACGACATCTCTCATGACCGCGATCGGGCAGGGACTTCCTGCCATGATGCCGGTGCGCATGTGGGCGAAGCTTGTCTTCGGGAAATCCGGGTGGCTCAGCATGGCAATGAACATGGTCGGAACGCCGTGGAAGGCGGTGATGTGCTCATTGTGAATGCAGGCCAGCGAGGATTTCGGTGAGAAATACGGGATCGGCAGGATTGTTCCGCCGTGGGTCATGGTCGCCGTCATCGCGAGGACCATGCCGAAGCAGTGGAACATCGGAACCTGAATCATCATTCTGTCCTCTGTGGACAGGTCCATGCCGTCGCCGATACTCTTGCCGTCGTTGACGATATTGTAGTGGGTCAACATGACACCCTTCGGGAAGCCTGTCGTGCCGGATGTGTACTGCATGTTGCAGACATCGTTGACATCGACCGCGGCTGCCATTCTGGTGATCTCCTCGATCGGAGTTCTTGACGCGTACTCAAGCGACTCTTCCCATGTCAGCGCGCCGGGCATGCGGAAACCGCAGGTGATGACGTTGCGCAGGAACGGAAGTCTCTTGCAGTGCAGCGGCTGGCCCGGCTTATTATCCTTCATCTCCGGGCAGAGCTCGTTCATGATCTCATCGTAATGAGAATCGCGGTAACCCTGGATCATGACCAGCGTGTGTGTGTCAGACTGACGGAGCAGATATTCAGCCTCGTGGATCTTGTAAGCCGTGTTCATTGTGACAAGGACTGCGCCTATCTTGGTCGCTGCCCAGAATGTCAGATACCACTGGGGGATATTGGTCGCCCAGATGGTGACCTTGGAGCCCGCTTTGACGCCGAGCGATACAAGCGTTCTTGCAAATTCATCCACGTCGTCCCTGAACTGACTATATGTCCTTGTGTAGTCAAGCGTTGTGAACCTGATGGCTGTCTGATCCGGGAACTCTTCCACCATAGTGTCAAGTACCTGCGGGAAGGTCTTGTCGATAAGATCGCCCTTCTTCCAGACATAACGGCCTTTATGCCGGTTGCTCCAGTACAGATGGCGGTTGCCTCTCTTGGTGTTTTCATAGGGCCTCATCGCATTTTCAAAATGCGTGAGGATGATCTCAATGTCCTCAAGGCCGGCGATCCACTCCGGATCCCACTCGAGAGACACAAAACCGTCGTAATTGACGGAGCGGAGCGCGTTCACGAGATCCTGCATGGGCAGGCCGCCCTCGCCGATGAGCTCCGGACGGATCTCCTGACCGTTTCTTCTGAAGTCATGGATATGTACGTGTTTCACATACGCGCCGAGGTTGGTGATTGTCTCCTCCGCGTCCTCTTTGGCCACGACCGTTGTCGTGTGCATGTCCCAAAGTGCAGCGAGGCGGTCATCAGAGAAGCGGTTCAGAAGGTCGCGCAAATGCAGCGTTCCCGCATACGCGTCCGCCGTCTCAACAAGGACAGTCACCTTTCTCTCTCCGACAATATCGAGGATCATGGACAGGGCTTCCGCGGCCTCGTCCATATTTGCATTTTTCGTGTGAATACCGATGAACTCGATGCCGAGGTTCAGAGCCACTGTAACACACTCATTGAACTCTCTGATGAATTCAGGGGTCGTGAAATCATTCACAGTGTTCACGCACGGAATCTTAAGGTTCTTCGAAATAAGGTAGCGTCTCGTGGCGGCTGCCCTCTCCGGGTTGGACGGGGAAGTTTTGCCTCTGAAGACCGGGCCCTGTATATCATAGAGCTCGATGCCCTGCATACGCGTAGCTTCAGCAACGTCGCAGAACTCATCCCAGCTCATATTTTTCCAGTTCTGTATTGAAAATGACAGCTTCAAAATTCTTCCTCCTCTCAGGCGGTCACTGCCCACCAATGTAAGCAGTGCCCTGACTCTTCAAATCTCAGCCTTCCTCGTAAACGATCTTATTCAGAGCGCTGATGTAAGCGCGGATCGACGCGCCGATAATGTCTGTGGAAATACCGTTGCCGGAGTAGACTCTGCCGCCCGCGCGGAGCTTGACCAGAGCGCTTCCCATGGCATCGCGGCCTTCTGTGACAGTCTGGATCTGGAAATCATCGAGCTCATAGTGGTGGCCGATGACCTGCTCAATAGCCTGGAAAGCTGCATCGATCGGGCCGTCGCCGATGCCGACACCGCGGACTTCCTCGCCGTTCCTTGAGAGCAGGAGATTGGCTGTCGCCGTGATTACGTTGCCGCTGTTAATGACGTAATTTACGATCTGATATGTTGCCGGAACTTCCATCGCCGTGCTCGCGATGATCGCATCGAGCTCCTTGGTGCCTACGAAATGCTTCTTCGCGGCGACTCTCTTGAAGGATTCATACACCTTGGCGTTGTCCTCCTCGCTGAGGTCATAGCCCATCTGGCGGACCACCTTGATGACTTCGGCGATGTCATCGTTCTGGTCGAGACAGACATTTGCAATATCGCCAAGACCGATATTGGAGAAGCGTGATACCTCCTCCTCTTCCGGCTCGAGGATCTTCTTCAGCTGCATGACAGATCTGTGAAGCTCTGTCGTGCGGACCTGAGTCATGATATCGTAATCATTGCCCTTGACCTGGACGAACTTGGCAAGCTCTTCCATTGTCACGAAACCGTTCGGAAGGGCTGTGCACTTCACGCCGACCGCGCCCTCGCGGACCGCTGCTGCCGCGCACGCGACTGCCATATGCATCGTGTCGCTGATCTGTACATAGAGCTCAATGTCGGCAAGAGCCGGGACGTTCTCCATGATGCCTTTGACAAATGCGCCGAATTCATCCGGTGTCATTATACCTGCTGTATCACATACTGTGATTTTGTATGCGCCTGCGTCGATAGCGGTGGCAATAGCCTTATAGAGGAATTCCGGCTCCGCGCGGGTGGCGTCCTCGGCCGAGAACTCGACGAACTCGCAATAGAAGCGTGCTTTCTTTACCTGCTCAGCGATAAGCTCAAGCATTGCCGGGGCTTTCTTGTGGCACATGTACTCCATCTGGACCGGGGAGACCGGAGCGATGATGTTGAGCTTCGGCTTCTTCGCGCTTTTGACGGATTCCCATGTGTCCTCAATATTGCCGACGGAAATGTCGACAGAGGCTGAAATTCTCGTCACGACCATAGACGCGATTGTGCTGTTGGCCAGCTTTTCCGCTCTGCTGTCAGAGATCGGAGCCAGCTCGATCGTGTCGGCGCGGAGCCTGTCGAGGCTTCGCGCGACTTCCAGCTTCTCCTTGAAGGAGAGTTCGCGGCCGCGTACGTTTGCAGCCTGTCTGAGTGTCATGTCGATGAATTTCAGTGTTCTCATAGTAATCCTCCTCTTGCGCCGTGGCGCTATTACTGGTCGATTTGTGGGGGGTGGCTTCGTGCTCTTTGCCTTACTCTTGTCGAGTCTTCCGGGCTTCCGATTTTCTTAGAGCCCGGACTGGCCGATTTTCTCACATTTTGCCGGTGTATGGCAGTCTGTTATGAGCTATCGGTTGCTCACATGAAAAAGCCCAGAGGCTCACGGACTTTTCCTGAACCTCTGGGACGACTAATCTAATTAATCGCGGTACCACCCAGATTGCCGCATAGCGGCCACTCTGCAGCGCTCCTACAAGCGCCTGGTCTTGGTAACGGGACCTTCCGGATTTCCCTACGCAGCCGAGGCCTTCAGGAAATCTGCTCTGGCATGAGACTGCTCATCTGCACTCACACCGGCTCACACCAGCCGCCGGCTCTCTGAAGTGGTTGACAGTTCGCATAGTGCCGTCATCGCATCTCAATATCGCTAGTTTAGAATTTTAAAGTAATGAATTGATTTTGTCAACCCAAAATTTAGCTGCCTCCGCCGAAGACTCCATGAAACCCGCCAGGAGCAAAGGCAACAAACATGCTCAAAAATCAAGATTTTGATGCCTCCGCCGAAGACCCGATGAAACACGCAAGGACAAAAGGCAGCAAATATACCTCAGGAAGCAGGATTTTGCTGCCTCCGCCCTTGACACGGGGATGGGTTCAGAGGGGTCCATCACTCAGTAAAATATTCTTTCCCTATTACGCTCTTCTTTACTATAGACAAGGCAGGCGCAAACCACGCAGTAAAGCAATCCGGTTCCCGCAGCATCCACTCCGTGAGGCGGGAAGGTTCTATCCACATAAAATCCATGACCTCTTCTGAATCGGGATGCAGCCGGACCTGGCCTTCAATTTCCAGAATAAAGACATGGTCAATTTCATGCTCAGAAATACTCCCAAAATCTGCAAAGTACTGAAACTTACCCACTTCAGTAAGTCCCGAGACCATACCATCACCACAAGGGATTTCCAAGCCAAGTTCTTCATAAGCCCGACGTACTACTGCATCCAAAAGAGTTTCCCCTTTTCTTGGATGCGAGCAGCATGAATTTGTCCACAAGCCGCCGGAATGATACTTGCCCGCAGCTCTTTGATGTATCAGCAAGGTTTTGCTGTTCTTATCAAATACAAACAGCGAAAATGCTCTGTGCAATTTCCCCGTAATATGGGTCTCCATTTTCTTCCCATATCCGATCTCGTTATCATTGTCATCAACCAAAATAAGCAAATCTTCCACTTTTTCCTCCCCGACATTCTGAAACATACTCAGCTAATGGCGAAAATCGCATGGATTCAGTTTGAGAATTATGTCAACCAGCGCCAGCCCGAATCGCGAACCAAGTCTCGCGCACGAGACTTGAACTCATACTCCCGCAAGCGAGATTTGAACTCACACGCCCGCCAGCACATTCATGTTCCGCAGCTCGCCGTCCTTAATTCCGTCGTTCACTGCATACGCATGCTTCTCAAGGTCCGTGCAAATAGCCGTCGTAAGCTTCCGCTTGACCAGCCCCTCAGTGACATCTGTGGCGATTCCCTCGATTACAGCGTACTTCTCCTCCTGCACGTGGGCTTCATTATCGGTCGTAATAATGTACTCCATGAGTTCGGCATCGATTGCGAAGTCCGGCAGTTCACGCAGTGCTCTGAAGCTCCACTTATAGTAGGGCTGGTAGACATCGGAGAGCAGGAACATGACCGCCATCGCGTGCTTGACGAACTCCACTGCCGCGAGCTGCGCTGCTGCCTTCTCACCGTGCCTTATGCAGCGCACATAATTATATTGGCCTGATTGAGCCATAAGTAGTAAATGTCCTGCGAGCTTCTTTCTCTTTATATCCTCGGGATACCTCGATAGCTGCTCACGGATTCTCGTGACCTCTCCATAGTTATCGAAGAAGATCTTCCCGTTGACCGCTTCGGCCAGATAGTGTTCAGGCAGCGTCAGCCAGGCTTCCATCGTTAGTTTACCATCATAAGCGCCGACCTTGTCATTAAAAAAATCGGCTGTCCTTATAACACCGTGACGCATGCCTCCCACCGGTGCCAGCATCTCACGCTTAACGCCCATGAATTCCTTCGGGAGCTTTGCGTAAGCCCTCTCGAGCTGAAATGCCGTCCGCCTGTCGATAACGGATTCGTCCGGCAAAAATATGCAGAATCCCGGCTCAAAGTCGTGGTCGCGGGATACCTCATCGTCGTAGCCGAAGCACTCCGACCCGCTGCCGAAAAGTCCGACCGCAAGATACGGCAGGATATCCGGGAGCTCCTTCTCAAGCATCGGCCGTCCGAATTCCTCAAAGTACTTCTCAGATAATTCAAGTCCTTTCATTTGCGTCCTTCCTTTTACGTCCTTCCTTTTATGTCTTTCCGTTTGGCTTTCTCCGCTTTTATAGGAGTACGTCAATGTGACTATTCTCAACTATTTTAACCATACTCCCCTGTATTGATCAGATATCTTTAGCTGTTACCTGCAAGGCGTCCCAGTCTATTTGTCATCAAAGCTATCATCTCCTCTTTCCTGTCATTCGGAAGATGTGATCCCTCGATCTGACTCCTGAAAGCATCCGCCCTTGATATGAGCCGCAGTATCATCTTTTCCGCTGTTTTTTTTGACAAATCACAATGTTCTGCCAGAAGAAGAAAATCCTTGCGTCTCAAATTTCTCTTTTTCCCGTTCAAAGTGAGAGCTGTCTCCTCACGGTCGGCAGGCAAAACTATATTGACCGGCAGCATATCGTACGCATCTGACAGAAGAAAATCCCTTCTGCCGGGATTCTCTTCCCTGAGCGAAAAGTTTTTCAAATGCATATCCGAATTCCCGGTAATAAACGAAAACAGTATTCTCAGATAGAACTCAGCGAGATCGTTTCCGATATGGTCTGAATATTTTTTTATGACCTCTGCGCACCGCTCGTAAGATCCCCTGTACTTATCCTCCGTAAGTCTCCCCGATAACTGACAGAAATCCTCCATCGCGTAAAGTTCCACATGCTCTCCTTCTATCTTTCTGTCGATTCTCTTCGTAATGTAGGCATATGATTCCCCGACTTTCATCAGGGCATGCGGAACCGTTCTTATACCGGCTATATTAGCCATACGCATCTCCATATCTTCATATTCCGGAAGATATGCATATTCTTCGGTCTGCGGCTTCAGAATATATCCTGCAGGATAGTCGACCATTGTCATCCGACAGTCCGGTTCTTCTGAAAGGTGCAGAGAAATCTTTTTCTGAACACCGGTCACAGTAAATCCTTTCGTCACCGTTTTTTCTGCCAGCTTAAGCAGCTCCTGCTCCGACAGGTCAATCCGAGGAAGCACATCTGTGCCGAAAAAACGTCTGATGCATCTCCTGTGCCATTCATTTGCACGTTCATCTTCGCGCGCATTCTCTTTTATTTCTTTTCCACAGCAGAGACAACGCATAAAATCCCCCTCATTCCAGCCGATTACTCCATTCTTCTAACACTGACATCTCCGATACAATCGCTGCAAACAGCAAGCAGTGCACCGAAACGATCCTTTCGATCCAGCTTCCATGTTTTTTGCGTAACAGCAAGAAGCCACCCCTCCGGAATCAGACCGTCAAAGAACGGAAACAAAACATTGCTCCGGTATTCTTCTTCTCTGAGCGGCAGCGTCAAACTTGCAGCCGGCACACTGCCACGCAGCAGATAGTCCTCATCATATTTAAAAGCGTATCCTTCATCAGTCTCCGTAATAATTCCGGCAGGAATTCCCTGTATATATACTTTACCCTTCCTATACTCACTGCTCATGCGTCATCCTCCCTGCGCATTTTCCCGGGAACTGCCTCCATGCCAAACATTCTGAGCGCCTGATTGACTTTGTCGAGCCTTACAGTCTCTTTTCCCTGCTCCAATTCACGCACAAAACGAAGTCCGAGCCCTGACCTGATTGCAAATTCTTCCTGCGTCAGACCTGCTTTTTTTCTTTCCTGCTTGATATAGTTTCCAATGCAATTTTTCATATTTTTCTTAACTCCTGAAAATGTCCACAACATAAAAATACACCCTTACGGGTATAATGTCAACTGACGTTGTCACTTTTATACCCGTAAGGGTGCAAATATCACTATTGCGCGCACATATATACCCTTTCGGGTATAAATTAGTGATTCAGAAAAAATGCCTGGGCACGAGTAAATGCACAAAGTCCATTCAAGTCTCGCTCGCGAGACTTGGCGCGGGATTCAGGTCAGCGTGAGCTGACATAAATAAAACTATTACGATTTACCGTAAATCTCCCCCGCACGTTTTTCGAATTCGCGCGCAGCACCGAAGTATCCGTAGTAGGAAAATGTAGGCGCACACTTCTCCAGCACGAACGCATAATAGCCCGGCTCAGCAACATTGGGGTCCTTAAGGAGTTCGTATGCCTGATCCAGGCACGCATAGATATCAGCCTCCGCCGCCTCTGTACCTTTCATCTCACTAAAGAGGTCCGCCATGTTAAGGTAGGTTATGGCCTGCTCAAGCCTTCCGTCCGGCACATCTGCCATAACTTTGATGGCAGATTCATAGAGGGGCAGGGCTTCCTCATATCTTCCCAGAGAGACACAGGTCAGCGCCATATTGTTGTAGAGCCCGCCGAGCAGATCTTTATTCGTCCGCTCCGACGACTCATATACGACCCGGGCCTTCTCAAAGAACTCCATAGACCGCTCATGCTCACCGAACGCGTTGTAAGCTGTGGCGGCGTTCACGTAGGTCGTGCCGGAGCTGATAGTTCCCTCGAATTCAAGCTCCTCTAACAGCTCTATGGCCTTTTCCGCATTTTCAAGGGATTTGTCCCTCTCCCCCGTCTTTCTGTAGTGACCGGTCAGCTCATTTCGGAGCATCAGCTGGCCTCGAAGGTCTCTTCCGAGTTGGGCTTCTTCGAGCCAGTAGAGCAAATGCCTTTCAGCATCTTCATAGTCCCGTCTGGCCATATACTCGTTCATCTTATCAATAATCCGCATCTGCGGCACGGACCTCACGCTCTTTTCCGCTCCATAGGGCTCCTCACACAGGAGACAGCGAGGCTCAATATAATCTTCCTGGTTAAGTATTTCATTCGTCATATCCTTATCTCCTATATCGAAAAAAGATCTACTCCGGTTATCACATTTTGTATCACATCTGAATACTCATTCTTTTTTATCTGAATACTCACTCTTCTGTAATACGAACACTCATTTTTCTTTAATACGAATTCTGTGATATGCGTGACATTTATGTTCATTTCGCACTTTTTTATTGATAATCTGCTGAATCTGTCATTTTCTATGAATTTCAGCAGGTTATACGATGTATTTCGTCGATATTCTGCTGACTTTCATAATTATAAGATTCGATGGTTACATGCGCAACTGTATCGGACATTCACCATAAAGTCTTTTATCTCAGTGGGGGAAGAGCCCCGCTTCTACAAGCGGGTAAATCAATATCATACTAATCCATAGGCAGTTACTTTAGCTCGTTTTTAGCTAAATCTGCTGCTCGACCGAACGCAAGCAGTCAATCTTGCAAAATAACATACATATGCAGTGCCGTATGAGACTCAAATCAAGATTTCCAGGCAGTATTATCAGCTCACTTTTGGCTAAATCCGCTGCCGAGCTTTCCAGGCAGTATTATCAGCTCACTTTTGGCTAAATCCGCTGCCGAGCCAAAGAAAAATTGAGTTGAAGAAGCAGTCACCTCCTTTGATTTTGATATCAGATGACCGTATGACTTTCTTATATCAGATTCCTGCCTTAAGTCACTAAAAGGTCATTTCATTGATATCGACTGCCCGCTTCACCACCCGAGCAGTCACAAAACGCCGTTTCGAACTAAGATGACTGCCCGCCTTCATTTTTGCTTTCAGTTGATTACATCTGTTTTCATCAAAAGCCACTGCCCTTCTTGACTCCCGGGCAGTCACGAAACGCCGTATCGAACTTTGATGACTGCCCGCCTTCATTTTTGCTTTCAGTTGATTATATCTGTTTTCATCGAAAGCTACTGCCTTCCACAAACCCAAGCAGTCACCAAACGCTGTATTGAGAAAAGATGACTGCCCGCCACTTTTCTTGCACGACCAACGCATGACCAACGCACGGCCAACGCACGGCCAACGCACGGCCAACGCATGACCAACGCACGACCGACGCACGAGCGACGCACGACCAACGCACGACCAACGCACGACCGAAAACATTGCCACTCAAAAAGGCTGCGAAGAAACGAATTAACGTTTTTTCACAGCCTCCTTTTATGGTTTCCGATTTACTTTCTATTCATCAGCCATCCCTTAATGTCGGAGACACCTCTGTATCTCTCAAAGGAGTTGGCGTCAGCGAGGACCAGCGTCGGTGCGGACATGATGCCGTACTTATCGCACAGGTCCGGGTTCTCATTGGCATCAATGATGTCGTAGGATACTCCCGCGCGGTCGAGCATTGCTATTGCCGCCTTGCAGTTCGGGCAGGTCGGTGTCTTAAAGAGCATAGCCCTTGTACCTGTTGCTGCCGGTTTCTCAATGACTGCAGTCGCTGCTGCCCTCGGAGCTGCCTGCTCCGCCGCTGCACTCTCCTTGTCTGCCGCGCTGATCGTGTTCATGACAACGTTGACTTCAGGTTTCGGCTCTTCCTTGTGAACAATCGGTGCCGGAGCCGGGTTCGGACCCTTGTGCAGCAGTCTCGATCTGCCGATGTTGTAGACGCGGCGATCCTTGTACTCCTGGGCCTTGCCGTCGTTCCAGTTCTGGACCGGTCTGTAGTAACCGGTGATACGGCTGTAGACCTCGGTTCTCTGATCGCAGATCGGGCAAATGAACTGCTCGCCCGTCAGATAGCCATGATTCTTGCAGACGGAGTATGTCGGGGACATTGTGTAATACGGCAGCTTGTAATTCTCTGCAATCTTGCGGACAAGGTTGGCTGCTGCCTTCCAATCCGGGAGCTTCTCGCCGAGGAAGGCGTGGAAGACTGTGCCGGATGTGTACAGTGTCTGCAGGTCATCCTGAATATCAAGTGCGGAGAAGACATCCTCTGTGTAGCCGACCGGCAGATGAGAGGAGTTGGTATAGTACGGGGTCCCGTTCATATTTGCAGTAATGATGTCCGGATAGAGCTCCTTGTCATGCTTTGCAAATCTATATGTCGTCGACTCCGCCGGTGTCGCCTCAAGGTTGTAGAGGTCGCCGTACTTCTCCTGATAATCGGAGAGTCTCTCGCGCATGTGATCGAGGACCTCTCTCGTGAACTGCTGTGTCTCCTCGTGCGTCAGATCAGCGCGCAGCCACTTGGCGTTGAGACCGACCTCGTTCATGCCGATCAGGCCGATGGTCGAGAAGTGGTTGTCGAATGTTCCGAGATATCTCTTTGTGTACGGATAGAGACCCTGCTCAAGAAGCTTCGTGATGACCGTTCTCTTGGTCTTGAGACTTCGAGCGGAGATATCCATCAGATTGTCAAGGCGCTTGTAGAAGTCTTCCTCGTCCTTTGCGAGGTAAGCGATTCTCGGCATGTTGATCGTTACGACGCCGATGGAACCTGTGGACTCGCCGGAACCGAAGAAGCCGCCGGACTTCTTTCTCAGCTCGCGGAGGTCAAGGCGAAGTCTGCAGCACATTGAGCGGACGTCGCTCGGCTCCATGTCGGAGTTGATGTAATTTGAAAAATACGGCGTGCCGTACTTTGCGGTCATCTCGAAGAGAAGCTTGTTGTTCTCAGTCTCGCTCCAGTCAAAATCTCTTGTGATGGAGTAGGTGGGAATCGGATACTGGAAGCCGCGGCCGTTGGCGTCGCCCTCGATCATGATGTCGATGAAGGCCTTGTTGACCATATCCATTTCCTTCTGGCAGTCGCCGTATGTGAACTCCATCTCTCTTCCGCCGACGATCGCGGAGAGATTCTTCAGATCGTTCGGGACCGTCCAGTCAAGTGTGATGTTGGAGAACGGTGCCTGCGTGCCCCAGCGGCTCGGCGTGTTGACGCCGTAGATGAAGGACTGGATGCACTGCTTGACTTCGTGCTGGTCGAGGTTGTCGACTTTTACGAACGGAGCGAGGTATGTGTCAAATGATGAAAATGCCTGTGCGCCCGCCCACTCATTCTGCATGATACCGAGGAAGTTGACCATCTGGTTGCAGAGGGTGGAGAGATGGCATGCCGGGGAGGATGTGATCTTTCCGGGTACGCCGCCGAGACCTTCCTTGATGAGCTGCTTCAGGCTCCAGCCGGCACAGTAACCTGTCAGCATGGAGAGATCATGCAGGTGGATGGCAGCGCTTCTGTGCGCCTTGGCAATCTCGTCGTCATAGACCTCGCTCAGCCAGTAATTTGCTGTGATCGCGCCGGAGTTGGAAAGAATCAGGCCGCCGACGGAATATGTGACCGTGGAGTTCTCCTTGACACGCCAGTCATTGATCTGAAGATAGTTGTCAATGAGTTCCTTGTAATTGAGGAGAGCTGAGTTGACGTTGCGGACCTTCTCGCGCTGTCTGCGGTAGAGAATGTATGCCTTAGCTACATCCGCATAGCCGGCCTCGGAAAGGACCTTCTCAACACTGTCCTGAATACTCTCGACATTAATCTGACCGTCAATGACCTTGCTCTCGAAATCCGCTGTGACGTGGATCGCAATGAGCTCGATGACGCTCGGATGATACTGCTTGTTCAACGCATCAAAGGCCTTGGTGATCGCATCCGTGATCTTGCTGATCTCGAATTCAGCAACCTGGCCGTCTCTTTTAATAACTTTGTACATATCTCGTCCTCTCCTCAAAATTGTCTGAAATATATGGTCTAAAACAGAAAATGAGCTTTCAAAGCCCGTTTACGGATAAGCGGGCTGAAGCCGCCCACCCAGCGCGACGCGCATCTTGCGGCATAGCCGCTTCGATGTACGTTGGCCTCACATGCGCCTTCGTGCGAGCACGCCCCGCACGTTCGGCCTTATCGCGTAAGTTAACGGCCGCCGTCCGGCGACCGTTACAATACTATCACTCTGATTTGATAAAATCAATATCTTCTATTCATTTTCGTCAAAAGCACTATATATTGTGGTTTTTCTTACATATATATGTAGAACCCTCAATATCTGTCAAAACACACAAGTCCACGTACCACATATACGCACGCTGATCCGTGACTCACCACCATCACCGGCAGAGCCAAACTTTCCTGCACCCATATGCACGCAGACAGTCACTGTGCCAGGCAATCAGTGCAATTCAGTCAACGCCCCGGATCTGCACATCTCCGACATATCTGCCGACAATCTCTGCGTATCGGACAAGCTCCTCCTTCGACGGCGCGTGCAGATTTCCGAAGGGAACTGTGTCCCGGTCCGTGAAAGCCTGGAGGAAATACCTCGGAGCACCTTCAATCAGCTTCCCGATTCCTTCAAAATCGCTCTCCTCGTGGAACTCCCTGACGACGGTCGTCCTGAACTCATAATCGCAGCTGCTGTCTTTGAGCAGCTGAATGCTCTCGCGGACATTTGCCAAATCAAATGTATCCCGTCCTATAGTAATCGCATACTTCTCCGGGCTGTTCTTTATATCCATCGCAACATAGTCGACAAGACCGGCATCGAGGATCCTGTGAAGGAGCGCCGGATGATTTCCGTTCGTGTCAAGTTTTGTGGCATAGCCCATCTCCCGGATGCGGCCGAGCATGTCATAGAGCCCCGGATGCAGGCACGGTTCACCGCCTGTGATCGCAACGCCGTCCAGGAGTCCCTGACGCTTCCTGAGAAAAGCCAGCAGCTCCTCCTCGCTCATGACCGGCGGGGCCTCCCCCGTGACAAGTTCAAAGTTGTGGCAGTAGGGACACCTGAAGTCGCACTGTCCGAGAAAGACCGTGCAGGCCACCCGCCCCGGGAAGTCGAGCAGTGTCATTTTCTGAAGTCCGTGGATTTTCATAATATATTTTGCGGATCATCCCATATGCCGTGCTGATGGGATGCACCGCATTTCTCCTTTCCAAAAATCGTGCTCTACCGCTGTTTAAGACTCCCTCGCGAAAAGGGAGCGCATACCCATGTCAGCGTCAGCTGACACGATCTCATATGCATTTGCCTTCGCAGAGTTACAGCCAGTGCTTTCTCTTGAAGTAAAGCAGGCCGCCGACGATCGATAAAAACGCAATGATAATGACGATCGGGTAGGCCATCGGCGACTCCAGCTCCGGCATATATTTGAAGTTCATACCGTACCAGCCGACAAGAACTGTCAGCGGTGTGAAAACGACAGTGACGATCGTGAGGACCGCCATGTTATTGTTCTGTTCCACTGCAATGGCTGAGGAATATAGTTCTCTCACCTGCACAGAATAATCCTGCAGATAACCGACGATCGCCTGCAGTCGGGTCACGCGGGCGGAGAACATATCGAAATAGCGGAGGTTCGGTTCCGCGAAGAAGTTGTTCTCATTCTCATAGAATTCCTGACTGAGGTCCATAAGCTGCTCATAGTGAGTCCTAAGGCGGAGCAGAGCGCGTCTCAGCTCCGAGATTCGAGCTATGACTGAATTGTCAGCCTTCCTGGCCAGGATCTTATCCTCGAGTGCGGCAAGCTCATCCTCCACATTTCCGAGATATGCCAGATCGCCGAACACGATTTTATTCAGAAAATCATAGAGGAAGCGCTCAAAGCTCGGCAGCCGCCATTTGCGGGTCAGCTTGAGTTCTGTCACGATCTGGGAAGCCAGCCCGTCATCATCAATAAAAACAATTCCCTTCTCATCAAGAGCAAATGTGAACTCGTGATCCTGCTCCGTCACATTGATCTTGTCAGGGATCGTAAATCCTCCGGTCAGCGAGTCGACGTTGACTTCCGCCTTCGTTGTGTGGATCCGGTCATACTCGATATCGAGGTCGATTCCCATCCGGAATGCGTCCTTTTCCACCTTCCACTCTGCAGACGTCATCACGGCAACATAGGGCTTGTCGGATTTCATGCACATTTTCAGTGATGTCGGTATGAGTTTCTCATCAATAAGATAATACATAAGAAATCTCCTGATTTATATCACTCTGTCGGCACAGGCGTCTCCATGCACTTTGTGAGAGCGAGCGTGCCGGTCCTTGTGATCTCCACGATCCTGACATTCTTCAGCATCTTGAGAAAGAGAGCCACTCTCTCCGGCGTATCGCAGAACTGAATCGTCATCATGCTGTCCGAGAGATCTATGACCGTCGCTCTCATGAGCTGGCAGATCTCGATCAGATCCTTTCGGTTCGAACGTGAATAGCGCACTTTAACGAGCATGAGCTCACGGCTGACGCTCTCCGACTCATCAAATGTCTTGACCTTGATGACGTCGATCTTCTTGTTGAGCTGCTTCTCAATCTGTTCCAGGATGTGTCCGTCCCCGGAACTGACGATGATCATATTTGAAACATTCGGGTCATCCGTCTCGCCTACAGCCAGCGACTCGATATTAAAACATCTTCTCCAGAAGAGGCCAGCCACTTTAGAGAGTACACCTGCCCGGTTCTCGACAAGGACTGAATATATCCGTTTCATATGGCTTCCTCCTTTCTCATGCAAGAGCGTCCGGGTCGACTTCGCACTCGAGGATCATGGATTCATCCGGATCCTTGAGGAATGCTTCGATCACCGAATCTGTGTCAGTTCCTTTTTCAAGGTGCAAATATCCCATCCCATAAGCCTTAGCCAAATACACAAGTTCCGGATCCCCCTCAAGAATCGTTGCGCTGAACCTGTCATGGTAGCGGAAATGTTGGTACTGATGCACCAGTCCGAGTGTGCCGTTCTTTATGATGACCAGCTTGACCGTGACTCCGTACTGTCTGGCTGTCGCAAGTTCCATCATTGTCATCTGGAAGGCACCGTCGCCGCATACGGCGACGATCTGTCGTTTCGGCGCTGCGATTTTCGCTCCGATCGCAGCCGGAAGGGCATAGCCCATCGTTCCCATGCCTCCGCACGTCATGAAGCGACCGCCCCTGATCACAACGTAGGAACAGGACCAGAGCTGATTCTGGCCGACATCTGAGACATAGACGGCGTCATCGTCCATGGCCTGTGAGAGAGCTCTCATGAACCGCTCCGGGTCGATGCCCTTCGGGATTTTTCTGGCTTTGAAGTCACGCATCCAGGAATTTCTTGCCCCGATCAGATAATTGATCCAATCATCATAGTGGATCTGCGGTTCCCTCTCACAGAAATCTTTCAGCACGTGGCGGATATCGCCGACGAGCGGAATTGTCGGGCCTGCGTTCTTTCCGATCTCAGCAGGATCCACATCGATGTGGACCAGAGTCTTTCTCTCGATCAGCATCGGGTCGCGGATCGTGCGGTCAGCGACGCGGGCACCTGCCATGATGATGAGGTCCGAGTCGCGCATCGCTATGTTGCCGAACGCGTGACCGTTATTTCCGACCATACCAAAGTTCAGGGGATCCTCCGTCGGAAGAGTGGAGATTCCCATCATGGTCGACACGACCGGGATGCGGTATTTTTTTATAAATTCACGGAATATGGGCACAGCGCCTGCCAGATGGATGCCTCCGCCCGCTATGATGAGGGGCTTTTTTGCTTCTGCCAGGGCATCGAGGACTCTCTGCATCTGGAGCGGATGTCCCTTGACGGTCGGGCGATACGTCCGGAGCTGCACTTTCTCCTCATAGGAAAAATCGTCAGTCTCACCAAGCTGCATGTCGAGCGGCAGGTCAATAAGCACCGGTCCGGGACGCCCCGTCCGGGCAATATAGAAGGCTTCCTTCATGATGCGCGGGATGTCATTTGAATCATGCACGATATAACTGTATTTAACAAATGACTCAACGGCGCCGGCCACGTCCGTCTCCTGAAAACCGTCCGTTCCCATGAGCTTCGAATCGACCTGGCCCGTGATGCAGACCATCGGGATCGAATCCGCGTAGGCCGTTGCGATACCGGTCATAAGGTTCATCGCGCCGGGACCCGACGTCGCGATCGCGACCGCGGGTTTCCTAGAAATGCGGGTGTAGCCGCTGGCTTCATGGGCCGCGTTCTGCTCCTGGCGGACAAGGACGACTTTTATGCCGCTCTTATCGAGCTCGTCGAAGACAGGGCAGATGACCGCCCCGGGGTATCCGAAGACCACTTCAACGTTTTCCAATTCAAGACATTTCACAAGCGCCCTGGCACCAATCATAGTCTGCTCCTTCCCTGCTGTCCGCATCTGCGGTCAACCTTTACAAACAAGTTTTACTCGCGAGACTTGTCTGTTGCCCACCGCCTATAGAGGCGGGGGTCATCTCACACTGTGATATATACCGACCTTCAGGCCGGGGGCGCATCTATTGATTTCACCGTCCCGCCAAGCCGGGTCCATATCCGTCAAATTCATCATCTAGTCTAGCCATTATAATACAAGGCGTGATTTCTGTGCAATATTTGCGGCGCAACATTTCTCTCTCTCACGCAACTCATGCCGGCGGGCAGTCTCCCCGGGTCTATGCCGCGTTCGTTGACTGCCCGATGGCTTTGAGGGCAGTCGCTGCCTTGGAAATGACCTTTTATCGACTGATGGTCGAAAACGGAGGCTGGCAGTCATCTTTGTTCGAAACGGCGTTTCAATACTGCCAGGGTGATTTTGCGGGCAGTCGCTATCTGTGAAATCTGCTTTTGTCGACTGATGGCATGAATGAAGGCTTTCAATCATCTTAGTTCGGGCTGGCGTTCCATGACTGCCCGGGTGGAGATGAGGGCAGTCGCTATCTGTGAAATCTGCTTTTGTCGACTGGAGGCAAGAATGAAGGTTTTCAGTCATCTTAATTCGAAACGGCGTTTCAAGACTGCCCGAGTGGAGAAGCGGGCAGTCGCTATCTGGGAAATGACCTTTTATCGACTTAAGGTAGAAATCTGATATAAGAAAGTCATACGGTCATCAGATATCAGAATCAAAGAAGGTGACTGCTTCTTCAACTCAATTTTCTTTGGATAAACAGCGGATTTAGCCAAAAGTGAGCTGATAATACTGCCTGGATATCATGTTTTGAGTCTCATATGGCACTTCATATGTCCATTATTTCACAGAACCGACTGCCGACTTCTCTCCAATGAATTTCTAAACTAAAAGATCCATCAGCAAGTTCAAGTCTCGCTCACGAGACTTGGCGCGGGATTCGGGTCAGCGCCAGCTGACATAATTCCCAATCGAATTCCTGCGGTCTTCGCTTCGCTACGGTCGGCGCCTACGTGCCCTGCGGGTAAAAGCGAACGTCCATCGGACGTTCTACCCACAGGGCACCAAGTGCGCCCTCGCGGAGCGTTTATCTCAGTGGGGGATTATAACCCGCTACTGAGACGAGCAGGATAATGATTTTCCCGCTGCTAGCAGAAGCGGGGATCTTCCCCCACTGAGATAAAAAAGACTGTCACATCTTTGTGACAGCCCTTTAGCCTTATTGTGTGTGATTTTTTCGCTGGTGTAATGCAGATTGATATGCAGCGTATTCCCCTATGCCTCAGGTGTGACGCAGATTGATATGCAGCGTATTCCCCTATGCCTCAGGTGTGACGCAGATTGATATGCAGCGTATTCCAGATGATAGGCAGGGACTCATCATGCATCCTCGCGCCTCTTATTTCTTCCATAGAATGTGTTGAAGCGGTCCGGAGTCCAACCCGGTCTCACATCGCAGACTGCCTCAGCTGCTGTGATCTCCTTATCATCGTTGTCAATGTCGATGAGCTTGTAGAGGTCGTTGCCCATGCCGAGCTCCTTCATGTAGGACAGCTGCCTCAGGCCGTGTCTCGTCTCGACGCGCTCGATGATTGCTTTTCCGCCGCCGTCCGGCAGATTGTAGATGAGATCCATGCAGGCATTGTCCACCGCAAGGATATCTTTGGAAGCAAGAATGCCTACGTCAGGCGTTACGACCGGCTCTGCGTCCGGACCCTCACAGTCACAGGAGACGGACATATTTCTCATAACATTGATATAGGAGATATGGCCGGCAAAATGATCGATCGTAGATTTCGTGGACTCGGAGATGCGCTCCATTAGCTCTTCCTTCTTAATATCCCACATATCATCCTGACCCGGAGTGGTGTGAATCTCAGCCTTGCCGATTCTTCCGTCCGCGCAGCCGATACCGATATTCTTGTTGGATCCGCCGAAGCCTCCCTGGACATGACCCTTGAAGTGGGTCAGGGCAAGGAAAGAATCGTAGTTAAGGAGATTCTTTCCAACATGCATCTCCTTGAACCATTTGCCGCCCTCGACCGGGAATGTGGCAACTCCGTCCTCATCAGTGATATCGACCGGGCAGAAAGTCCATCCGTTGACCTTTAAAGTTTCACGGTGCTGCTCCGTCGTGTAGCGGGATCCCTCATAGTAGGTGTTGGTCTCAACAATTGTCGCGCCCGGCAGTTTGTCCTCAATCAGTGCTCTGACCCACGGTCTCGGGATGATGTTCGGTCCCTTTGCCTCACCTGTGTGAAGCTTGACCGCCAGTTTTCCTGTCAGACCTTCCGATACCCTGTCATAGATTTTCTTCAGGCCTTCCGGAGAAAGGTCTCTTGTGAAATAAACGATTGATGTCTCGCCGCTTCGCTCGCTATACGGAACATACTTGTTGCCGTCTTTTCCCGGCAATGTTTTCTTTTCGCTCATAGTCATTTTCCTCCCTGGGTTTTCTGGATGATCATTCTCTGCCTTTTGTAATTATCACTGCACTGCTGATCGAAGTTTAGACAGAAGATTCAGTTCTTTTTAATTACAATCCTTTACATATCAATAATACCATAAATCATATGTCTGTCGAATAAAAACCTTATTAACTTGTTCGAGACCTCGGCTGAAGGGGGGCGTAATAATCAGCAGGTTTTTGAACCTGTCTGTGCACAACAACCAAAACCTTATGCTCGAGAAAGCGGCAGTAGATTCTGAGAAATAACATACATACGCAGTGCCATATGGGACTCAAATTATGATTTCCAAGCAGTATTATCAGCTCACTTTTGGATAAATCCGCTGCTCAACCAAAGATAATTTGAGTTGAATAAGCAGTCACTTTCTTTGATTTTGATATTAGACGACCGTATGACTTACTGATATCAGATTCCCACCTTAAGTCGCTAAAAGGTCATTTCATTGACAGCGACTGCCTCCAAAATCACCCGGGCAGTGTTGTAACGCCGTTTCGAACTAAGATGACCGAATGCCTTCATTCCTGCCTTCAGTCGACAAAAGCTGATTTCATTGATAGCGACTGCCCCAAATATGTCAATAAAGAAGCTGCCGCTTATACCGCGGCAGCTCCATACAAATCTCATATAAAATATTCGTTATACAAGCACCTTTGACAGGAAATCGCGAAGGCGCGGATTCTCCGGGTTGGCGAAGAACTCCTGCGGCGGCTTATCCTCCTGGATCTTGCCCTTGTCGATGAAGATCACGCGTGAGGCAACTTCCTTGGCAAAGCCCATCTCGTGAGTGACGACCACCATCGTCATACCGTTCTTGGCAAGCTTCTTCATGAGCTCGAGAACTTCGCCGACCATCTCGGGGTCGAGAGCGCTTGTCGGTTCGTCGAAGAGCAGGACCTCCGGGTCCATGGCCAGCGCGCGAACAATCGCGATACGCTGCTTCTGACCACCGGAGAGCATGTTCGGGTACTCGTCTGCCTTGTCAGCAAGACCGATCCTGTCAAGAAGCTCCATAGCTTTCTGGTCCGCCTCAGCCTGTGTCATCTTGCGAAGCTTGACCGGGGCAAATGTAATATTCTTCTTGACCGTCATATGCGGGAACAGGTTAAAGTGCTGGAACACCATTCCCATTCTGGAACGGACATGGTCGATCTCCCTGTCAGTGACTTCTTTACCGTCAAGGAAGATCTGACCGCCGGTCGGCTCCTCAAGGTGAGTGAGGCAGCGGAGGAATGTGGACTTGCCGCAGCCCGAAGGCCCGACCAGAACGATCACATCGCCCGGATCGACTTTCAGGTCGATTCCATCAAGGACAACAAGGTCTCCAAATCTTTTCTGAAGGTTCTTAACGTCGATCACTTTGTCTCAGCCTCCTTTCGAATATACCGAGCAGGTATGTAAAGATCATGACCAGGATGAGGTAGATGATCGCTGTGATGAGCAGCGGGAACATAGCCTCATATGTACGGTTCATGATACCCTGGGCTGCATACAGAAGCTCCTTGCCGCCGATGACGGTGATGAGCGACGTATCCTTGAGAAGGATAATGAACTCATTGCCCAGGGCGGGAAGTACTGACTTGATTGCCTGCGGGATGATAATATATATCATCGTCGTCATGTAGTTGAGACCAAGGCTTCGACCGGCTTCCATTTGCCCCGAATCGACAGCCATGAGGCCGCCACGGATGATCTCGGAGACATACGCGCCGGAGTTGATGCCCAGGGTCAGTGTACCTACAAATGTAAAGTTTCGGCTGCTCGAGAACACGACCATTCCCATGATGAGCAGCTGGACCATCATCGGAGTTCCGCGGATGATCGTTACATAAATTTTGAAAATAAGATTTAACAATCCGAGCAGAATATTCTTCTTTGATCTCTGCTGGTCGTGAGCCGTACGGACAAGGGCCACGAATGTGCCCAGGAGAATACCGAATATTAATGCAAATGCAGTTACCAGCAGCGTCGTCGCAACTCCGTTAAGGTAAAGCATCCATCGGTCATTATATAAAAATGCCTGATAGAACTTCACGAAGAAGCTCTGTGTAAAGCTCAGCTTCTCCCCACTGGCAAGGAGCTGTGAGAGCGTTTCATAAGACTCAGCCAATTTTCCGAACCGTCCTTTCTAATAATTGATCCTACCGGTCGTTCCACACCGGATCTCCCGCTCCGCTAACCGGACCGACAGCATGCCGCGGCACGTCCCGCTGCCTTCGGGAGGCAGAACGAAAACCGGATCCAACGCCCGCGCAACCAGCATTGGATCCGGAATCGAAACCATTTTTAATTTTACCGGTAACGGGCTCTATTATTGCTTATAGGAATAATTATTATTCCGCTTTGATATACTTAGCAACGATAGCGTCTACTGTGCCGTCTGCCTGAAGCTCTGCGAGCGCTGCGTTCACAGCGTCGAGCAGTGCTGTGTTGCCCTTAGCCATACCGATTGCATAGTCTTCAGAAGTATACTCTGTGTCAAGGATCACAAGACCCGGGTTGGCACCGACGAAAGCTGTTGCCGGCTCTTTGTCGATAACAACGCAGTCAACCTGACCGTTGTTCAGAGCCTGGACCGCTGTAAGACCATTGTCGTATGATGTGATGTGATCTTCGCCGTAATCATCTGTGCAGTAAAGGTTGCCTGTTGTGCCGCGCTGTGTTCCGATCATCTTGCCCTCGAGATCCTCGACAGACTGGATGTCTGAACCTTCCTTGACGATGATGACCTGAACGCCTGTTGCGTAGGAGTCGGAGAACTCCATGACCTTCTGACGCTCTTCTGTGACGGAGACGCCTGCCATAACGATATCACTCTTGCCCTGCTGTGCAGCGAGAAGGGCAGCATCAAAGTCCATATCATCTACCTGAAGTTCAAGGCCCAGCTTCTCAGCGATCGCGCCTGCAACTTCGATATCAATTCCTTCAAGTTTGCCGTCGTCTGTTGTCATCTCATACGGCGGGAATGCTGCGTTGGTGCTCATTGTGAGCTTGCCGGGTGTAACAGTAGTAAGCTCACCTGCCTCAGCTTCGGAAGACTCCACTGTCTCAGCTGCCGGAGCGGCTGTCTGGCTCTCAGATGAAGCGCCGCCGCAGGCTGCCATAGATACGACCATGCCTGCTGCCACGAGGACTGCCATAAGTTTCTTCTTCATAATAATATCCTCCTATTATACATAAGTGCCGGGAGACCGCTGCCAATAGCGTCCTCGCGGACTTATTTAGTATAGATACATATTTTTATATTGTCAATCACAGCTTTACCACTCACGGCACTCTTTTTCTGCTTTTTTTCATCTGATTTTTTGCATTTTCGGTTGAAACACGCGTTTTACGGGCTCAGTCTTCCGCCAAAAGTCATTTGCATAAATATTCATTATCTCGTATGTTTATGCAACGTTCCTGTCTCAGCGGAAAATGTCCGTTGGCACCGGCCAAATTCCCGGAGCAGTAAAACCCTATCAGCTTACGAACATATAAAACGGAGAGGCGCCGCCAGGCGGCTGCCCTCCCCGTCACTTCATACCTATATGTCGAACGTTATAATCATAACATATCAAATATTCTCTTCTCCTTAAGATTCTCATCGACAAGCTTTCCCTGAAGCTCGCGGTCATATCCGATAAAGAACAGAGCGATCGTCTCCGGCCCGACATGGGACCCGGTGCAGAAATCGTAGGACGTATTGATAAAATCCCGGACCTTCACACGGCTCATAATCCCATTCATCACATACAGAGAGTCTTCATAGGCGTCCGCATGGGCGATACCGAGAATCTGTTTTTCAGGCTCGACAATGTTATCACACACAAAATCGATCAGGGCGTTCAGAGACTTTTTCCTTCCCCTCTTCAGGCAGTGCTGCACAATAAATCCGTCGCGGTTGCCGCAGAGGATCGGCTTCACCTTAAGCAGGTTGCCGACCACCGCCGTCGCGCCGTGGAGACGGCCTGTGCGGGCCAGGTATTTCAAATCATCGACCGTGAATGTACCGTTCATGCTGTGGGCGGTCTCTGCCAGAACGTCAGCAATCTCAGTCAGTGAGTATCCCTTATCCTGCAGCTCACGGGCGTAGATTGCAAGAATTCCCTGGGCAAGAGACGCATTGAGGGAATCCACCAACCCGATCTCACGCTCCGGATACTCTTCTCGAAGCTCCTCCGCTGCAATACGAGCAGCGTTAAAAGTACCGCTGATGTTGCTGCTGAGAGAAATATAAAGCAGATCCTTTCCCTCTTTAAGGACAGGCTCAAAATGCTCGCGGAACTCCTCGCTGTTGATGAGAGAAGTCTTGACCTCCGCGCCGCCGCGGATGGCATCGTAATACTCCTTACCTCTGGCTCTCTCCTCCTCAAGAGACAGCCCGCTCTCAAACCCGGGCACCTTTCGCCCGTCGACAATATTTATAAAAGCAATCACATTGATGTCATATTTTTCAACAAATACAGCCGGGATATTTGCCCCGGAATCAACAAAAATTTCAAACATGTCAGCATCCCTTTCTGAAGAAGCTATAAAGCTACAATTCACATCATAGCACCTTCCCCGCTATTTCTCAATGCAGGAGACTTCAGACATCGTATTACTTTTTGCTGTTTCTCAAATATCCCGGCCTTATCATCATTTGCATCATGTCCCGGAGACTGTTCTCACACCCTGCGCACGCCGGAAGTCTTTTTCAGCACATCCCGGAGGATTATCTCATACCCCCTACACGCCAGAAGTCTTTTTCAGCACATCCCGGAGGATTATCTCATGCCCCCCTGCACGTCAGATGTCTTTAGCAGCGCATCCCACAGACTGTTCTCATACCTTGCGCACGTCACAAATATATCTGCAAGGTCTTCGGCAGCCTCTCTGCCGATATCGGCGGTCTTCGCGTCGAGCACGTCGATCCAGTTCTGATTGGCAAGAATGTACTCTGCGCAGGTATAGGCTTCGAACCAGCTCCTGTAGGAGGAGGCGGCAATCTCATTCGGATACCTCTCCGTCAGAAGCTGCGCCACATACGCATAGTTCCATGAGCACTGAAGAAGCGCCGTCAGTCCGGCCAGCAGGCCCTTGTCATCCAGCTGCTCTCTCATGTAGTCAATATAGTTCCTGAATTCCGGCATCAAGGCACAGTTCCGGATCTCTTCATCATCAATGCCGATGCGCTTCATGCTTGGAATGTGCATTCTGTAAAGCTCATTCTCCGTCTCCCTGATGACAGAATCCAGAAAGTCTTCCAGTCCGGTATCCTCAGCATATCCGCGTATGCGCTTTAGAATATCAATATAGTCGTGCAAATAAAGATAATCCTGCAGCATATACACGCGAAAACGCTCCGATGCCAGAGTTCCGTCAGCCATTGATCTGACAAAACTCTTCTCTGCGCTCTCTGCCCACAGCGGCCTTGCCTTCTCATATAAAACGGATGAGAAATTTTTCCTCCCGGCATCATTTTCTTTACTTCTTATCATATCCTCCACGAAATTCGCTCTCCTTACACATTTTTCGAGTTTCTCCCTCGAAACAAAACACGGGATCCGGGTCAGCGTCATGCCACAATTCCATCCCGGATCCCTGCGCCGCTTCGAAGCGGAGTATTCACAGTATTTACTTCTCAGCGATAATAGCCACGTATCCGCCGCTCTTATAGCCCGGGATGACCTCCTCCGCCTCTTCGTTGGTGTAGAGAGGATTTTTTACGAGGGTCTGATAATATGAGAATTTTGCAAATCCCAGCCCCTTCAGCACATTGATCTTCTCCTCAGTCGAGTGCCACACGCCGGAAGAAGCCAGCGCGAGCGGATACGGAAGAGATGGCATGGCATCCGCAAGGTACTCATGGTCATAGGTGCCGAGAGCCTTGCCAAGAAGGTACATGAAGCCGAACGCGCTCTCCTTGGGCACATCCAGAAGTATCAGCCGACCACCCTCCTTCAGGGCTTTCCGACATTTTCCGTATACCGGCGCAAGGTCCTCAATATAGCTCGAGCTTCCGTTGAAATAAATGATATCGTAGCTGTCGTCCGGAAGATCCACATCTTCGATTAGTCCGAACTTTATGACATTCACGCCGCGCTTTACAGCGATCTCGCCCATGTCGCGCGACGGCTCGATTCCCTCTACGCCCGAGCAGTCAATATAACTCTCGAAGAGCCCGCTGCCGCACCCAACGGAGAGAATACGTTTTCCCGTGATGTCTCCGAGAACTTTCATAAAAAGTCTGAGTTCGCTGGTGAAAAGCTTATCATTTTTCATGAACCACTCATCATACTGTGCTGCATAGCCGTCAAATTTCTGCTTTGTATCCATTTCCATATCATACCTCTCTCACAGGATGGCAAAATTGTGCGCAAGTGGTCCTAATCCCTTTCCGAGATCAAGCATGGCAGCGAGCGCGCCCGAAAGATATTCCTTAGCCCGCTCCACAGATTCCTCCAGAGAGTAACCCTTAGCAAGATTGGAAGCAATTGCGCTTGAAAGTGTGCAGCCTGTTCCATGTGTATTCGGATTGTCGATCCTTCTGCCCCTGAACCACACCGGGCCCCGGTCCGGAGATGCGAAGAGGACGTCATTGGCATCATTGATTCTGTGACCGCCCTTTACAAGCGCGGCGCAGCCGTAACGCTCATAGAGGGTCCCGGCAGCTTTCTCCATGCCGGCCTCATCCGTGATGGTCATATCAGCCAGGATCTCCGCTTCAGGTATGTTTGGAGTGACGACTGTCGCCAGCGGCAGCAGCCTTGATTTAAGAGTATCAATGGCTTCATCTTCGATGAGCCGCGCGCCGCTGGTTGCCACCATGACCGGGTCCACAACTATGTTGGCTGCCCGGTAGCGCGCGAGGCTGTCCGCGATGACCCGGATCAGTTCCGATGAGGAAACCATACCGATTTTGACGGCGTCCGGGAAGATATCCTCAAAAACAGCATCCAGCTGCTTTGTGAGAAAATCCGGAGAAACCTCAAGTATACCTGAAACGCCGGTGGTATTCTGCGCCGTGAGAGCTGTAATTGCGCTCATGGCATATACCCCATTCATGGTCATCGTTTTGATGTCTGCCTGAATACCGGCGCCTCCGCTCGAATCAGATCCGGCGATTGTCAATGCTTTTTTCATGTCATTTATTCTCCTTTCTGTAAAGCATTCACTTTTATATAGCGACAGGAAGTGGTGCCCCCGACCTGCCGCTTGTAAGGATGCCCGGCTGTGTGGTGCATCCGTTACCTTCTATAACTACCACCTGCCTATACCCGGCAGTTTCAAAAGTTGGCTCCATCGATAAATTCTCCAAGATTTTTAATATATATCTCAGACTTATCCCTGAGGCCTTCCTGGTCCGCCTCCCCGGCCGCGTCGAACACACCGACCGTGTGATAGCCGGCCCCGGCTACAGTCTCGAGCGCGTAGAGCGAATCCTCGAACACATACGTCTCACCGGGAACTGTCCCCATGTACTCCGATGCCAGATGATAAATCTCCGGATCGTGCTTGCTTACGCCCACCTCGGCGACAGTGAACAGCCTGTCGATAAAGCCGAGGAGCCCGTTTCGCGAAAGAGCCCGTTCGATGTGTTCTCTCGGGCTTGACGTCGCAGCGACCACTTTCACCCCAGCGTCACTCAGGCACTTAAGCAGCTCCTCCGCCCCCGGCTTCGCCTTGACTTCGTAAAAATAGAAGTCGCGAAGCATATCCTCAAGGCCTTCCATGATCTCACTCTGCTCCCGTCCAAGGTCATATCTCTCGTTCAGATATGCCGCTCCCTGCTCCATGCTCATGGAGAAAAGGATTTCCGCGAGCCCCGCCTCCGGCGTCCTGCCAAGGCTCCTTAGATATCTGGCACCGAGGTCGGTCCAGATGGACATGGAATCCAGCAGAACTCCGTCGACATCGAAAATTACGCCTTTAATTTTAGTTATATCCATACTTCACCCGTCACTTCTTCAGCATCTCCGAGACCGCTCTTTTCAACTCCTCCGCTGCCCCGCGGATATCTTTCGCGGCATAAATCGCGCTGATCACGGATATGCCGCAGATCCCGCTGCCGGCGAGCTCTTTTGTGTTGGCGCAGGTGATGCCTCCTATAGCCACGACCGGGATCGAGACGGCCTCGCATATAGCTTTCAGTGTCTCGTGCGGCACTTCTATTGCGTCATCCTTGGAACCGGTCGGGAAGACCGCGCCGACACCGAGGTAATCCGCTCCGCGCTTCTCGGCAAGAATGGCCTGCTCCACGGTCTGGGCAGAAACACCGAGGATCTTATCCGGTCCGAGCAGGGCCCTCACGTCACCTGCCTCCATGTCGTTCTGCCCGACATGGACACCGTCGGCATCTGACTTCAGAGCGACGTCGACATTATCATTGATGATAAAAGGAACTCCGTACTCCTCAGCGACTGTCTTAAGGCGCACCGCCTCCTCATAGAAATGCTCATCGTCCAGGTCTTTCTCCCGAAGCTGCAGGAATGTGACCCCGCCGTCAAGACTCTCCCGCACCACGTCTGTGAGGCTGCGGTCCCCAAGCCAATGCCGGTCCGTGATTGCATAAAGCCGCAGATACTCTGCCAGTTTATCCTTATATTCTGCTTTCATCTTTTCAGTCACCTTTTATTTCGTATACCTTTTTTATTTCGTATGCCACTTCTATTTCGTATGCCGCTTTTTATACTGCATTTTATTTTTATGCCACCGTTCATCTATGATGTCAGCTGTTACCTGATCTCATATTTTGCGCCTCTGTCAAGAAGAGATCCATTCATGTTGAAGACAGCGTCTATTATGCGGTTCCTGTATGTTGAATTTCCGTCGCCTTCCTGCATATTTCCCCAGCCGATCTCTCCGGCGAGGCCCATGGCACAGACCGCGGCAGCCGCTGCCTCCAGCTGATTGTCCGGATTGGCAACAACGAAAGCCGTCATCATGCCTGAGAGCTGGCATCCTGTGCCGGTGATTTTTCCCATCTCAGGGCGGCCGTTCCTTATGACAAAGCATTTATCCGCATTTGCGACAAGATCGATGGCTCCCGTGACCGCGATGATCGATCCGGTCTTCTCGGCCAGGCTCTTTACAAAATTCACAGCGCCATCCAGCGTTTCCTCGGTCACGGCATCCGCCATATCGGCATCCACGCCCTTGGTCGTTCCGCTGCCGAGGGCGAGCGTCTTGATTTCAGAGATGTTGCCGCGAATGACTGTAAAGCTGATCGCATCCATAAGGCCGACTGCGGTATCTGTGCGAAGCTTTGACGCGCCTGCGCCTACCGGATCGAGCAGGATCACATGTCCGAGTTCCGCGGCTCTCTTTCCCGCGCGGTACATCCCCTCTATGCTGCTCTTGTTCAGCGTTCCGATATTGATATTAAGTCCGCCGCAGATCGAGGTGATATCCTCCACGTCCTCCGATTCATCTGACATGATCGGGCTTCCGCCGCATGCCAGCAGTATATTAGCGACATCGTTTACAGTTACGTAATTGGTGATGTTGTGAACAAGCGGTACATTTTTTCTCACGTTATCAAGACATTTTCCAAGCATTGCGTTGTCCTCCTTAATTAACAGCAGCATTGATGTCATTCCGAAGAAGCACCTCAAAAATGAGCGATACACCTTCGCACCCCGGTTTAAGGCCAACGAAAAAAGCAGATACGCCACATAGACATATCTGCTCATAATAGACTGCTCAAAACAGTTCTCAAATATATCCCTTCGATGGCATTATCCAACAGGTTCAATGGGTCTCAGGTCACTGTTTTCCTGATCTCAGCCGGACTTAGCGCTCCAGCACCCCTATTTAATTGTCACTAACAGTTTAGCACAACCTTAAAAAATTACAAGTAATATTTGCCGGCTGCTTTGCTGCCGGAAGCGAATCACAGGAACATCCTGTCTGAACTGTTTCCGGGAGTCATGTGTTTTAGCAAATTATAAAACCCGGGCTTGTTTTATTCTGACAATTGTTCGATAATTAGTTAAAGATACTTTCTTTATCGTCCCTGTTCAGGTACCGATCTGCCGTCTCGCACACAAACAAACAACAGAAAATCTTACATAGAAAACGGCAGAATTTATCCATACGCGCCGTATCGGCTGCACAAATCGGAGGTGATACCCACATGAACAAACACGTAGACATTGTCGTTGTCGGTGCAGGCAACGCCGGTCTGTCCGCCGCGCTGCACTGTGCCACAGAAGGTAAGAAGGTCCTGCTCATCGAGCAGCACAATCTGCCGGGAGGCTGCGCCACAAGCTTTGTTCGCGGCCGGTTTGAATTCGAACCGTCGCTGCACGAGCTCTGCGATATAGGCACAGAGGACGACCCGGGCGAGATTCGGCAGATGATGAACGACTACGGGGTCAAAGTCGACTGGAGGCAGGTCCCGGACTGCTTCCGGATCATCAGCAAATACACCGACGGCACGCCCATGGATGTCTCCATGCCGTTCGGCGTCGAAAACTTTATAGACAAGATGGAATACTACGTCCCGGGTTCGAGACCGAAAATGGAGGAATACTTCGAGCTCCTCAATGAGATCATGGCCGGCACGGCCTACATCAGCAGCTCGAACGGCCACGCGGACTCCGAAGTCCTCAAAAAAGAGTACCCCAACCTCCTTAGGACAGGGGCCTACCCTGTGAAGAAGGTTTGGGACGCGATGAAGATCCCGAAAAAGTGCCAGGACATCATGTCGACCTACTGGGGCTACCTCGGAATCGACATGGAGCGCATGGCTTTCATCCACTACTGCAACATGTTCATGAAATACGTCGCCAAAGCTGCCTACATCCCGGCCCACACGTCCCATGAGATCAGCAACGCCATGATTGAGCGCTTCCGCGAGCTGGGCGGCGAGGTCTGGTACAACTGCCGGGCAGAGGAGTTCCTGTTCAACGGCGACCGCCTGTGCGGCGTCCGCACGACGTCCGGCATTATCGAGTGTGATTATGTGCTTGCCAATATCAACCCCGACATCATCTACGCCAAAATGATGCCGAAAGAGCTCATCCCCGAGAGGGAGAAAAAGCTCTCGACCGCCAGAAATCACAACTACAGCGCCCGCATGTACACGGTCTATGTCGGTCTGAACAAATCCGCGGAGGAGCTGGGCATCAAGGACTACTGTATCTTCCTGGCGGGCACATCGGATTCGGCCGTGGAATATAAGAACCTGCTCGGCGGCTACAAGAAGAACGACTTCACGATCTTCCTGTGCAGCAACATCGTAAATCCCGATGCCTCCCCTGCCGGAACGTCGGTCGGTTTCTTCACTTCGATGGGAGGTCCCGAGGAGTGGAGCCGCTTAAAGACCGAAAAATATGTAAAGTACAAGAACCTGTACGCAAAGAAGTTCATTCGGATGCTGAAAGAACAGGCAGGCATCGACATCGAGCCCTACATAGAGGAGGTGTGCGTGGCGACTCCGTGGACATTTGCAAGATACCTCGGAACGCCGGAAGGCTCGGTCTACGGATACGAGACCGCCGACTGGGACGGCATGATGGCCCGCATGATGATGCTGAGTTCCGACTATCCGATCAAGGGACTCCGGCCGATCGGCGCGGCGGGTCCCAGAGGCGACGGTTACAGCTCCGCCTACGTCTGCGGCAGGCTGATGGCGCGGCTTGCGCTCAAAGATCTTCGAGAGGAAGGAGGTTAAGCTCATGGCAGTAAACGTAAAAGTCGGACTTATCGGTCCGCTCGACATGCTGAAATTCAAGAATATGTCCAAAGTCAGGGAGGATTATATTCAGGCGGCTCCTGCAAATGAGATCACCGCCGACTACCCGATCAACAAAAAAGCAAAGCTTCTTCACCCTGACTATCAGAAGCTTGTCATCGCAGAGATCATCGATCATCCGGAAGCAGCCTCAAAGACATACATTTTCAAGGCTAAGAACGGCGGACCTCTCGCTTACTTCAGGGCAGGCCAGTATATATCACTCAAGATGAAGATCGGCGAGAGCTTCGTCTCCCGGCCGTACTCCATCTGCTCCTCTCCGAAGGAAGCCCTCGAGGGCACTTTGGCGATTACAGTGCAGTCCAAGGCGGACGGATTTGCAGCCGACTATTTTCTTGCAAATGCAGCCGTCGGAGACGAGTTCACCGCCTCCGGTCCTCAGGGCAATTTCTACTATGAAGACCTCCGGGACGCGAAAAGCGTCATCGCACTCGCCGGCGGCAGCGGCATCACGCCGTTCCTTTCCATGGCCAAAGCTATCGCTGACGGAACCGAGGACTTCAATCTGACCATCCTGTTCGGAAACCGTACCGAAGATTCGATCCTCTTCAAGGAGGAGCTCGAGGAGCTGGCTGCCTCCTGCGACAAGATCAAAATTCTCCACGTACTCTCCGACGAAGAGAAGGAATGCTATGAGCACGGCTTCATTACAGCCGACCTCATAAAGAGGCTGGCTCCGGAGGAGTACAGTGTGTTCGTCTGCGGTCCCAGAGCTATGTACCGCTTCCTCGAGTCCGAACTTCCGAAGCTTGAGCTTCCGGAAAAGTACATCCGCAGGGAGATCATGGGCGTCGCCAAAGACATATCCGAGATTCCGGGATATCCGGAAGGCGCGGCTGGCAAGTGTTTCACGCTGACCATCCGCCAGGGCCCGAACGAGTACACGATCCCGGCCAGCAGCGAGGAGTCCATACTCGTAGCTATAGAGCGCGCAGGCATCGTAGCTCCGTCGAGGTGCCGGGCAGGCGAGTGCGGCTGGTGCCGCTCCAAGGTCATCTCCGGTGACTACTTCGCTCCGGAAGAGAACGAGAGCCGCCGCTATTCCGACCGTGTAACAGACAATATTCATCCGTGCGTGACCTTCCCGGTCGGCGATATGGTGATCGAGGTGCCGGCGGAGTACACGTAATGGGTACGGTTTCACATGACTGTTTCGGTGATTTGGGTACTTTTCGCGTGATTATTTTACAAGTAGAGAGAAAGCTCAATACAAAAAGAGGCTGTGAAAAAAACGTTAATTCGTTTCTTCACAGCCTTTTTTTAGCGATAGTGGGCGTTGGTCGCACATCGGTCGTGCAAGAAGGATGCCGGGCAGTCATCTCGGCTCAATGCCACGTTCTGTAAGTTGACCTCTATCAGTCTTTGGCAGTTGAATATTGACAGGTTAATAAAGATACTGCCAAGTCGACTGAGATCTAGGAAATATAACTTATATATCATTCTGCTTTCAGCTGCTCCGCAATCTCCGCAACCTTCTCATCGGTCAGAATATACTTATTCCTGAACCAGAAGAACGCAACGAACAGTCCAATGATCGGCAGGATCGTCATCGTCATGCGAAGACCTGCTTTCGAAGCCGCGGATACGCTCTCGGAGAAGTCGACCGTCTGCTGCGCTTCAGTCGTTGCCTCATTGCTGAGCGAGAAAATTGATAGCGCAATCGAGGCGATCAGTGCCGCGACGCCGCTGGCCAGCTTGACGACGAAGGTCTGCATGGAGAAGACCACGCTCTCATCTCTTCTGCCGTTCTTAAGCTGACCGTAGTCGACTGTATTTGCAAGAAAGACCGTCGTCAGGACATTCAGCATGCCGCTGGCTGCAAATATAAAGAAGCCCGGAATGAACAGCAGGAACACATTGGACATACTTGTGAACGCAAGAACCAGCAGCACAGCGTAGCCGATCATCTCCATCGTCAGGCAGATAAAGAAGATCCTGATGCTGGTCGCGAACTTTCGAAGCAGCGGGTAGAACAGCATCATGGCAAGGATCTGGATACCGCCGCCGAAGGTCGAGAACAGGGTGTAGGAGTTGTACCAGCCTGTGCCGCCGAAATCGTACTTGAAGAAATAGATGACCAGATTGGATGTGATATACATCGCGGTGTTTATGAGGACAATAGCCACAACAACGGTCATGGTCTGATCGTTCTGGACGAGGGCGCGGAACATTTGCCCGATCGATGCCGTCTGCATGTCAACTGTAGACTTCTCGCGGATATTCACGCAGGTGAGCACGATAAAGACCACGAAGAGGATTGCGACGATGATTGTAAAATACTTGAAGCCGATCCGCTCAAGCATCTGGGCGTTGTCGCCCTCTTTGGCAAATCTGGCACCGAGCGCATGCACGCTAATCATCGTGATGATCGTGATGATGGCTGAACCGACACCTGCGCAGGAGCGGGCCAGCGTTGTGAGTCCTTCTCTCTCGCTTCCGCCTTCGGTGAAGGCAGGGATCATTGACCAATATGGGATATCCATCATCGTGTAGGTGACGCCCCAGAGAATATAGGTGATGGCTGCGTAGGCGACGAGGCCGCTGCCGCTCATTGACGGCGGGGCGGCGAACATCAGACACAGAACGATCGCGTTCGTGACTGTGCCGATCATGAGCCAGGGGCGGAACTTGCCCCATCTGGTCCTGGTCTTCGCGACAATAACTCCCATGATCGGGTCATTGAACGCGTCGAACACGCGGGCCGCCATAAGAATAATACCCATCGCAACTGCGCTCACGCCGCAGATATCCTGAAAATAGTACAGGACATAGCTGGCTGAGAGCATATACACCATGTCTTTTCCGACCGCTCCGAGGCCATACGAGGCTTTTTCTTTTCCGGTCAGGCTTCTCTTTTCTTCCATCATTCTGTCTCCTCTGTAGTTTTTGAATCAAGAACGCTTCGGCGTTCTTGCCGCAATAGTATAAAATCCGCTTATTAGCAAATGTCAGCTTCAGCACTCTCCGGCACTTCAACTCCCTTATATTCAATACACAGCATGGTAAGGTCATCGAACTGCTCCTCATTCTGCACGAAAAGATCCACCGCCCTGCGGACATTCCGCAGAATATCCTGCGGGGAGGCTTCCGGGGCAGAGTTCAAGGCTGCAAGCATCCGCTCCGTTCCGAAAAGCTGATTCTCCCGATCAGTGGCCTCCGGCACGCCGTCTGTATAGAGGAACAGCTTATCGCCGGGTGACAGATCAATGGTGTACTCCTTATAGATCATGCCCTCCATGCCTCCGATCACAAAACCGTGCTTATCCTTATAGATCTCAAATCCGCTGTCCGCCCTCTTGATTGTCGGATACTCATGTCCCGCGTTGGCGGCCGTCAGCTTCCCTGTCGATATCTCGAGGATTCCGACCCAGACCGTGACGAACATCTCCTCCCTGTTGTTGGCGCAGATCGACTCATTGGTCGTCTCCAGAATTTCAGCCGGGGACCTTCCGAGCATCGCGCAGTTCTTCACAAGGCTCTTTGAGATCATCATAAAGAGCGCAGCCGGGATGCCCTTGCCGCTCACATCCGCGATCACGAGTCCCAGATGGTCGTCGTCAATCAGGAAGAAATCATAAAAATCTCCACCGACCTCCTTTGCCGGATCCATGGTCGCAAAAACATCGAATTCTGTCCTGTCAGGAAACGCGGGATAATTTCCGGGCAGCATGCTCGCCTGAATACGGTTCGCCATGGAAAGTTCCGACGCGATCCTCTCCTGCTCCGCTCTCTCACGATGCTTTTTCTCAAGCTGCACCTCTTTTTTCCGGATATATGCGTTAACACATACGCCTACGGCAGCAGCCGCAAAGAGGCCGGCTAGAACAAAGAACCAGATATGCTCGTAAAAAGCCTTCTCCTTGACGATAGAGACGGAAATCGTCTTATAGCGCCGGGTCACCGGTTCCTGCAGTCTCAGAACAAATTGATAATTTCCGCCCCTCAGATTCGTGTAATCGACAGGCGCAAGGTTGTTGCGTCCGACCGTCGTGTACTCGGAATCAAAGCCTTTAAGCCGATAGGATACCTGCGGATTGATCAGAGAATAGTTGTACACAAAGCTGTAAACTGTCAGTTTCCGTACGCCGGATTCGATTGTAAAGCTGCCGGAATCATCCGGATAGAGGCGCGTGCCGTCAGCGTCCACATAGGGAATCGCCGCTTTCAATACACCTATGCTCTTATAGGGGGCCTCAATATTGACCTTCGCGACACCGGTCGTCCCAGCGATAAAAAGGTCGCCTTCGTCTGTCAGGGCACTGTAGGAGTTGGCCGTAGCGATACAGGGAAGACCGTCGGAAATGCCATAGTGCAGAGGTTCAATATTCCGGTTGGCGACAAGATCATCGGATAATGCAATGTATATGCCGTTGCTGCTGAGGATCCAGACTTCTCCCCTGCTGTTCTCATACAGGTCAAAATTATTGGAGTAGGGGAAAGTGTCGACCGTCACGAGCTGATAGTTTTCCGTCAGATAAGCCAGCGAATTTCCTGTCACGATCCAGTAAATATCGCGACTCAGGTCTTTCTTTATACGCATTACAGAGCCGGATGTCAGGCCGCTCTCCGTACCGATGTGCACTGTGCGGGTGCCGCTCAGAATAAAGATTCCGCCGCCGTCTGTCCCGCACAGTATGTCGCCGTTCTCAGCTTCCGCAACAGTCAGGATCTCCGTATTGGTAATTCCCTCAGGTTTAGCGTATCCGCTGACGACCTGATTCCCTTCAATCACATTGACGCCGCCGGTGACCGCCGCAATATAGGACCCGTCACGACGCTCGCATACCGTCCTCACCTGATCCGAGAACATGCCGTCCGCTGCGGTAAACGCAGTCACCTCTCCATCCCTGTAACGCAGAAGACCGTATTGGCGCCAGGTGGAAAGCCACAAGTTACCCTTGCTGTCGCTGACGACGGAGCGAATGCGGACGCCGTTCAGCATTTGCACAAGATCCTCTGCAGGCAGATCGACCCCCGAGGCGGTCTGCGCTTTCGACAGGGGAAGACCGACCGTCTCTCCGTCCTCATTAAGGATGATCAGCCCGTCGTCCGAGGCAATAAAGAGTTTATCCTCGTACATGCAGGTGGAATTGACCACTCTCTCCGGCAGCGCATGCCGGGAAAATATGTCCGTGAAAATATTCGGCGTAATCTTCATCACGCCCTGCCTCGTAGACGTGAACCAGAGATTCCCCTCGTAGTCCGCCATCACGTCTCCGGCAGAATTATTGAGAGGCATCTTATCAAGATAATGGAACTCGTCCCCTGTGAGGACTCCGATTCCTTTTCTTGAGCAGATCCATAGTTTTCCGTCAATATATTCGAAGCTTTGCACCTGCGAGAGCGGGGCAACATCCAGTGTCTTAATTTCCTGAAAATGATTCCCAAGGAGACCGTACCGGACTATCCCGTCCATCGTCTCTATATACGCATGCCCGGGATTTTCCGGATCCAGATACATGCAGTTGACTCCGTCAGCGGCAAACTCGGAGTGGCTGATAAAGGAGTCCATTTTTCCCTCCTTTATAGTGAAGACATCGCCCGGATTGGTTACTCCGTATACCAGTCCGTCCCGGCTCGTGCGCATATGCGAGATAAAAGCGCCGTAGAGTTCCGGGTCCCGCAGGTCAAGGAGACGCATATCACTGTCGATCATCGATATGCCTCCGGTCGTCGCGACGTAAATCACGCCCCGGGAATCCTCCGTTATGTCACGGACAGAGGATGATCTGAGACCGTCACTGCTGCTCCACATCCTGAACTTCCCGTTTTCCATAACAGCGACGCCGCTCTCATTTGTCCCGATCCACAGACGATCCCGGCTGTCCACATACAGACACTTCACACTCGTGATCCCGGTCGTCGATGCCATGCGTTCAAAGTTCACGCCGTCGTACCTGACGAGGCCGCTGTAACTTCCGATCCAGATAAATCCGTCGCTCGTCTCGGCGATATCGTTGGCCTCGGATGTTGGCAGACCGTTTGTATTATTGTAGAGGATAGCCGAAAATCCCTCTTCCCGCGAGATCGGGTCCACAATGGACGCTGTTTCCTCATAAGCTCCTTCGTCTCCTTCTTCAGCGAGACATACCACCGGACTAAGGCAGCTGACCGTTAAAAAGCAGAGCACAAAAAACAGCCGGAGCAGGAAGTGCGACGGATGATGCATTCTTTTTTTTCGACGTTCAAAGCCGTCACATGCGTTGATATTCTGTCTTGCGAGCATAATCATTATCATACACAGTCTCGCAGAAAAACTCTGCGGAATGTCAATCTACAAAATAAGTGTATCGGTTGATTATCATTATACTATATGGAATTTCCATTATGTCAAAAAAATGGAAACTCAATGTTCTCATATGTCAAAACTCCGTGTGCCGGCTTTATGAGCCGGCAGTTTTTATCGCAGCCGTTCAATAATGAAGGCGCTTCGCACTTGTCGCAGCGCGGCAGGAAAGCCCTCAGAGTAAAAATCTAAGCAAATGCAGCTCTCCGCAAATCGTATCGATAGAATCCTTGCTATAGCCTTTTTCTTTCGCGATAGAGAGATATTTCTTGGCTGTGTTTCTGTCTCCAAGCCGTCCGACACAGAGCGCGTAATTTCCGTAGGTGATCGCTATATCATCAGCACATGCAGACATGGGGTCTGCTTCTATCATGGAGATGGCTTTTTCATACTGCTCTTTAGCCTTTTCATTATGACCCAGCTTTAGATACGCTGATCCGATGTTGGCATAGACAATCGGGTCTTCCGGATACAGTTCTTCGGCTATATGGTAGTACTCCAAAGCTTTCTCCGGTAGACCGGCCCTCCAGTATGCCCTCCCGAGTCTCAGCAGCACGGTGTTGTTTTCCGGGGCAATCTCCATTGCTTTGGCCAGCGTCCGGAGTTCATTACGGTAATCTTTTTTCTCCGCGTACCCCTGTGCTTCTGACAGAAGAGCCGCAGCTTCGGCTTCATGTTTCTCCACATCTCCGTCAGACATTTGCTCACCTGTGTATAGCTTTGTTCCGCAGTGCTCACACAGGTACTCTCCTGCACGGATTTTTCTGAGGCTGCTGCTTCCACAGGATGCGCATCTGAGCGGGTGCAGCCCGGACTCTTCCAGCTTCGCTCGCCCTTTTATTTTCGCTCCACAGGCCGGACAAAAAAGGGCATCGTCCGGCAGTGGTTTTCCGCAAGTTGTACAGAACATGTCTTTATCTCCATGAAAAAATCTCTGATCATGCATTATGTCATCACGTAAGCATGATCTACCTCTTCATATATTATACCTGCATAATTGTGGTTTGTAATCTGTTCTTACGCGTAAAATCATAATCCGCTGAAGTTGAATCGTCCCTAATTCACGCTCTTGTGAATCTGCATCAAAGCATGTTATCATAAACGGTAAGGAACATGCTATGCAGCAGAAACTGAGCAAAGTACAAAAATAGACGACAGGAGATTTAACGGATGGAACGACTTGGTTATTACAACGGTAATTACGGTCCGCTGGAGCAAATGATGATACCCATGAACGATCGCGTATCGTGGTTCGGTGACGGCGTGTACGATGCCGGGCCATGCAGAAATTACAGGATTTTTGCGCTTAATGAGCACGTGGACCGTTTTTTCAGAAGCGCGGACAAACTAAAGATCGTCATGCCGGTGACGAAGGATGAACTGAAAGACCTGCTGAACAATCTTGTAAAAAAGATGGACACAGGGAACCTCTTCGTATACTATCAGGTCACCCGCGGAACAGGCGTCCGCAAGCACGCTTTTACCGAAGGTGCGGGAAATCTCTGGATCACGCTTAACCCTGCCGAGATTTCAGACGGACATACCCCCATACAGCTGGTGACAATGGAGGATACACGTTTCTTCCACTGCGACATTAAGACACTTAATCTCATTCCCTCTGTGATGGCATCGCAGAAGGCGGCGGAGAACGGCTGTGCCGAGGCTGTCTTTTATCGGCCGGGCGGGCGTGTAACAGAATGCGCGCACAGCAATGTTCACATTCTAAAAGACGGGATACTCTACACCGCCCCGACAGATAACCTTATCCTGCCCGGCATAGCCCGCGCTCACCTTCTTCGCGCCTGCGCGGCTTTAGACATTGCTTATAAGGAAGATGCCTTCAGCCTTGATGATCTGTTCGCAGCAGATGAAGTCATTGTCACAAGTTCCAGCAATCTCTGTCTGCGCGCGGATCAGATCGACGGTATCAAAGTCGGGAATAAGGACAGCGATACATATGAAAGGCTGCGAAAATATCTTCTGAATGAGTTTTATCAGGCGACGGCTGCCGAGCAAGAGGTTCTTCGCGAAGCCATCCCAAAGCAGCGTTATCCCCGTCAGGGAAGTTACACCATCGATGATTACCTGGCTCTGCCGGATGATCAGCGCGTGGAGTTAATTGACGGCGTAATTTATGACATGAGTGCTCCCACAACGCCCCATCAGCTGATTGGCGGAGAAATATATGCGCTTCTGCGGGAGTTTTTATTGCGGAAAAACGGAGCCTGTGTTCCCTTTATTGCCCCGGTTGATGTCCAGCTTGATATGGACAACAAGACCATGGTCCAGCCGGATGTATGTGTGGTATGCGATCGCTCAAAGATCAATCGAACAAGAATTTTCGGCGCGCCTGATTTTGTGGTAGAAGTATTATCTCCCTCCACGAAAATGAAGGACATCCTGATCAAGATGAAAAAGTATCACAGTGCAGGTGTGCGGGAGTACTGGATGGTTGATCCGGATGCGAAGACGGTCAATAAGATACTATATTTCTCTCCAACGGCAGAATATCCCGATGGCGATATGAAAATGGAAATCTTTCCTTTCTCCACCCCGGTTCCGGTCGGCATTTTCAATGATGAGTGTGTGATAAATTTTAGTGAAATCAGGGAGCGGTACGAGTTCATGTTCGGTGAATAAGGGACCGATTTCTATGATGGTATACGGTTCCAATATATGAACTGTAAAAAATAAGGGGCTGTTGTACTAGACGGTGTCACCACAACATATGGCAGACATTTGCCATATGTTGTGGTGTCGCGTCTTAATGCGTCAGCCCCATTAATCTTTGATTATTCGAAAAATCCCGGACGCGTGTAGAATGCCTCTATTGCGTCTCCCATGTACTTAGCGGATCCGCTCCCATAAACAGAATCCATTCCTTTCGCCAGGTCTTCATTCTCCCGATATTCTCTCGCTATATCCATAAGGAGCGGCTTCGCGTCTTTGACCTGATAAAGCTGCTTTGCGACAAAATCATATTCACCGATCAGTTGTCGCACTGCAAATGAATTCACATCTGTGCCTCTCATATCAGCCAGTTTCTTTTGAATATCTCCGATTCTCTTCTGATATGCAGCGAACACTTCGGATTTAGGAGGGTTCTTCAAGGATTCTTTCACAGCATCCTTGCTCCCGTACCATTCTACTACTTTTGCATAATTCTTCTGGATCTTCTCATCAAAAGCGCCTTCAATCATATGCTGCTTCCAGGCTTCAATGCTTCCGTAATGATCAATGAAAATCTGCTTCTGAGACTCATTCATATTCTGCAGCATATCTGAAAACATAGCCTGTAGTTCCGCTTCATCGAATACAGTAAAGTTCATTTCATGATCTCCTCTCAACATACCGTCCAAATTGGCAATAATGCGTTCCAGCCTCTGCTTCTTGAGAAGGAGCATTTCACGCTGTTTTGCCAAAACACTGTTATGATCAAGATCAGGATTGTCCATGATGAGTTTAATATCCGCAAGCGGAAGATCCAACTCGCGAAACACAAGTATCTGCCCAAGCTTATCGATGGCTTTATCGTCATAAAGACGATATCCCGCTTCTGTTACTTCTGTAGGCTTAAAGAGTCCGATTTCATCATAGTAGTGAAGCGTGCGCACTGAGATACCTGTCAGCTGTGATACTTCCTTAACCGTTTTCATCAGGATCATCCTCCTGTCTCTTGATGGAGATATCATAGTCTATCACGGAACGTGAGAGTCAATAAATAATATCATTATTTTCATTACGAAACGGGGACGGAACCGTCCCCATTTCGTCAGCAGTCAGCCATTGTCTTCCCTTCTCCGACAAGTCCCTTGAAATCCTCTGTGAACTGATCGATCGCAGCGTCTATCGCCGCGTTCTTCACCAGAGCATCGATGACATCCGGCGCCACAGTCACTGCCTTCACGCCGTATTTTGTCAGCTCAAGGACCTGCTGGCTGTTCTTGAAGCTTGCGGCGAGAAGGCCGCTGTCAAGTCCGTTTGCGGTAATCGCGTCATGGATGTCCTTCGCGACCTGCACACCGTCAAAGCCCATGTTGTCTATACGGTTCACATAGGGAGCAACATATTCCGCGCCGCACTTTGCTGCAAGGAAGCCCTGCATTGCAGTGTAGATTGCAGTGCCGATGAAACGGATTCCTTCTTTCTTCAGCTGTTTCATAGCTTTGAAGCCTTCGGGGTTACAGGGGATCTTTACCAGCGTCGTCTTTCCGAGCACATCCACGATCCTGCGAGCTTCTTCGACCATACCTTCTGAAGTTGCCGACACAGCCTGCACGAACAGCTCGCCGTCATCGCCGATGATGGACCGAATCTCCTTAAGGACCTCATAGGGGTCTCTTCCGGACTTGGCCAGAATAGAAGGGTTGGTGGAAACACCGTCAATCGGATAGTATTCATAAATACGGCGGATCTTTTCTACATTTGCGTCATCGATACAGAATTTCATCATATTCCTCCTTGATTAGAATCATGTTTGCGTTTTGCTTTTGCTCCGCGAGGGCGCGCAGGGATTCGGTTTGGAAGATGTCAGCTAACGCTGACCCGAATCCCGCGCCAAGTCTCGCGAGCGAGACTTGAATTTTAGTGCGATCCTGGCAGCAGCTATTGTTATCTTTGCATCAGCAGTTTGCCAGATTTTATTTAAAATGTCTGCTTGGCACCAAATGTTTATCAAATACACTTTACAGCGTCTGCTCCGTTCTTCCGATAATATCATCCTGCGTCGCCTTGCTGAGGACATTGAAGAATGCGCTATAGCCGGCCACGCGGACAATCAGGTCTTTATGCTTCTCCGGGTGGGCCTGTGCGTCCAGAAGAGTCGCCTTGTCCACAACATTGTACTGCACGTGGTAGCCTTCCAGACGGTTAAAGAACGTGCGGACAATGAACTCCAGTTTCTTTGTATTCTCCTTTGTTGACAGCATCGCGGGTGTGACCTTCTGGTTCAAGAGCACGCCGCCTGTGATCTCATGGGTCGGCAGCTTGGATACGCTCTTGAACACCGCTGTCGGGCCATGCTTATCCATGGAATGAGCGGGTGAGCATCCCTCCGCGAGGGGCTCTTTCGCATGGCGTCCGTCTGGGGTGGCCATGGTGCCGAAGCCCTGGCCGACATTTGCGGAAATCGAAGATGTTCCGCCATAGCGGATACCACCGATCGGGCCTCTGCCGAAACGGGTATTCTTGTACTTCTTCATCTCGTCAAGGTAGGATGCATATGCTTCGACGACCAGCTTGTCCGCATAATCATCATCGTTTCCGTACTTAGGGGCGTCATTTATGAGCATCTGGCGGATCCGCTCTCCCTCCTCGCCGGCAAAGTCTGTCGCCAGCGCATTCATGAGCTCATCGCGGGAGATCTTCCGCTCTTCATAGACCAGTTTCTTGATTGCGGAGAGGCTGTCGGCCATATTTGCAATACCGACCTGCAGGCCGGAGATGAAATCGTAGACGGCACCGCCCTCCTTGATCGTCTTGCCGCGGCCCAGGCAGTCCTGGGTGAGACATGAGCAGAGAATATCCGGCACCTCGCGCTCGCTGGCGAGGTCAATTGCATTTTCAACAATGACGCTGGCTCGTGTCAGTTCGCGGATCGCGCCGTCCCATGCCTTCATGAGATCGTCAAATGACTCCATATTCCGGAAATTTCCATAGTCTTTCACGAACCTCCTGCCGCTGGTGACATCGATGCCATTGTTCATGACCATGAGGAGGATGCGCGGGAAATTCAGATAGCTCATGCCTGTGCAGCGGTAGCCCCATTTTCCGGGGACTGCGGTCTCCACACATCCGATTGCCGAATAGCAATAGGCGTCCTCTTTTTTGACTCCCTTCTCGATGAAGGAAGGAATGATGACCTCGTCGTTATTGAAAGCGGGCATGCCGGTTCCGAGCTTCAGGACTTCAATCGCCTCATCCATGAAGGCCTGATTAATGTTCCTGTGGTAGCGGACCGTGAGGTTCGGCTGCGGAAGCCTTGTCTGGCCAATCGAGCGAAGGATCAGGAAAGAAAGCTTATTGACGGCGTCTTTTCCATCCGCGGTCTGACCACCGATCGTCACGTTCTGATACATCGGGCTGCCAGCACTGGAGAATGTGTGCGCCTGAGAACGGACCTTATTGATTGTCAGTGTCTTGATCCAGAGGTTCGTGAGCAGCTCCACTGTCTGGTCCTCTGTGATAATTCCTTTTTCCAGATCGGCTACCAGATACGGATACACGTACTGGTCGAAGCGGCCGTAGCTCAGTGAATGTCCGTTGGACTCGATCTGCAGGATCAGCTGGATGAACCAGACGGCCTGCACGGCTTCGCGGAAAGTCTCTGCCGGCTCGTAAGGAACCTTGTCACAAACCCTGGCGATCTCAAGCAGCTCAGATTTTCTTGGCTCTTCCGCGCTCTCCGCCTTCTCCCTTGCCAGAGCCGCAAAGCGCTCTGCGAATCCCTTCACTGCATCAATCGTAATCAGGACCGCTTTATAGAACTGATACTTGTCTATGGATTCCGGCTCGGTCAGGTCAAGATTCGACTTTAGCTGTCTTGCGCGTTCCTCATAACCTTTAAGTCCGACCTTCAGCATGTTGCCGTAGTCCACCGCAAGGTGCGCGTCGCCGGCGTTCAGCTTGCCTTCCATGCCAAAAAAACCGGTATCCATATAGACCTGCATCTCCTCCGGGATCAGGGCTTCGCCGCGGGCACGGAGATTATTGTTCTCCCAGAAGGGGGCAATCTCACGCAGCTGCTGCTTCGTCTCTTCCGTAATATAGAAGACATCGCCGTCCCTCTTTTCAAAGAGGTCGAGCTCATCCATGATGAATTTCATCGTGTACTCCGGGAAGACCGGTGCACCGCGGTTCACAGAAGACTGATTGCCGACGAGAATCGTCTCGTCCTCAATGTAAATGTCCATCTTGGAAAGGATGTTCTGCAGCATCAGCGCTCTCTTCATGACCGGGGGCTGGTTCAGATTTTTCTTATAGGATTCTGTAGCCAGAACAGCCCGCTGGGCGTCGATGTAGGGCTTCTGATCCAGTACGCTCTCGCGGTAGGCCTGCATTCTTGGGGTAAGGGATCCGAAATGTGCTTTGTTTTCCATGGGGTGCTCCTTCTGCGCTCTTGCTCGTTACTCGTTACTTGTTACTTGTTACTTGTTACTTGTTACTTGTTACTTGTTACTCTTTGAGGGCTGGAAATTGGCTGTGTTAACTCGTCTCTAATGATGTCAATAAAGTTGGTCGCGTTTTTACGACTTCAACTTTCAACTTTCAACTTTCAACTTTCAACAACTTTCAACTTTCAACTTTCAACTTTCAACTTTCAACTTTCAACTTTCAACTTTCAACTTTCAACTTTCAACTTTCAACTTTCAACTTTCAACTTTCTTATGAAATTTGTCTTTGTTCTGTTCGCAATTTTATTTTAGCATCTATCCGTCATTTGTCAAGTTATTTTTTTAAAGAAATTATTTTTAATTTCATTCGTAATTTATATTTACATTTTCAGCTTCCAATGCTATTATATGAACGTACTAAATGTGAGACCCTGCACCAGGAAATCCTTTTCTCAGGTTTTGTGATTTACAACCCTGCCTTATTTTATAAAAAAATGATGCGACTTTTGACCAAGGCAACCAGAATGGCCTCCAACCGGGGAATCTGCTGCCTTTCAAGTCTGGGTGCAAGATGGGATTTGGGCAGAGGCAACTGGATTGACCTCCAACCGGGGAATCTGCTGCCTTTCAGGCTTGAGACCAAGATGCCATTTTGGTCAAAGGCAACTGGATTGGCCTCCATCCGGCATATCTGCTGCCTTTGACACATTCGAGCAAGATTGGGTTTTCAGCAAAGGCAACTGGATTGGCCTCCATCCGGCAAATTTGCTGCCTTTGGCTCATTCGAGCAAGATTGGGTTTTCAGCAAAGGCAACTGGATTGGCCTCCATCCGGCATATCTGCTGCCTTTGGCACATTCGAGCATGATTGGGTCTTCAGCAAAGGCAACTGGATTGGCCTCCATCCGGCATATCTGCTGCCTTTGGCACATTCGAGCATGATTGGGTCTTCAGCAAAGGCAACTAACATGGCTCCCGACCGGCATATCTGCTGCCTTTGGCACATTCAAGCAAGATTGGGTCTTCAGCAGAGGCAACTAAAATGGCTCCCGACCGGCAAATTTGCTGCCTTTGACACATTCAAGCAAGATTGGGTCTTCAGCAGAGGCAACTAAAATGGCCCCCAACCGGCAAATTTGCTGCCTTTGGCACATTCGAGCAAGATTGGTCCTTCAGCAGAGGCAACCAAAATGGCCTCCAACCGAAAAATCTGCTGCCTTTGGTCATTTTGAGCAAGTTTGGTCTTTCTTCAGAGGCAACAAATCGGCCTCCGACAGACAAAATTGCTGCCTTTGACCTTTTGAGCAAGATAAATGATCTACGCCGAGGCACTTTACATGATTTTTATAAGAGGAAACTAATATTATGGAAATGAAAGGTATTGTATTTAATATTCAGAAGTTCTCGATCCACGACGGACCCGGCGTTCGCACCACCGTCTTCCTGAAAGGATGTCCGCTCCGCTGCAGGTGGTGCTCCAACCCTGAATCGCAGCTCTCCGGGGTACAGATCATGTACCACAGTGACAACTGCAAGCACTGCAGAAAGTGTGCAGGCACCTGCCCCGTGAAGGCAATCACACAAGCGGAAGACGGAAGAATCCATATTGATTTCAATAAGTGTACCGGATGTCTGACCTGTGTGCAGGGCTGCCCCGGCCGCGCTCTGACAAATGAAGGGGAATATAAGACAATTGATGAAGTGGTTGATGTCTGTATGCAGGATATTGATTTCTATGAAGAGTCCGGCGGAGGAGTGACCATCTCCGGCGGAGAGGGAATGATGCAGCCGGACTTTGTGGAAGCGCTGATTCTTCGTCTCAAAGAAAAAAGAATCCACACAGCGATCGAGACCACCGGCTGTGTGGGAGAAGAAATCTTTCACAGGCTTGCGCCGCTATTCAATCTTCTGCTCTTCGACGTGAAGCACTATGACTCCGAAAAGCACAAGACCGGAACCGGCGCAGGCAATGAACTTATACTTAAAAACCTTCAGTGGGCGCAGAAGATGGGTCTCAACATCTTACCCAGAGTTCCGGTAATTCCCACCTTCAATTCTGAGCTGTCGGACGCAGAGGGGATGTCTAAGCTTCTCCATGATATCGGGCTTACTCGCGTTCAACTCCTGCCCTTCCACCAGATGGGCGAGCGCAAATATGAATTCTTAAACAGAGACTACGAGTTGACCGGAGTTACAGCCCTTCATCCTGAAGACCTGATTGAGTACCAAAAAGCATTCCTTGATCATGGCATAGACTGCTTTTTCTGATACTACCCGCGCAAAACCAGTTCCGATATGAAACCGCCGCCTATAAGGCAGTCATTATCATCATAGAACACAGCGGACTGTCCGGGAGCTGCAAATCTCACAGGCTCGTCAAATGACACTTTAAACAGGTCCTCGCCGACTTTTGTGAGCAGCGCCTCCTGGCCATAGTTGCGATACCTCACTTTGACCTGACAGCGGATCTCTTCACCCGCAAGAGGTTCAGGTATGCTCATGAAATTCATGCCTCTGCATAGAATTTCTCTGCAAGTCTGTTCCAGGTCGCTCAGCACAATCTCGTTTTTGTCAGCGCGTATCTCTTTTATGTACATAGGGTGGCCAAAGGCCACGCCAAGTCCCTTGCGTTGGCCGACGGTGTAGTGAATGATTCCTTTGTGTCTGCCCAGGATGTTTCCGGACTCGTCGACATAATTTCCTTCACCGGGCACTGCTCCATTTTCATGGTTAATGATAAAATCCGCATAGTCACCGTCGGTAACAAAACAGATCTCCTGTGAATCGGGTTTTGACGCGACCTCGATCCCCGCTTTTGCGGCGATCTCCCTGACCTCCGCCTTGGAATACTCACCGAGCGGCATAAGAGTTCTTGACAGCTGCTCCTGTGTCAGGCGATAGAGCATATATGTCTGGTCCTTCTCGGAATGGGATGCCTTACGGACTGTATATCTTCCGTTTTCAAGCTTGACAACAGAAGCATAGTGACCTGTGGCTACGAAGTCCGCTTTAAGAACATCGGCATGATATAGAAGCCGCTCCCATTTAATCTCCCGATTACATACGACACACGGATTCGGAGTCCTGCCGCAAAGGTAGTCCTGCACGAAAGGCTCCACCACCTTACTCTCAAAATCAGATACGCAGTTAAAGGCGTAATAGGGAATACCGATTGTGTACGCTGTCCGCCTGGCATCATCGATCTCACAGCAGCGGCTTTCCTGCCCCTCCGTGCCTGCCCATGTTCGCAGCGTAACGCCCACAACATCATATCCAGCCTGTTTTAGAAGATAGGCAGCCACAGCGCTGTCGACGCCTCCCGACATCCCGATAATTACTTTTTTCATGAAAAATGTTTCCTTTCTAAATGGAATGACGGTTCTTCCACCCGAAAATCTTACGAAGAAGAACCGTCTCCCTAACAGTCATCACGTGAAAAGAACTGTCCCCAACTCACCGTCACGTGAACAGAACCATCCCCAACTCACCATCATGCGAAAAGAACCGTCCCCAACTCACCATCACGTGAACAAAATCGTCCCTCAATAGTCATCAACGTCAAACCTTCTGTCCCTGTAGTAGAAATCCCGGTCATCGTCAGTAATCGCGCGGACGACCCTGCAGGGATTCCCGACGGCGATAACACTGTCGGGGATATCCTTGGTGACCACGCTGCCGGCTCCAATCACGACATTGTCGCCCACTGTCACGCCGGGCATTATACAAACGTTGCCGCCAATCCACACATTATCACCAATCGTAACTTCTATCCCGTACTCATAACCTGAATTGCGCGACTCCGGATGAATCGGATGCCCGGCCGTATAAATCGAGACGTTCGGGGCAATCTGAGCGTTTTTTCCGATCCTCACTTTGCCGACATCGAGGACTGTCAGATTATAGTTCGCGAAAAAGTTCTCTCCGACCTCAATATTATACCCGTAGTCGCAGTGGAACGGTGCCTCGATATGCACGTTCTCGCCCGTTTTTCCAAGGATCTCCTTAATGAGCTCCTCCTGCTCCTTTTCAGCCTCAGGCGGGAGATTATTATATTTATATATGCGCTTTTTATTCTCCAGCCGCTCCTCAGCGAGCCCATCCAGCCAGGCCTTATAAGGCAGGCCTGCCAGCATTCTTTCCTTTTGATTCAAGTGTATCTCCTTTCCGGTCAACACATCGCTTTGTCAGGATCCGGATCCTCAAGCTGCGTGCCACTTCCCCTTCCACAGGCGCAGCACATCGCCCATCACGGATTCCTTCTTCAGATACAAAATCACACAGATTGCGAACACCGTGCAAGCAGCCAGATCGATCCAGCTTCCGAGTGTAACACCCTGTGCTATGACCCCCTGCTCCGTTGTTGCGCCGATGTTGCTGAAGGCTATAATATCATGCAGTGTATGAAGCAGAGCCGGCATCAAGAGGTTGCCTGTGCATAAGAAAACCGCTCCAAATACAATTCCCAGTGCAAATGATGATCCGACCTGCATAATACTACTGTCGACAGGAGCTCCTGCAAGAATATTGGATCCATGTACAAGACCGAACACGGCGGCAGAAATAAGCAGAGCGGTCATTATTCGTTTTTTATCCAGATTCTTTCGCAGCATCGGAGCGATGAACAATCCTCTGAAAAGAAGCTCTTCTATAAAACCGGCAGTGATGGCTGTGCAGACATATGCAAATGACGGCAAGCCAAGTTTGGTACCGTCCAAAAACACGCCTGCAGCCTCTGACACGATCCAGTAGACGACGAACATGAGTATGAAGCGCCCCATCGGTTTCATGTTCCCGCCTTTTATGAGGCTTTCCGCATCCGGGCGGAACCACCGTCGGTAGATAAAAACACCGAGCAGGAATCCCGCTATGATCCCGACCGGACCCGACTGAGGATATCCGGGGAGGACCATGGACAGCGGCACATTCAATACTCCCACTACCAGATTGACAGGAATATACATAATCAGCACAAAAAGGATGCTGCCAATAATCGGATGTGAATCAATAATTTTATGTTCTCTGACTTTTTTCTGTTCCATATCCTTGTCCCAGCTCTTTTATAAATTGGGTATATAAGTTTTAGTCTTTTCTGAATGCCAACCGAAAAACTTTTGTCATCAGCGGAATATATGTAGCTGCAAACACCGCTGCCGCGCCTCCGATGGCAGCCCTTTTATGCTTTTCGGGAACAAAGATCCCGGCAATAAGCCCCATCGAGAACAGGCAGAATTTTACCATCGCAAAATCTTTCCATGTACTTTCTCCGGCATAGCGGTTACCAAACTCCAACAGTTTTTTCATGATAAATCCTCCTTTATCTGAATATCCTGATTTTGTTCCTCTATATATAGCAATATAGTCCATCGGCAGCATAGCCCGTAAGTGTTATAGCCTATCAGCGTCATATTCCGTCAGTGACACAGCCTATTCAAGTCTCGCCCGCGAGACTTGGCGCGGGATTCGGTTAACTCTGTGCGCGGCTTCTCCCACTGAGATAAATTATATGCATATTTATTAAGAAAGGCTACTAAAAAAGTAACACCCCATGACATTAACGGGATAATACTCTCTTTGGCAGGTGGCAAAATAAAGGTAGCGCAAAACACAAATACTGCATTACAATACTAAGTAATATCCTTCCCGCGTATAAACCTGAGTATATCTGTCCCACACTACAGGTACACGTCAATTCGCAGGGAATTCTCAATAAGGAGGAGAAAAAACATGTCAAAGAAAACAGGAATCATTGCTATGGTAATTTCGGTCGTGAGTCTTATCTGCTCAATAGCCAGCATTGCAAATATGATGCAGATGAAAGCCGCTCAGGCAGTGCCGGCACTGGAAGCCGTACAGGAAACCGCATCCGTGGAGACCCCGCTGGATACCGCTTCCATGGAAACCGCGCTCGATAATGCATCCGCGGAAACCCCGTTAGATACTGCTTCGGTTGCAGCCACGCCGGATACAGAAGCGGAAGACGCACAGGCGCACTCACGGGATACAGCTGCGCAGTACGTCATGTATGTCGGCACGAACGACAAGGACACATATAAGCCGGAGCATACCAATGAGGAAGCCATGAATATTGTTGATCAGATCTGCCTCAAGTATTTTGACGGTTATACGCTGCAGGACGCGACCGGCTCATGGACTGACGAGACCGGCACACCGACGCACGAATATACACTGGTCTGCTACTTTGATGCCGCGGATGAGGCTACAGTCTATGAGGCTGCGGATGAAATCATCAAAGAACTTAATCAGAATACAGTGCTGATCGAGAAGACAGAGATCGAGATGGAATACTATTCCGGTGCCAAATAAAGACCGGTCTAGAAAACAATAATCCCAACCGCCGCGGAAATCACGATCAACAGTATGGGCGAAATCTTCTTTTTCAGCGCAACTCTGCTGCCATAAAACACAAGGAACAAAATTGCCGTGACTGCGATGCTCTTAAGATCCGGTGCGGCATCGACCGCGCAGTTATGAAGGATCATATAGATGCCTGTCGCAAGGACAATGCCGATCATGCAGGGCTTAAGGCCCTGCAGCACGGCCTGCACATATTTATTCTTGACAGCATTCTTCAGGACAGCCATCACAAGAAGAATAATAAAAAATGACGGGAGAACGACCGCAAGTGTGGCAAGCAGCGCTCCGGGCAGTCCTGCCTTGCTGCTTCCCACATACGTGGCCAGATTGACCATGATTGGTCCCGGTGTGCTCTCACTCACGGCGATCATATAGGTCAGCTCGTCATCACTCAGCCATCCATAGGACAGGATCACGTCCCTGATGAGCGGAATTGCGCCGTATGCTCCGCCGAATGCAAAGAAACCGACCTTGAGGAATCCCCACAATAATTCCAGGTAGCTCATCCTGCCTCTCCCCCTCTCCCTGCTGCAAATGCAGCCAGACTGACAAAGGCCGCAGTCACCATCAGCGTGATGGTGGAAATATGAAGCGCAAAGACATTGATGATCATCATAGCCGCAAGTGACGCGATGACGATCGCTATCCGGAAGGGTTTTTTCTTCATCTTTTTGAGCATCGTGAGCCCCGCGTCCAGAATCAGAATTCCGACCGCCAGCTTGATGCCCATAAAGGCACTGTGGACCCATCCGATTTCCAGAAAGTGGTCTATGAATTGGGAGACGACAAAGATGATCAGAAACGATGGCAGGACCATACCGACAGTCGCCGCGACAGCGCCCATAAACCCGCCCTGACGATAGCCGACAAACGTAGCACAGTTGATTGCGATCGGTCCGGGCGTGGACTCCGCTATGACAGCCACATTCATCATATCGTCATGCGAGATCCACTTTTTCTTTTCAACGCAGGCATCCTCGATCAGCGCGATCATGGCATAGCCCCCGCCGAAGGTGAAGCATCCGATCTTCGCAAATGTCAAAAAAAGATCCGCCAGTATATTCATCTCCAGCCCTTTACTTCCACACTCTCCCCGGAATGCACATATTGCAGCTGATCTCCCAGCACGTTTTTCATGGTCTCATAAGCCGTTTCCCCGGTACAATGACAGGTGACGAACTTTGTGGAATACCTCATAAGTTCCGTCCCTATACTTATGATCTGCCGAAGCTCGTCATCTGTATATCCTGTCTTCTTCATCAGATGGAACCCGCTTATGACCATGTCCGGCTCCGCACCGTATTTCTCTTTAAACGCATCCAAGATACTGAGAATACCGTTATGCGCGCAGCCTGATATCAGGATCTTCTTATCCCCTTCGCTGATTACAAGATACTGTTCATGTACAAAATCGTCTCTTTTAAGCTCTCCGTTTTCTTTTATCAGGAGTCTTTTATTGGTAAATGGCAGATCATGCGATCTCTCCTTAATTGTAAACAGTTCAAGTTCATCATCTATTCTATGATCTCCCTGAATCTTTACCGCTTGCGGCAACCCTGCTATCGCCTTATCTATGCCGATGTACCTGTAGCGTTCGCCCTCTGTGCCTTCGCCGTCATCAGCATAATAATCCGCATCGGCGGTCTCCTGCATGTAAATTGCAGCACCCGGATTTATCTTCACAAACGGCATGATCCCGCCGGAATGATCATAATGCCCATGGCTTAGCACCACGGTGTCGACCTTTGTCAGATCAATTCCCAGCTCCTTCGCATTGTGAAGCGCAGCCTCCGAGGGGCCGAGATCCACCAGAAGCTTATGTTTGGAAGTCTCCACATAAAAGGATAGACCATGAGCATACGCACATCTATCATGCCCTTTCGTATTTTCAATCAGATTAACAACTCTCATACGATTCTAATCTCGGCTGTTCCCTTCTTATTGTTATCCGCTGCGGTCAGTGTAACGACACCTTCATTCCCGGCGCGCACAATCGCCAGCGCGCGTCCGTAATATGTCGTAAAACTGCCGGCATGATACTCTTCCTCAGTACATGGGTTGGCAGAGCCGAAGGCAAGCAATTCACCGCCCTCCACAGTGACTTTGAGTTTTCGGTCGGTGTTCGATTCTACGATACCGTTAGCGCCCTCCAGTGTCACGGGAACATAGACGATTTCACCGGGCTTTGCTGTCTCTTTCTCGGGACGTACCATGATCTGCAGCGGGGCATGTGCACTCTTAAGTTCACTGCGGCCTGTCTTCCTGCCTTCGGCGTCGTAAGATACAGCGGTCACCGTTCCCGGCTGATATTTGACCCTGAATACAGCTTTGCATTCCTTAATGCGCTTCTTTCCGACGGATATGCCATTGATGAAAAGCTCTACCTTCTTTTGATTAGAGTAGACCTCCACCACCGCCTTGTTTCCTTTGCATTTCGACCAGCTCCAGGATGGTATGGCATTGGTGCCGCGCCACACAGATTTTGATGGACGCACGCCGGGATGATTCACCGGTCTGACCGCGATGACGGGATTCTCTGTGAGCCCCCAGACGGTGGATGCATATTTGCAGCTGCCGTCCGGATTTCCCAGGATATCGATCACGCCTGTTCCTGCCAGCACCCAGGGATACGGCCGGTTGAAAGGCATACCCCCGGTGTAACTCCAGGCGCCGAGGCCGGCTTCACCCAGATAGTCCCATGAAGTCCACATGAAATCACCTACCACGTAGGGGTACTTCGTCACCATCTCCCAGTTTTTGCAAATGTCCTGCGGAAATGTCTCGGAACCAAAAATCACGCGTTCCGGGTGGGCTTTTTCTTCCAGCGGATATCGGCCGGAGGCATAGTTATAGCCTGCAATGTCGAGGCTGTCCAAAAACGGAGACGTAAGCGCATCCACCTGCTTCGAGTTGCCGCTCTTGTTCATGCCGGAACCCATGAAGCTGGCAACGATATTGAACATGAGGGATGCGTTCTGCCCCGGTTTTTCCTCATTGCTTTTCGTATCTCCGGTCTTCTGCTCTCCGTCCTGATAGATGCCCTTTCCTTTAGCATAGCGGCTCATGATCATGAGGTTAGCTCCGCACGTGACAGGACGTGTGGCATCCAGTTCATGGCACAGATCAATCATCTTCCTGGCGTAATCCAGGCCTTTATCCTCCGCCGGTTCTCCCACTTCGTTCCCGATGGAATAGAGGATTACCGAGGGATGATTGAAGTCCCGGTTCACCATAGCCGCTGTATCCGCTTCCCAGTTCTTCTCAAAATCCATGCCGTAATCGTATGGATTCTTTCGGTTATACCACATGTCAAAAGTCTCATCCATGACGTACATGCCCAGTCTGTCGCAGGCCTCGATCAAGGCTCGGGATGCAGGATTATGGGCGGAACGAATAGCATTAAAACCGTTCTCTTTGAGTATCCTCACCCGGCGGTATTCACTCTCATCATATGTGGCAGCTCCAAGAATGCCGCTGTCGTGGTGAACGCAGCCGCCGCGAAGCAGGGTCTCTTTACCGTTGATAAACAGACCCTTTTGGGACCAGGAGATTTCTCTGATTCCGAAGGGGATCTCAACGGTATCCTCTCCTGCACTGATTTTCGCAGTGTAGAGATATGGCTCTTCGGCGCACCAAAGCTTTGCGTTCGGAATAGTCAGTCTTATCTCTGTGCCCTCGCCGCTGACCCCATCCACCTCAGCCATCACGGAAATGGGGCTCTGGATCCTGATGACGGCGGGGTCGATACACACAGTGCTGATCTTTACGCTTTCGGGCAGGATCCGGTCACACACATACAGCCAGACCGGGCGGTAGATACCTGCGCCGGAGTACCAGCGCGAATTCGGGAGCTGCGAATTATCAGCCACGACCGTCAAAACGTTCTCCTCCCCGTATTCAAGTCCCTTCAGTTCTACAAAAAAGTTGGTATAACCGTAGGCATGGAAGCACAGTTCCTGACCGTTCAGGGATACAGTGGCGTTCTTGTACACGCCCTCAAACTCGACAAGCACAGTCTTTCCCGCCCACTCACGTGAGGCTTCAAACGTCTTTTCATATGTATATTTCCCTCCGGGGAAGTAGCCGTGACCTCCGCTCGAAGTCGTCCCGCTGCGCTTCTCTTTAATTTGCGCATCATGCGGCAGGGTCACTGCTTCACTGTTACAGGTCCAGGCATCGTTGAACGCAATCTTTTTCATTATTGTTCCTCCTTTGTCCCCGATCACTTTTGACCGCAAGAAAATCAGGTTAAAAAACAAATGTTATGCTATAATTACAATTACATTGTATAACTTTCCAAGGGGGCAGGCAAATGCGAAGAAAGGAAGATCGCACAAACAGGATCCTGGAGCTTCTTGTCAAAGAAAAGAAACTGGAAGTCACGGAGCTTTCGGCCTCAGGAATCGAAGTAATAACACCGGAGGGGGAGCTGGATTAAAAAAGAGCGGCCACTCTGCTTGGTGGCCGCCTGTTCATCCTGTTGCTGGTCTATGTCTGCCTGAGGCTCATTCCGGGGGATACAGCCCTATCGTATACGTATTAAGATCATCATTATTCCAACGATAAAAACCCCCGTGATAGCCGATTGAAGATAAGATGTCATATAGTTCGGAAGGATCGTCACTGATCCAGTTCTTTGCCTGCTCATAAGCATCTTTGTTGGAAAAACGTATTCTCAGGCAATTGCTTCCCGCTTCAAACTGGCTCAAGAATATCTGAACTATACTATCTTTATCATATGCATCCAGAAGATATCCTTCATGTGCGTAATAGTTATAGGGAATTTCTTCATCTACGTAAGTGATATAGGGATCGCCGGAGAAAATATCATGCCCTTCAATCGCAGTTATCTCTTCACGCTTAATGAATAAGTAATCATACATAATATAGGGATCGCCATTTGCATCGCTTATGTCATAATCATCCCATGTAACATCGATATATTGGTCATAAGACATTACCGAGCAATGATTCCATGCATGTGTTTCAGAGACAGATATCGGTGTATATATACCGAGTTTAGTCAGGACATGTCGCAAAGCAGATGCATATCCGCTACATACAGCCTGATGATTTACCAACGCACCATAAAGGTCATGGGTATGTGGTAGTTCCAGAGAATGATCATATTGAATCAGCCTGCAAAGGCTGTCATGTACACTCTTGATAATGACCCAATCATCTTGACTATCAGGCACTTCCGAAAGAATACGATCGGTCTCAGCATCAATTTCCTTCTTCATCTGAGCAATTTCATCAATTGAATCTTCGTAATAAGAAAACTCACATAAATAGTATACTTCCTTCTCAGTGTCTCCTTTTAATTTCCCGAATTGTGTAGCAATTGAAATGCCGTCCACCCAGAATGCCCCATACTCCAGCGACTCCAGATAATCCCATGATGGAGGCATATGGTTTGTAATACAAATCTTTTCAGTTTTGTTGTTAAGCGCTTCTATCAACCGGCTGTCAAATTCTTTGTAAGTATAACTGCTGTCATCGTCTGAAACGGGATCAGCTCTTTTGATAAAAGTGTATTCTTCAGGAATTTCCAGATATTCTGATGAGGAATCGACAGCCGCACTGTTGTTACTCTGGCAGCTGCATAATAGTATGGATACAAATACTGACAATAAACAGAGCCACAGGCACTTTCTGTTAATAATACGATTCTGCATAAAACATAACTCCTTGCCATGAAATAAGTGACATGACCTGATCAGATTCCCCGAACTCCAAACCCGAGCAATTCAGTCAGGAAAAAACTCGTTCCGGGATTGATAATCAGGACACAGATTGTGGTCCGCACCTCCGACACCCCTCATGCCACCGATGTTGGCGATGCGAAGAATCTGCAGCATGATAAGGGCTGCGGCTGCAAAACTATACTGCTCTCCCTCCCAGATAGAAGCCGGATCGGAGAAATACAAGCTGAAATACCAATGTACCCCGAAGATATAGACGTCAGTAACCCATTCTCTATCTGGGCTTTTCGTGCGCTGACAGCCGCTTCGGGTACGGTCCCTTCACTTTAAATGGAATACCCAGTTCTTCCAGCACACTTTCCCCTGCAATCGACAAACAACAGATGCCGGTTCACTATTTCACTCCCAAGCTTAGGAACCCGGTTTTCTGAAGGGAGGACAACTACCTTTCTGTGGTTTTTTGAAGAACATACCCGCCATCATCATCCACAGTTATAAATACAGCAAAATAGGGGTATCTTCTGATTGCCGTATTTACAGCTGTATCCAGAATGTCCCTGTCCACAGTCTCTTTCATCTGCACTCTGATTCTGACTGCTCTGGAAAAGAGATTCTCTGCCTGATATAACTTAAAAGTATCCCAACTATATTTCATTACTGTATAGCCCTTTCAATGAAGGACGAATTTTCCATACAAATGCAGTCTGCTCACGGTTCCGTCCCGATGCGCTTTATCCCAGGAGTTTATTCTGCCGGTCGCTATGCCATTCCAAAGAGCAGCTCTTCCGGGGCAAGTCTGAGATCTATCTCTTAATTATATCTTACTCTACTTTTTTGTGTCTATAAGAATCCTTATCCGGAATCACTGGGAATCCGGGAATTACTGCAGGAATTCTGCTCTGGCAGCTCATTGGCGAGATATCATGGCATTATTCGATTGGCGGAGTTCATTTCGTTCCGTTTGAAAGTGTAACCACTTTCCCGATCGCCTGCCTGTTCATCCTGCTGCTGGTCTATGGAAAAAGCACCACAGCTTCGACCGGGGAATCTGGTGTATGCTTCTTTCGTTCGCATTCAAGGTTCAGGTCCAATTCATTGCACTTATTTTGCAAACTATTGGCACGCGAAGGCGCGTAAATAAGCCATTTTCGAAGAAAGGAGCGGGATTATTTTTGAGCGTAATAATGCTCACAGAAGTTCAGGAATTTCTGCATGCCGCTGTTTATATAACGTCCTCTTCTCCAGATCACACCTGCCTTCGTATGAATCTCCGGGACGAGCGGGATACCTGTAATTTCGGGAAGGAGAGAGAGCATATCCTGATAGAGGAAACAGCCGCAGCTGCCCTGCTTCATGAACTTTAATATGGTCGTGATCTGGCTGCTGCGCATGACGACCCGGGGCTGAATATCGAGCGCCGAAAATCTGTCCTGAAGAATACGGTTCTGGACAGAGTCCTGGTTATAGAGGATCAGCGGGGCTTTGTCCAGCATTTCCAGACGAATTTCTGATTTTTCCGCAAATGGATGATCACGCCCCACACAGTATAGCAGCGGCTCCGACAGGAGAAGCCTTGCATGGAACTTATCGACATTTGGTATTTCCATATTTATGAGCGCAATATCCAAAATGTCATTTTGCACAAGGTCACAGGCTCTTATGGATCCGAACTCCTGAAGTTCCAGCCATATATCCGGATACTCATCATGGAACGCATTGAGCAGTTCGGGAAAGAAAATTGTGCTGAGCATAGGCGGGATCCCAATTCGGACAGTTGCCTTTGACGAAGCAGAAGAAGCATAGTCTGCCCTTAGATCCTCGCAGTCTGCAAGAATAGCGGACACTTTATTATAGAATATCTCCCCCTCCTCCGTCAGAGACAGCCGGCTGCCGGAGTGGGTGAACAGAGTCAGAGAAAACTCTTTTTCAAGTTCCCGTATCGCAATAGATATTGTAGGCTGCGTGACAAACAGGGCTTTTGCGGCCTGCGTGATGCTGTGGTAGCGGGCAGCTGTGCAGAAATAGCGGAGCTGTGCGAGCGTCATAGTATATCCTCCATCCTCCCCGGCATATCAAATCAATGTGTTCCCTACAAGGTCCATATCATCGCCTTTTCTAGTATAAGTGCATCCTGCCGGATGTACTTATACTACCGCACAAACGGGCATTTGCATATAAAAAATTTTAATGCAGAAGAAATTTTCATTAATTTGATTTTTGTGTATAGAGTGATTTACAATAAAGTCACAAGAAAGACAGGCGGCCGCCGTCAAAGCAGAAAGACCAAAAACGAAAGAGAGCCAAAGGCTCGGGACTCGAGGTCGAATAAAAAGTGGGAGGATTACTTAATGTCACAAACTACCATCACATTGCTTTTTCTGGCCTTCGCCATCATAAGTTTCATTCTGGAGAAGATTCCGCTCGGGCTCACTGCCACGATCGTAGCGCTGGGCCTCAATCTTACCGGAGTTCTGGATGTCTCACAGACATTCGCGGGTTACATAAACAGTAACGTCATTCTCTGCGTCGGCATGTTCGTCGTCGGCCAGGCCCTCTTTGAGACAGGAATGGCCAATAAGATCGGCGGTGTCGTCACCAAATTCGCAAAATCCGAAAGAATGCTCATCATTGCCATCATGATCATCGTGGGCGGCATGTCCGGCTTCCTTTCCAACACAGGAACGGCCGCCGTTCTGATTCCGGTCGTGTGCGGCATTGCGGATGAATCCGGTTACTCAAGAAGCCGCCTTCTGATGCCGCTGGTCTTCGCGGCAGCCCTCGGAGGAAACCTTTCCATCATCGGCGCTCCGGGCAACCTCATGGGCGTCAACGCGCTGCAGGAGATGGGGGAGCCGACAAGCTTCTTCATGTACGCTCCGGTCGGCGTTCCGATGCTGGTCGCAGGCATCATCTACATGGCCTTTATCGGTTACAGATTCCTGCCGGATACCAGAGGCACACAACTGGACAGCGTAGAAGAATCAAAGAACTTCGATAATGTTCCGAAATGGAAACAGTACGTCTCACTTGCGATTCTGATCATCTGCATACTTGCCATGATCTTCGAGGATCAGATCGGTATCAAGCTTCAGGTAACAGCATGTATCGCAGCATGTATCCTGGTCCTCACAGGTGTTGTCACTGAGAAGGAAGCACTGAAATCCATCGACCTCAAGGTTGTCCTGCTCTTCGGCGGTTCACTTGCCCTCGCGACAGCCCTTGATTCGACCGGAGCCGGCGCTCTGATCGCGGACACGATCGTAGGCTTCCTCGGAACAAATCCGAACCCGATGATCCTGCTCCTTGTCATCTTCATCGTAGGATGCGCACTGACGAACTTTATGTCCAACACAGCAACGACTGCTCTGATGGTGCCGATCGCAAGTTCACTTGCGGCAAGCCTCGGTGCAGACCCGAGATCCATGATCATAGCAACTGTCATCGCATGCTCCTGTGCATACGCTACACCGATCGGCATGCCGGCCAACACAATGGTCGTCGGCCTCGGCGGATTCAAGTTCAAGGATTATGTCGTAGCCGGACTTCCGCTGATCTTGATCTCTTTCGTGATCTGCATGGTCCTGCTGCCGATTCTGTTCCCGTTCTACCCGTAAAACAGATTTTAAGTCCATATTGATCAGGGTCCTAAAGGCGCCTTAAGATCCTGAGACAGCTACACCTTAAGGTAATATGCAACTGGTAACTAAGCACACAGAAACATTATATAAAGTTGGAGGAATTATTATGACACATGAAGAACAAGTCAAAAGAATGACCGACATGATTGCCAAGTTTGTCGGATTCACGGGGAAAAAGCTACCGGATGATGTAATTGCCAAGCTTACCGAACTGCGGGAGAAGGAGACCGAAGCTATGCCGAAGGTCATCTACGATACCATGTTCCGCAATCAGGAACTGGCGGTCAAGCTCGACCGTCCGTCCTGCCAGGATACAGGTGTTCTGCAGTTCTGGGTCAAGTGCGGCACGAAATTCCCGCTGATCGATGATCTGGAAGCGCTTCTCAAGGAAGCAGTCGTAAAGGCTACATTTGAAACACCACTCCGGCACAATTCAGTTGAAACATTCGACGAGTACAACACAGGCAAAAATGTAGGCAAGGGTACACCGACAGTCTGGTGGGACATCGTTCCGCACTCTGACAAATGTGAGATCTACACCTACATGGCAGGCGGCGGCTGCACACTTCCCGGCTGTGCGACAGTCCTTATGCCCGGTGAAGGATATGAGGGCGTTACTAAGTTCGTCATGGACCGCATGACATCCTATGGTCTCAACGCGTGTCCGCCGCTTCTGGTAGGTGTCGGTGTGGCAACTTCTGTAGAGACAGCAGCGCTCCTCTCCAAGAAAGCTCTTATGCGTCCGATCGGCTCTCACAATGAGAACGAAAGGGCAGCCAAGATGGAGAAACTTCTGGAGGACGGTATCAATGCCATCGGCCTCGGCCCGCAGGGCATGGGCGGAAAGTACTCCGTCATGGGCGTCAACATTGAGAATACAGCCCGTCATCCGTCCGCGATCGGCGTCGCTGTCAATGTAGGCTGCTGGAGCCACAGACGCGGCCATATCATCTTTGATGCAGATCTGAACTACGAAATCACAACACATACGGGGGTGGAATTATAATGGTTAAATATGAGAACGGAAAAAAGATCCTGGTAACACCTATCTCTGCTGAAGACCTTGCTGATATTAAGATCGGCGATATCCTGTATCTTTCCGGCAGCCTTACGACCTGCCGCGATGTTGCTCACCGCCGCGTAGTTGAAGAAGGAAGAGAAATTCCGGTGGATGTCCGCAATAACGCGATCCTTCATGCAGGCCCGATCATTCGCCCGCTGGAAAACGATAAGTTCGAGATGGTCTCTGTCGGTCCGACGACTTCCATGCGTATGGAAAAATTCGAGTATGAATTCGTCAAGAAGACCGGGGTCCGCGTGATCGTCGGAAAGGGCGGCATGAAAGAGCAGACAGCAGCCGCATGCAAAGATTTCGGATGCATCCACGTGGTCATCCCGGCAGGCAATGCAGTTGTCGCAGCGGTCGCCGTAGAGGAGATCGAAAGAGCGGAGTGGAGAGATCTGGGCATGCCGGAGACTCTCTGGAACTGCAGAGTAAAGGAGTTCGGTCCGCTCATCGTTTCGATCGATGCCCAGGGCCGCAACTACTTCGAGGAAAAGAAGGTAGAGTATAACAAGCGCAAAGATGAACAGATCGAGAAGATCTGCAAGGAAGTAAAGTTCATTAAATAATCCCTTTATATACTGTTTCCAATTTAGAGGGACCGCCGCATATGCATCACTGTATATGCGGCGGTCCCGCTTTTCTTTCATCACTATATATACTGCCGTAATACATGTTTAGCCTATCTACGAAACTCCACACCTATGTTTGATTTCACACGGCATCCTACAGAGATAATCATATCCAGATTATAATATTCCACCTGGTACGTTTTTCCATCAGAAGCAGTTGTTGCAAATTTTGCGACAACTGAAGAGTCGACCTCTTCACGAAGCGCATTATTATCAAGTTATTCCCGCTTTTTATCAGATCCTTCAATTCGATGAGCTCCTGCAGAGCCTCCACCAAAAATTTCTCACTATCCATCCACATTTTTCGTTCTATTTCCTTGATAATATCGTACGATTCTGTTATGCTTAAGAAAAAAGAAGGGAGGCGATATTCATGTCAATAACCGCAACAGAGCTTAAAAAAAACCTGAATAAATACCTGATGCTTGCCGCCACAGAAGATGTGTACATCACACAGTATGGAAAAGTCGTGGCAAAACTGTCAAACCCGTTTCAGGACAGGGTGGATGTCGCCAGGTCTCTGTTCGGCATCCTTCCGCAGACAACAACCTATGAAGAAGCCATGGACGAAAGGGCTGCTGAACTATGAGAGTATTGCTTGATACAAACATCCTCGTGGATGTCCTGCAGCAAAGAGAACCCTGGAGGCAGGACGGCGAAATCATTTTCATCGCCGCCGCTATGAATCAGATCACTGCATGTGTCACCGCGAAACAGATTGCCGATATCCACTACATGACAAAAAAAGCATTTAAAGGTCAAGCACATGTCGATCATCTTGCGAAACAGGTCATTGGCAAACTGATGACGTTCATGGAACTTGAAGATACAAGCGCTGCTGACTGCCAGACTGCAATGGGCATTAATAACAATGATTTTGAAGATGCGATGCTGATGGCCTGCGCTGCCCGCGAAACCATGGATTACATTGTCACAAGAAATATTGCACACTTTAAAAGCTCTTCAGTACCTGTGGTCACACCTGCAGATTTTGTAAAGCTCCTGAACCGGTCAAACGGCACATGAAACAGCCGCAATTCAGACACTGGTCCTGAGATATAAACCGGCTGCGTTTCAGTTTCTTTTTCACCTATCTACTTGATAGGAACCAGATCTCAATATATTAAGCGTTCTTCTTGTCGAACTTTAATCTACCATCTCCATCAGATAGCCATACGCATATGGGGTCTGACCAAGGGATTCCTCTTCAGTGAGAATTCATTAAATACCCTCTATCACAGAGGTCACTCAACGATCAATGTATCGAATAGTCTTTTGGTACTGGAGCCATAGTGCTTTATATTCCTCTATAGATGCCTGCATAACAGCAAGAATATGTCGAAGTATTTTCGGAGGCACTTGACTATTATTATTTGCTAATTTGAATGAATTATTACTTAGAATCCAAATCTTTGTAGCATTCTCGGCCGGTTTCCCCTCTGCTATATGAAAATGGATAGGCTCATCATTTTCATTCGTCCAAAAGTATACATACCATCCATTGTATCTAACATATACTGGCATTACACTGCATCTCCCATCTGATTAAGAGACCTGAAATAGCAAACTGTAGGATATATTCTATGAAAATCATCCAGAAAATACTGCGTCTTTTTAGCGTCCTCTTTAAAATTGTTATGCAAAATCACACCATCATTTGAAATCAGAATTGACATTGCAGTGTCTCGTTCCTCAAACGCAACATCCGTATCAGAATAAGTAATAATAATCCCATTCTTTTCACAGTATTCGTGTCTCATATCAGTTTTCCTCCACCGAACCATCTCTTACTTGTAGTATGGAGCATAGTATACCTGATTCAGCTTTCAACAGGAGTTCCCTTCTCGTTACCTGCTCATCCCTAACAATCAATTAAGCTATACTCATTATAACCTACGTTCTTGGCTCTTGCAATTACACGGATATATCAAAAGTGCTACAGGACAGCAGCGTCCTTTTGAACAGTTCGTATAACAGGAAAGGAAGCCGAAGCTTTAATCTACCACCTCCATCAGATAGCCATATACGTACGGGGTCTGGCCAAGACACTCCTCCTCTTCAGTGAAAAATGTCAGCAAACTATTCCTGCGTAATTCCTTTCTCCTTGCGAAGGTCTTTCAGTAAAGCCCCTACTTTATTCTGATTCATGCGGAGTCCTTCTTTCATCGTCTTGCTGGTACAATCATCCGGATTTTTTGCACATTCAGGAAACAGTATCAAGTCCGAAATCCTCTACCGTCACAATGAATGCTAGTATGAACCTCCACCCCCATGCGGTGCTGAACCGCGTCCTATGGAGGTGGTATCAAAGCCCTTCGGGCTTTAAGCCCCTCCGGGTCTTTTGATATTTGAC
>CADAIL010000015.1 GCA_902788035.1 uncultured Lachnospiraceae bacterium | reverse complement strand
CCTTTGACCGTGGCGTGCTTCTTCGGGTCTCTGGCAAAGGCAACATATTCTTGATTTCTCGGGATATTTGCTGCCTTTGACCGAGGCATGTTTCTTAGGTTCTCTGGCAGAGGCAGCACATTCTTGATTTCTCGGGATATTTGCTGCCTTTGACCGAGGCGCGTTTCTGAAGGTCTCTGGCAAAGGCAACATATTCTTGATTTCTCGGGATATTTGCTGCCTTTGACCGAGGCGAGCAATCTTTTGGACTCCGGCAAAGGCGACTGATGAAATTTTAAATAAATTAATTGAATTTTCAAACCCATTGTGCTATATTAATCTTCATCATAATAATTTCCCGCTTTAAAGCGTAAACGTGGCGCTGCAACACCATTTTGCGTCATCCGAAAAGGAGCACGGAGATTATCACCGGCGCAAGCGCCGGAACTAAATATTTGCAAATACAATGGGGTATTTAAATGCAATCATCAGATTATCTGGAGAAGATGCTCGGAATTCTTTCCGGGTCTTTTGACATTTACCGACCTGTTGCCATAAACGCCAAAGAGTTTCCAGCCTATGGATACTTTTTTTCTTTGAGCGAGAAGTTCCTCGTGACCCAGAAGGTCAACCTCTGGTCCGCGCGGATGTATGAGCACATCGTGTTCATGCAGGTCGATAGGTGCACTGAAGCGACGCTTGCGGAAGCGCGCGATCTCATCGAAAACCACATGGAATACATGTATGTCAGGAAGGGCGAGAAGTATCCTGAGAAGGATCACATGGTCTCCTACGTCACCGTATGTATTATTTCGGAGACCTCTCCTTCTGCAAATGTAATAAACTCCGTCAAAAAATACCGTTTCAATAAGAATTACCTCTTCACTGTAAGAGGCAGAGCCGAAGGGCGTATCATCTGCGTGGACACGAGCGCGGAAACCATATGCGGCAACCGCTCGGCCAGACAGGTGTTCAATATATATAACAGGGGCTTTCACGCCAAGAACCCCTGACAAGGAGGGAGATATATGAATATCTTAGTAGTACTATTAATCAGCCTTGTGCTCCTCGCCTGCGGCTATCTCTTCTACGGCCGATGGCTTGCCAAAGAGTGGGGCGTGGATCCGTCCAGAAAGACTCCTTCCCACGAGCTCACCGACGGCATGGATTATGTTCCGGCCAAAGCCCCGGTCCTCATGGGACATCATTTCTCGTCCATTGCCGGTGCCGGGCCAATTAACGGACCGATCCAGGCTGCAATTTTCGGCTGGGTGCCGGTGCTTCTCTGGGTCGTCGTCGGCGGCATTTTCTTCGGCGGGGTACATGATTTCGGAGCGCTGTTCGCGTCTATTCGAAATCGCGGCCAGTCCATCGGCGAAGTCATTCGCGACACTATGGGACAGAAGGCAAAGCGGCTGTTCCTTACATTTGCGTGGCTGACGCTGCTGTTGGTCGTGGCGGCATTTGCGTCCATCGTCGCTTCCACATTCGGAAACACGAACGCTGCGGGCGTCGCGCTTGAAGGTGCAAATCTCGATGCCAACCTCTCCACGGCCATCATCTCTGTACTCTTTATCGTGCTGGCCATCGTGTTCGGCGTGCTTGTGTACAGAAATAATATGAATGTCGGCATCGCTTCCGTCATCGGATGTGTCGGCATCGTTCTGATTGTTTTCATCGGTCTCAACTGGCATCCGCTTTCAATGAGCTACAAAACCTGGATGTATGTCCTTGGATTTTATATTCTTGTCGCATCCGTCACTCCGGTATGGATCCTGCTGCAGCCGCGCGATTACCTGAGCTCTTTCCTGCTCTACTTCATGATCATCGTGGCAGTCATTTCTGTCATCGGTGCAGCTCTGACCGGCACAGGTTCTACATCTATGCCGGCATTCACCGGTTTCACAGCGACCGGAAACGGCCTCTTCACAAGTGGAACTGTGTTCCCGGCGCTATTTGTCACGATCGCCTGCGGCGCTATTTCCGGCTTCCATTCGTTGGTCTCCTCCGGAACGACTGCTAAGCAGATCGATAATGAAAAGGATTCAATGCCGATCGGTTACGGCGCCATGCTCATCGAGTGTATTGTCGCCGTGCTGGCGCTCTGCGCTGTTGCTTACATTTGGAATGATGTCAATGTTCCGGCGGAGGAGTTGAAGCTCGGAAGTCCGACGATTGTATTTGCAACAGGACTTTCCCGCATGCTCGGATCTTTCACGAATGAGGCTGTCCAGGGCATTATTTATCAAATGCTCGTTCTCGCCGTCTCCGTCTTCTGCCTTACTTCGCTCGACACAGCTACCAGACTGGCTCGCTACATGTTCCAGGAGTTCTGGCTGAATGAGGGTGAGACTCCGAAGGACGCGACAGGGGTGAGGGGCGTGCTGGCTAATCCGTACGTATCTACCGCCATTACGGTCGTCCTCGGCGTGGCGCTCGGCCTGACCGGCTATTCCAAGATCTGGCCGCTGTTCGGCGCTGCCAACCAGCTGCTTGCGGCGCTCGGGCTTCTTGCCGTCTGCGCATGGCTCGGCTCCATCGGCCGTAATAACAAGATGTTCTACATCCCGATGGTGTTCATGCTTATTGTGACGCTGACATCTCTGGTCCAGACGATTATGGCTAAGCTGAAAGCCGGCGAAATGTGGAGTATGATTCAGGCGGGGCTTGCGGTCGTGCTGGTCGTGCTTGCGATTGACCTGGCGGTCACGGCTTTCCGGACGCTGAGTAAACAATAAAGAAACGGGGCTGCCGCACTAATGCGACAGCCCTGATTCATCATGTCCCTTCGCGTGGGAAATCCCACGTGAGAACTGTTCCTAATTCACCCTTGTACTTATCCCCTGACAAAGTTTCACTGTCATATATGATCAAGACCTTCATATTATCTGACCTGTGGTTCTTTCTAATCTATCTGCTTTCGGTATATTGGTTTCATGGATTACATCTCTGACAAGGATCATAACCTCTTGCTATTACCTCATCCCGGCTCCAGGTTACATCCTGCCTGTTTTTATCCTTGATTGTACTTACGCTTCCACAACGAGGATAGTGGAACTTTCTCGTATTCGTATTTAGGACATATGTAATCTCCGGTTCAGGTTCCTGCACCTGCCGTGTCACAGCCCCCGACCCGGTCTCCTGCCCCGATTGAGCCGCAGCCTCCTGCTTCGGTTCCTCATTCACAACGCTCCTCGTTACCGGCTGCTCTACCGGCTGTTCCACCGGCTTCTCATTGACTGTGACCGTTGCCTCCTGCCGCGTAACATTGCCGGCTGCATCAATGACTGAAAACAGAACAATATAGGTTCCCGGCGTACCGTAGTCAACTCCTGAGTCATCGACCGCGACCTTGCTCGTCATGTCTCCGTCAACGCTGTCGCTGGCGGAAAGACCGTTCAAATAATCCGGTGCAGCATCCCCCTGCGTGAGCGTGAACTCCGGCGCGACGCCCTGGAGTTCGGGTGCTGTCGTATCTTTGATGATGACCGTGAGAGCTTCGCTATCCGTATTTCCGTCCTTGTCCTTGACCGTGTATTTGACGGTATACTTTCCGGGCGTGCCGTATTTCACTGCTGAAGGATCAATCTCAATATCCTTGGTCAAGTCTCCGTAAACGCTGCTCTTGGCTTTGGCGTATCCGGCGAAGTCTATGTTTGCGTCCGTGTCGGCAATGCTGATCTCCTTCTCGGAAAGCGTGATTTCTGGTGCAATCGTGTTGCGGACTTCTACTTTGACTTCTTTCGAGCATTCGTTCGCAGATGCATCCACAGCCTTTAATCTGACTGTATATTCACCGGGCTCCTTGAATGTGACTGACTGGCCGTCCTCGGCGACTTCCGCTTTGCCGTCGCATTTGGCGATTGAAAATGTCGGCGCCTCGTCTATCTCGTCACTCACCTTTCCGATATCAGTCACCGGGACAGCCTCAAGGACCGGAAACTGTGTCTTGTTAGCTTCGATTACAGGTGGGGTTCCATCGGTGATGGTAACGGAGATGTCGGCGCTGACTGCATTTGCAGCACTGTCACTTCCCTCCACACGAACAGTGAATTTACCCACTTTGCTGAAAGTGACTGTTTTCCCGTCCTTGCTGACCGTGCCGGCTTTCGGGTCGCAGTACGTGATGGCCATGGCGGGAGCTTCGTCCTTGTTGTCCGTGATCGATGCAAGGCTTTCAAGTTCAATCGGTGTGTTATAATTGGCGGTCACCTCATGCGCTTCTATGACCGGCGGTTCCGGATCCCAGAGAGCGATGGCTAAAAAGACGGTTGACCACAATACCATGTGTATTAAAATCAGCGGGATTTTTACAAATACCGGCAGCTTCTTCGATTTTACCAGGAACACCAACAGCATGGCAGGGAACAAAAAAATCCATAGAAGTATCATTCCGATCCACCATAAAAATCCATGCTTCTTTTTTTCGTTATCCATTACGAAATCCCCTTTTATAACTTCTTCTCTTTTTTTAACTCACTTTTTCAGGTTGACTGTGTTAAGTCTGCTTTCAGATTTTGAGCAGATCTGCTTTTCAGGCGACATAGTGCTGTCTCCTGCCCTTTAGAGTGCATGGCGTTGGCTCCTGTCTTTCAGACGGCATCGCGCAGCTCATGCCTTTCAGATGCCATGGCGTGACCCCCGCCTTTCAGCCGGTCTCACCAGTCTGTATCCCAGTCCGTATCATCTGCATCCCAGTCGTCATAGTCGTAGTCATAATCGTCATCGTCGTAATCATTGTCGTAATCGTCATTATCTCGATTTTCGCGTTCCTTTTCTTTTTCTCTCTTTTCTTCGAGATAGTGCCCGTAATACTCCGTGCCCTCGAATGCCTCGGTTCCGTACTCCTCCGAATAAAAATCTCCGAGATAATAATCTTCAGGATCATCCAGATCTACATAGGACGTCACCCAGTCTCCGGAGTCATCATACATGTACCACTGGTCTTCGAGGTAATAATATACAGTATCTTCGACCTGATAATACCCATTTTGAGGAGATGGGAATACAAACTCAAGAAAAAGACTTGTGCCGACCAGGGCGAAAAAGAGTGATGCAAAGGGATGCTCCAGCACAAATTCATTCCATATAAAAGAGAATGTGTTGCTAAAAATCCCGAGGATTCCTCCGAGGATACCCTCGGGCGCCTTTCTTGATGTTCTTCTTGATGTGCTTACTGATGTTTTTCCTGGTGCACTTCTTGATGTTCTTCCTGATACTTTTCCTGGGGCACTTGATACCTTACTTGGCACACTTCTTTGTACTCTTCCTGACGATTCTCCGGGCTCTTTTACCGAAGCTCCTTCAGGCTCTCGTCCCGGTACTACTCCAAACTCTTTTCCTGTTACTCCCCCAGGCTCTTTTCCTGTTACTCCACCGGCCTCTTCTCCCGCTACTACTCCAAACTCTTCTTCTGGCCATCCTCTCCCCGCGGAAGGGGTTTGCCCACTCTGATCATATATTTCCCGGAGTACGGACTCATCGTAAGGGCTTGCGTGCATGTCTTTTCGATGCTTCACCTCGTCCCCGATCTTGTTCCATATTTCCTGGGCAGCCCTCGCTTCATCAGGACCTTCATATCTAACAGCTCTCGTGCCGTCCGCCTTGTTCTTGTAGACGACCCAGTTTCCGGTACGCTCGTCCTGATAGACTCCAAAGCACTTCGGCTCTTTCCTATCCTCGCCGATGAAAAAGCGCATCTTCTCGAGCGGCATATTTTTTTCGGCGCATTTTTGTTTCAGGTCCTCGATTGATTGGACTTTGCTCATAGATCCTCCGGCAGTTCAATTGTAAACAGCGGTTTCCCCTTTCACTTACCACAGCCGATTAACTATCGTTGACTACGGTCAATCCCATTCTCCCGCACGTGAAATTCTACCATATAGACAAACCGTATTCACTCTACGTTCAGGCAGTACCGAAGGCTTGTCTGCCTTACCAGTCCGTATCCCAGTCTGTATCATCAGCATCCCAGTCATCATAGTCGTAGTCATAATCGTCATCATCGTTGTCAGATTTGCGATTTTCTTTTTCTTTCTCTTTTTCCAACAATTCCCGCATGTAGTTGTCGTAATAGTCAGTGCTCTCAAAAGCATCTACCTCATACTCTGGCGAATAGTAATCTCCGAGATATACTACTTCAGAGCCCAGAAGATTCAAATAGGATGTCAACCAATCACCATCATCATACTCATACCATTGGTTTCCAAGATAGTAATATACGTTATCGTTAGCCTGATAGTATCCGTTCCGTGGAGTTTCTTTGGCTGCAGCCACAAACAAGATTATGACAACCGACACAATAACGAATAACGCAATTGGATGCTGCGCAAACAGACCTGAGAAAAATCCTTCATCGGAGGAAGACTCATTGTTATTCTCATTTATGCTCCGGAGTGCGGACTCATCGTAGGGACTTGCGTGCATGTCTTTTCGCAGCTTCACCTCGACCCCGATCTTATCCCATATCTCCTGGGCAGCCCTTGCTTCATCAGGTCCTTCATAGCGAACGGCCCTTGTGCCGTCCGCCTTGTTCTTATATACGACCCAATTTCCAGTGCTCTCATCCTGATAGACGCCAAAGCACTTCGGCTCTTTCCTGTTCTCGCCGATGAAAAAGCGCATCTTCTCGAGCGGCATGTTCTTCTCGGCGCATTTTTGTTTCAGTTCCTCAATTGAATTAACTATACTCATAGCCCCCTCCACTAATTCATATATTAACAAGTTTCCCTGTTACTTATTTTAGCTCATTTAATATCATTTACCACTATCATTTCACTGTCATTGACTACAACTTATTTCGTTTCTTTGTCCAAAGAATTTTACCATATACTTGAAGAACGTTCAATCTTCGCGCGGCCAAGACCAAAGGCCTGACACTCAAATACTAAGAAAAGGACAAGCATAATCTCTTGAGGAGCAATTCATTGCTGTAGCAGTCTCTTTTTAATATTTTTATCTTTTACACTGACAAACCAATGAGCCGGCAGTCGATCTTGCGAATAAATGCGTATGTGCAGTGCTATACGAGGCTCGAAACATATTCCATAGGCAGTCATACTAGCTCATTCTTGGCTAAGGCTACTGCCCGCACAATGAAATGATGAGGCTTTAGAGCAGTCTCATTTGTTAATTCTGACAAAAGTTGATGGTAAGACTTGTTTATATCATGTTTTATCCAGCAGTTAACAAAAGATGATTTCAGCGACCATGACTGCCCTCTTTCTCACTCGGGCAGTCTCGAACCCCCGCTTTGACCTTTCATGACTGCCCACCTTCGTTCTTGCCTTCAGTCGATAAAAGATGATTTCATCGATTGCGACTGCCCTCTTCCCCACCCGGGCAGTCAACGACCCCCGCTTTGACCTTTCATGACTGCCCACCTTCTTTCTTGCCTTCAGTCGATAAAAGATGATTTCATCGTTAGCGACTGCCCTCTTTCCCCCCGGGCAGTCAACGACCCCCGCTTTGACCTTACATGACTGCCCACCTTCTTTCTTGCCTTCAGTCGATAAAAGATGATTTCTTTGTTAGCGACTGCCCGCCATGCCACTCGGGCAGTCAACGAACCCCGAGTTGACCTTTCATGACTGCCCGCCTTCTTTCTTGCCTTCAGTCAAAAAAGATGATTTCATCGATTGCGACTGCCCTCTTCCCCACCCGGGCAGTCAACGACCCCCGCTTTGACCTTTCATGACTGCCCGTCCCCATCACTCAAAAAAGGACTGCCGCACCAGCGGCAGCCCCTTCTCCCCGGCACACTCAAGCACCGGGCAATGAAAATAGGAGATCAGTATGGCCTACAAAGGAATGTCACAATATGTTATTTCGCTCTGTAAAGGAACGTCACAATCTGACCGCGTGTGCAGTTGTCGTTGACCATGAACTTTCCTTTGTTCACGCCGGATGTATAGCCGGTCGTTATCTTCTTCTGGGAACCCCAAAGGATTGCCTTATAGAAGACATGGTTCGTCGGGACATCCTTGAACGGTGACTTCGATGCAGCCTTCGGAGCCGGTTTGCCCTTCAGTCTCCAGAGGAACATCATAGCCTCACCGCGAGTAACTTTGCGGTTGATGCCGAATGTGCCATCGGAATAGCCCTTGGTTATACCCTTCTGAGAGCCCCAAAGGATTGCCTTGTAGAATACATGATTCGTCTTGACATCCTTGAACGGTGACTTCGATGCAGCCTTCGGATTCGGCTTGTTCGCGTATCTCCACAGGAACATCATCATCTCGCCGCGTGTGCAGGACTTGTTAATACCGAATGTACCGTCATCGTAGCCCTTGGTAATTCCCTTGTCAGCAGCCCAGTAGATTGCGTTAAAGTACGCATGACCCGGATCCTGGACGTCGGAGAACTTGTACTTCGGAGTCGGTGTAGGTGTTGGTGTTACTTCTTCCTTGATTTCATTGACATAGAATGTCTGAACATCAACATCGCCGTCCCAGAGGCCGATGCCCACGTACGGATTCGTGTTGTAGAAGGACTCAGGATTTTCCATCTTGAAATCCAGTGCTTCGGCGCCGTCAATCTCGATCTTGACATTGTCTTTTGTCTTTGTGATCTTGACATCGTGATACTGACCGTCATTGATGGTCTTGCCCATGTTTCCTTCAGCGATTGTGTCGCCGCCGAATCTGAACAGACGGACATTCGGGCTGTCGCCGACCTGGATCGCATATGCCTGTCTGTCGAACGGATTCATGGCGTTGGCTGCGAAGAATACGTTGATAAGACCGCGTTTGTAGTTAAGCTTTGTCTCAAGTGTGTATTCTTCAAATGCAATCTGCTTGCCCGCCATATAGAAATCGTTAGAACTTCTGTTGTCGCAGTGAAGTGTCTTGTCGTCAACGACCCATGTGCCGTTGACAGCGGTCCAGTCTTCAAGGTTGGTCTCGAAATTGTTCTCGAGGACCTTGAGCTTGAAGGTCTTGGACAGCTCGGGCACTTCTACGGAGGTTGCTGTGATTGTTGTCTCGCCCTTCTTGAGTGCGCTGACGACTGCGGATCCGCCATTAGCTTCGATGGTGGCTACAGAGCTGTCTTCAATTGTCCACTCAACATCCTGTGCGACGTTGACCGGCAGCAGAGTGACTTTCATCTTCAGCTTGTCGCCGGCATACATGAAGTTGTCTTCTTCATTTACAGATGTAATTACCAGAGGAACGTCACTGGTTTCCTTCTCCCAGATTGTGTTCATCGGATAAATTGTAACGTCAGCAGTTGCGTCTCCGCCCTCAGCCACGATCTTTGCTCCGAGACTGTCAGAAGACGGGAATATCTGGTTACTTCCGACTGCAGTGTCATCCTTCGTGAAGACTTCCACGATCGACTTATCCATAAAGATGTGCATCGTAATGCTGCCGTCATCATTCAGTGTAACCTTCTGCCTGTCAACTTCACTGAATTTTCCGGAAATCTGGATGCCGGACTTGCTGCGGTCAATAGACATTGTCTCATTTGCAATGTCATACATGATATCCGTAGATTCGTCCTCGCCAACACGAAGCTTGAAGCCGACCTTTGTGGTGCCTGCGCCCGGATAGAATGTTGATTCAATCTCGTAGCAGTCACCTGCGAAGTCATCCAGAAGAGTATTGTCAGCAGTTACTTCCGCGCCCTTAAGCTCGATGACTGCATCGCCGCGGAGATCCTTATACTGCTCAATCGGGGTCTGTGTCAGGACGTACTTGTCGCCATCCTTAACGAGACCTTCCTTGAGGATCATGTTGAAGGTTCCGTTGAAGTCCTGACCGACTTTATTTGCAACCGCATTGCAATAGTCATCCCAGGTGTTCGCCCAGTTGATTTCAATAATGTCGGGCAGTGTCGGATTGGCAGCAGTGCCGAAATCCTGTACGTAGAACGTCATGGCCGCATAAAAGTCCTTGCCGAAGTTCATGATGCCGTCGCTGTTTTCATAATCGCTGTCCGGGATGAACTTCCACTTACCGTCTACTTCTTCAAAGTCACCGACTTTGTATAAGCGTCCGCCGCGGGAGAGGACCCACTTGATGTTGCCGTCAGATGCCTTGATCGGATAGAGATCCGGGCACTCTGTATGGAGATTGCCGTAAGGTGTCTCACACTTCCACTCCAGTAGGTTGTCGGAGGAGTAAATGCGGAGCGGGCCGCCGGCAAGAACCATGAACCACTTGTTCTCCCAGTGGAAGACCTTGGGATCACGGAACGCGTCGGTGCCGAGCGGATCGTCCGTCCAGTCTGCAGCAATTTTGTCGACCTTGGTCCATGTCTCACCCTCATCCTCGCTGTAGGCCAGCTTAATGCGCTGTCCGTTGCCGTCGCAGGTGATGAGCGCGACAAGACCGCCTTCATCTGTTGAGAAGAGGCCGGATGCATTTGTATCATCTACGACCATACAGCCGGAGAACATAGCGCCGTTCTCGTCCGGATAAAGCGCGATCGGCTGCTCTTCCCAGTGGATCAGGTCTGTGCTTGTTGCATGTGCCCAGTGCATCGGACCCCACTGTTTTGCGTCATAGAACTGATAGAAGAAGTGATATTTGCCCTTGTAATATACAAGACCGTTCGGATCATTAGCCCAGCCGTCTTTGAGCGAGTAGTGATATTCACTGCGGTAGGGCTCATTGTAGTAGACAGCGTTAGGCTGTCTGCGGTGTACATTGACGCGGTATGTCAGAGTAGCCTCTGCGTCATCGTCATTTTTGACGGTGCTGAGGACTGTGATATAGTTGACACCTACTTCGACAGGGATGCCCTTGCCTTCAGCATATTCATTGCCGTCCGGGCCGATTACAGTCACTTCCGCAGCGCTGCTCACGGGAGTAGCTACGATGTCAACTGTGGAAGCATCATTCTCCACATACTGAATGTATACCGGCTGTTCCTGGAAGAACTGGCCCTTCTTTTCAACAGTTCCGGAAGACTCTACTGTGATGTCCTCAAGAAGCGGGTTGAAGTCACCGTCGATCGGTGTGAACAGGGTATTCTGGAACACCATCTCACCGTTCCAGTTGAGAAGTCCGAAATAACCGTCTGTAAGGCATGTGTTCTGGCCTCTGTCATCCGGCTGAATTGTGTAGTCACCGGTGCTTGCGATGAGCACATCATTGACATAAAAGGAGACCCATCCGTCATAAGCGACGACCTTCAGTGTGTATGTGTCGTCACTTGATGCCGGGCACTCTCTATCATTGCCAATGACCATATCGCGGCCACCGACCCATCTCCAGAACTTTCCTCTTTTGGCTCCGATGTCTATGTTGACAGCGTAGCAGTTCTTGTTATTGGAGGAAGAACCATTTCTAAAGATAAGGGCAGCTGCGCCACCACCATTTATGGACTTGACATCAGTCGAGAAGACAAAGTTGTCACAGCTGGTCTCGGAGAAGAGGAAGCTGTCCCCCTGGTCCCTGGCATCGCTGTATAGACCATCGTCCGTGACTTCCCATGTACCGCTTGTAGACTTAAGACCTGTAAGGTTGGTGTTAAAGCGGGGATCAACGTCGAGTACGGTGGCTTCTCCGGTGGTATCAACGTATTCACCTTCAAATGTAATATTGGAGAATGTAGCCTCGGAATTCCATGTCAGAATGCCGACATAACCGCCAGCCCAGGAGTTGAGCTTACCGGACTTCACACCGGGTTCAACGCCGTTATTGCCGAAGCTGTAGGTGTACTCACCTATCTCATTGATTTCCAGTTTGAAATGTACAGGGATCGTGAAGTCAATGTCGGCACAGCTTCCGCAATTGGTCTCGTTCAGATCGGGACCAAAGATACGGAACGCGTCATCGCCTTTGCGTCCGGAGTCAAGATTTGCACCATTCCAACGAGCACCCGGAGAGCTTTTGCTGGATAAGCCGAAGATCAGGGCTGCGCAATTAGTATCCTGGTCCTCCTTAAACATAACGTCAGCTTCCAGCGTGAAGGAATTTACCTCTTCCTCAAGACCGTTGTAGACCGCATAGTGGTTGTCGTCTATGTCTGAAAGGGTGACTGTGCCTGCCTCCTCATCGATTGTGAGGCCGCCCTGAGGGGATGAGAAATCGGTGAGCCCGCCGGCACCGACGATTTCTTCTGCGGCTGCTTCCACGACCTCATCGACCGGAAGAGCCTCGTCTTCTGCGGGAAGTTCCACTTGCGCGGCTTCTTCCTCAGCCATCTCTGCATCCGGCACTGTCGCAGCTGCATCAACTACCAATGCAGGTTCAGCAGGGTCGAAGTCCTGTGCCATCACTGCCGGTACAGGTCCTAAGATACTGACCAGTACCATAATGAGGGCAAGCCACAGAGAGGTCCATCTGTTTACGTGTTGCTTCTTCATTCTTTTACTCCTTTCTTTTGAGTGAGTACGCAAAGAGCCCCTTTGCGCCATAATTTGTTAATTTTAATTATACTTTATGTTGTATTTTCTGAAATCTGAACATTGTCATTGCATAAATATGACATTTTTCATGTATATATTGAAGTCCGTAATTCGCGGGTGGGTTCATTTCACGTGGGTAAGAAAGGCTGATCCACAATTCGTTTTCGGCGCAAATCATCCATCTTCGTAAGAAAAACATTGCTGGTCCGACCGAGAGCTTAGCAATGCATATACATTGCTAAGCTCACAGAGAAGGACCTGCGTTTTTCGATGAAGATGATGTTTGCGCCGTATTCCGGAACTGCGATACAGCCTTTCAGAACTGTTATTTCACGCAAAAAGAACCGTCAGTCACTGCTTGTTCTGGGAAATAGGAAAGCGATTCAAAAATGCTTTTGTATGTAAATTACAAAAATAATCCACATTCAGTACACAGAATTTCCATAAGTGGGTAGTTTTATCAAATAAGTATGTTATTTATAGAAGGAGATATATCATGGAAGGATTTGAACTTATTGTCGTTTTTGTCGCAGTCTGTGTGATCGGTTATTTTTGCTTCACACGTTTGTGCAAGTTTCTGGTGGAAATCCGCAACAACGATCAAAATTAATACATCTTGTATACATGTAGATAGTGCGGCATCCGTGTGTTAAAATAGGATGATACCGCACAAGGGGCAAATGATATGGAAAAGAACGTCGAGATAAGTGAACACATACTTGTATGCATTTCGCCATCGCCATCCAATATGAAAGTCATCGCGGAGGCTGTCAAGATGGCGGATGCTTTCCATGCCACTCTGACGGCGATCTATGTCAAACCGACGAACTATGATGCCCTGTCCGCGGAGGATAAAGCCCGCCTGCGTGTGACCATCCGCCGGCTCGCGCTGATGAACAGCGACAACAGCGCGGACCGCTCGGTCTATACAAACGGAAAACTCGAGATCAACTACTCCGCGGGCTGTGCCTTCCTTAACGGCGAGGAGCTGAAACTGACTCCCATGGAGTACAAGCTTCTCTGCCTTCTGGCCAATAATACAGGGAAGGTGCTGACCCACACATACATAACACAGAATATCTGGGGCCGGAGCTGGGACAACGACATAGCTTCGCTGCGCGTGTTCATGGTAACGCTGCGCAAGAAGCTGGAGTCCGCGCCGGGTTCCCCACGCTATATACAGACCCACATCAGCATCGGCTATCGCATGCTGAAGGTCGATTGACGGGCAAGGGGTAAAGAGACGGTTCGAAAGAACCGTCTCAAATTATACGAACAGGCAGCACTTCTGCTTTGTCCTGAAGTAATCAATTAGCTGACTGAGCCTCTCCGGCGTCGATGATAGGTCCCCGGCCAGACACTCGATGCAGAGGTACTCAGTTGCCTCGCGCCATATGAGCTTGCGATACAGCGCTATCTCATCACTCTTTAAGTTTTTGCCGCATCGCATACACTTGTGTTCCATACATTCCCCTCTGTAAAGTCTTTCGCTTTAGATGTCTGATGTGGAATCCAGGTCAGCTTTAGCTGATAACACATCCTTTAACATTCCCACGTTCAAGTCAAGCTCATATATGATTTACACATTTTCGAGACTCACCCGATACACCCTGCACCCATGAGCCTCCACTTTCTCAGAGTAACTCTCTGTCTTTACTCCCAGATCCTCATGGGTCAGACAATCATGAAAATGAAGCCCCGCCCCACTTCTCAGCGGCAGGCCCATATCCCAGAAATGCAGCTCCACATGCGCAGTACTGTCCCCAAAGTTAAAGAAGCCGACAGCCCACTCATTGCCGGTCAGCTGTTTAAGCAGGACAAATGCGTCCGGGCTCCCATACGTCGGAAGCCTGTAGCAGCCGCGGCACTCCGGATCCTGATTTATGGCGATAAGCTCAGGGTTCATGAGCATCTCTTTTGTCTTCTCGCTCATATTGCGAATATCGCAGCCGATTATAAGCGGAGAACTCATCATCGCCCACAGGGCGAAGTGCGTCTGATACTCCGTATCCGTGCAGCCGCCTATGGAAGTCTCAGGATTCAGCCCCTTGCCATGCATCCCGACGATCAGAATATCCATATCGTTATAGCAGCCTGCGCCGATATAGCTCTGCTTTTCAAGCTGACTCAGCGCAATGCTCTCGATTGATTTCCATGAATCCTGAATATCGACGGTCGAGCGGAAGGTGTGCGCTCCCGTTGACCTGATCCAACTGTGCACGTCATCCCTGCCCCACTGGCACACCGCGAACACAATATCTCTGCCGCAGCTGCGAAGAGCCATGTTCATTCTCCGATACAGCCCCTCCGAGGAGATTGTCGCCGGGTGAAAGCAGTTATCATATTTCAGATAATCGATTCCCCACTCCGCAAACTGCCGGGCATCCTCGAATTCATGCTCAAAACTGCCAGGATATCCGGCGCAGGTGTGTACTCCGCAGCAGGAATAAATACCGAGCTTCAGCCCTTTTGAGTGAACATAGTCGCTGACTGCCTTCATGCCATGCGGGAACTTATCCGGATCAGGCTGCAAATGTCCCTCGCTGTCACGCTCCCTCGCCCCCCAGCAGTCATCAATGATGATGTACTCATATCCGGCCTTATAGAGACCGGAGTCCACCATCGCGTCAGCTGTGGAGATGATCAGATCCTCCGTGACCTGATCATAAAAAGTGTTCCATGAATTCCACCCCATCGGAGGCGATGTTAAAAAAGTATTATTTCCCATTTGCTGTGACCTTCCCCTCTCCGGTTATCCGTTTCTCGTCCTCAATTTGTTCCTGCACCTTTTTTCTGTAAGCTGTAGGGCTCTGCTCATAAACTTTCTTGAATGCTTTCGAGAAATTGAGCGGATCCTCGTAACCAATCTGTTCCGCTATTACTTGTATGGGAAGATCCGTCTCTGTGAGCAGTCGTACTCCGTTCCTGAAGCGGCACTGCAGCAGATACTCCTGCGGCGACACTCCAGTGTGTTTCCTGAATATCGTTGCAAAATAGCTTCTCGTAAGTCCTATATATCTGACGATGTCCCCGACCCGTATCGTCGCGTAATTCATATCGATAAAACTGATTGCTTTCTGGACATACACTTCCGGACTGTACATTTTGCGCACAGGAGCGCGCTGGGTCTTCGCCTTGGATGTCTCCATCGCGAGCGCAAGATATTCGAGAAGGATCCCTCTGCGGCGCAGATCATTGATATAATTCATCTCCGGTTTTTCATGCATCTTATATACAAGTTCAAAAAACTCATGCACGTCAGCGGACGTGTCAATGCAATACACTCCGTCGATGAAACCGATTTCCTCAGAAATCTTTTTCGCGTCATTCCCGCTGTAAGTCACCCAGCAGTACCGCCACGGATTCTCTTTATCAGCCGTATACTGGACTTCCTCGTTGTCCTTGAGAAGGAACATTTGCCCAAAATGCGGATGAAATTCCTTCCCGCCTGCCAAAAGGACGCCTGTTCCGGACAGGACCACGTGAAGATGATAGCAGTCACGGACCTCCGGCCCGAAGTTGATCCCGGGATCACATCTCTCCATCCCGCAGGCGACGAGGCATATGTCCCCCTCCTGATCGTGATCATATTCGAGGCATCTGTAATGTACGTTTCGCTTTACTGTGTCTTTAGCTTTCATATGATTTATCCCCGACTATCATAGGCGGAAGCCCACTGCCTTCAGGCGGCGAGCGGTTGACTTGCAGTTTACGTGCGGAATGGCGTTAAAAGCTTTTAAGGCCGAAGTCAGATGCACTTCGGCCTATTTCACTCTGTTATCAAATTATATCACATGGATGCTCAGTTTTGCAGTTCGGGCGATTTATGCTTATCTCAGCCGGTGCTGACCCGAATCCCACGTCAAGTCTCACGAGCGAGACTTGAATGCCGACACATTCACTGTAATGCGAAAACCTTGCGTATCACATGATATTATTCTGTCGCCAGGACCTCATTCATCATGTCTGCCATAGCCTTGCATACATCTGCCATGCTGGACGGATTCTGCCATGCGTCTACGAGGCCTGTTGTGAAGCCGCCTTCCCATGCTGTTGTGTATCTGGAAGCCGGATGCTTGATCAGAGTGCCAGTCTCCTCGACTTCGAGGAACGGGGAGATGTCCATTCCCTCAAATGCGTTAACGAACGCATCGGAGCATCCCTTGTAAGCTGCCATGGTAACACCGAGCTCTGCCTGCTTCTTCTGTCCTTCTTCGGAGCAGAATGCGGAGATGAGGCTGTAAGCTTCGTCCGGATACTGTGTCTTGGCAGATGCTGACCAGCCGAGACCGTTGTAAAGAGATACGCGCTCGCCTTCGTCGCACTGTCCGTTGCCGTTTCCGTCATAGTAAGGAATCTGTGCCCATGCGTAGTCAGCGGAATGTTCAGCTGTGTAGAATGTGTTGACCATCCAGGAGCCCTGAAGCATCATTCCGATGATACCGGACTGGAACATGAGGTCCGGATCTGTCTCAGCCATCATGCTCTGTTCAGGCATGCACGGGAACAGGTTGTCTGCCAGCCATGTCATAGCTTCGATTGTCTTGGGATCATCCATACCGGATGTCTTGTTGTCATCAGAGATCAGCTTGCCGCCGAAACCGTAGATGAGGTTGTACCAGCCGTCCTGTCCGTCATTGGTATTCATAGCTGTGCCGTAAACACCGTCAGCCTTGCCTGCCTCGGTGATCTTGGCAGCTGCTGCAGCATAGTCATCCCATGTCCATGTGTCATCCGGATATGCTACGCCATACTTGTCGAAGATTGCCTTGTTGTAGATCATAGCGATCGTGTCATGATCCTTCGGAAGCGCGAACTGATTTCCGTCAAGGTTGTAGATGTCCACGATGCCTTCATAGTAGTTGTCAAGATCGATCGCGTCGTCTGCTGCGATGTAGTCGTTGAGATTGAGGAGCATATCCGCTCTCATATACTTCTGAGCTTCATTGATGTGCATCCAGAAGACGTCCGGAAGCTCGCCGCCCGAAGCGCCTGCTTCAAGAAGTGTCCAGTACTCGACCCATGAGATGACATTGATCTGGACCTTGACGCCGGACTGGGCTGACCATTCATCCGCGATCTTCTGGAGACCGTCGAGCTGGTTGTTGTCCCAGATGTCGACTACGAGAGTCTTGCCGGAGCCATCACTTACGGAAGCGGCCGTGCTCTCTGCCGGCTGAGCCGGAGCTGCTTCCTGGCTGCTGCCGCCGCATGCGGCGAGCGAGACCATCATACACATTGAGATAAGAAGTGCAATCAGTTTTTTCATTTTTTACCTCCCTTATAAAGCTGTATAGTAGCTTTCTGCTGTTGTATGAATCATAGCATTGCCTTGCGGGAAGTACGATAGTGTGCCGTTCTTGTCACATGGTAAAATGTTCTTTAGTTGGAATTTTCTCACGCAAAAGGACGGTTCTTTTCACGTGAATATAATTAGAAAGGCTGTACTCACAATTCGGTTTACGACGCAAAGCATCCATCTTCGTGAGAAACAAAAGCAGGTCCGACCGAGAGATCAGCAATGCATATGCATTGCTAAGCTCGCAGAGAAGGACCTGCGTTTTTCGATGAAGATGATGTTTGCGGCGGATTCCGAAACTGAGCTACAGCCTTTCCGTACTGTCATTTCAGGTGAAAAGAACCGTCCGCGAATCGTCATGAAGCTATAATTTTGAAAAGAAGAAGACCCAGGTCAAGAAGGATGACCGGTCTGACGATTTTCGATCCTTTGTTCATCGCGAGACCCGCTCCAATGTAGTTGCCTGCCATGTTGCAGAGCGCAGCGGCAATTCCAAGAGGAATGATGACCTGACCGTGCAGCAGGAAGATTGTGAGGGATGTGATATTGGTCGTCAGATTGATGACTTTGGTCTGCGCATTTGCTGATGTGATTCCCATTTTGGCAAATACAGTAAACGCGATGATCAGGAATGTCCCTGTGCCCGGACCGTAAAATCCGTCATAGACTCCTATGATGAAGGCAGCAGCTGCTGCCACAATGAACGTTCTCCGGTTCTCTTCGACCGCTCCGCCTCTGTCTTTAAAGAGGTCCTTATTGAGAACAAAAAATGCAGCTACCGGAAGCACTACGAACAGCACATTTCTCATCACGCGGTCGCTCATACGCAGGGAGAGCTGCGCTCCGAGTGAGGAGCCGAGGATCGCGCAGATCACAGCGGGAATCGCAAGCTTGAAATCGACGAGCTTGTGCTTTATAAAGCGAAACGTCGCCAAACTGGTGCCGCAAGTTGATGACAGCTTGTTCGTGGCAATGCTGTAATGAATGGGAAGCCCTGCGAAAAGATACGCGGGGAGCGAGATAAGGCCTCCACCGCCGCCGATCGCGTCAACCAGTCCGGCGATGAATAGCATAGGGCATACAATAAGAAACATTTTTGGAGTAAGCTGCATGATAGACCGGTCCTCTCATACTCGAGCATCGTCAGGCGTGAGCTGACTGCCGAATATACATCAAGAAGGCCTCAGCGTTCCTGCCGCGCCGCACAAAGCGTGAAGCGCCTTCACCATAACGCGGCTACGATTCGCCTGAGACTTATAATGGCATAGCAACATCATGCATTTTAGCACTCGGGTTTCCGGTGTCAAGGTTCTGCGTCAATGCACCTTCTTTTGTACACTTTACGCGAAAAGAATCGTCCCCAATCACCCAAGCACCTCCTCCAGCGCCTCAAAATCATTGATCTGAATAATCGGCGGCTTATACGAAATGATTCCCTCTGCCTCGAGCTTCCTAAGCTCCCTGTGAAGCGAAGGCCGCGAAACATTCATGCTCATCGCCCAGCTCGTGACCGATCCGGGAATTTTGATTTCAGTCTTGCCGCTCTGCCTTGACTTAATCAAAAGATAAAAAGCCGCCTTCTGCGCAATCCCGCTGTAAGAAAGCAGCTCCAGCCGCTGCTGCAGCATATAACTCGCCGTCGCAAGCTCGGCCATGAAATTTCTCATGATTCGAATATCTTTCTGCATGAGCCGAAGGACATCTTCCCTGCTGAACATCATAATTGTGGAAGGTTCCAGCGACACAATGTCACAGGGATACTTTTGATTTCGTGCAAATGCAGCCGCAGGCCCAATCATCTCTCCCCTCTTCCGCACGGAAACGTTAATCTGGCTCCCGTTCGGAAACAGCTTTTGTGCCTGCACGCTCCCATCTAAAATCAAGCCGATTCTTGTTGCATCTTCCATCGAATAAAATATCGTTTCGCCCTTCCCGTATGTTTGAATACGATGCGGAACAGTTGTTAAGGTCTCAAGCAGTTCAGCTGCCGGGACACCTGTAAACAAGACGCTTTTTTCAAGAACAGAGTATTCCATAATTATCTGCCTTTCCAGTAATCTATTTATTAATTATAGGCGTTCTTCGCATTCCACACCAAGCGTTCAGGCACCCTCTTCTCCGATTTATCTCAGTTACACTTAACAGGTCCGAGCCCCTCCCCACATGGCTGAAATACGTAGACTTTTCACTTTCATTAGTTTCTTTATTACTTAACTCTGCATTAATTATACAAGAAATCTACGAAAATGTATCCACAGATACAGTTTTTACAAATAAAAGCCGCTATAATGAACCCATCACAACCAAGGAGGATAAAGCTATGATTCGAAAAATCATCCACATAGATGAAGAAAAATGCAACGGCTGCGGTCTCTGCGCCGAAGCCTGCCATGAAGGTGCGATTGAAATCGTGGACGGCAAGGCTAAACTCATGCGCGAGGACTTCTGCGACGGGTTTGGCGACTGTCTGCCGAATTGTCCGACGGGGGCGATTACATTTGAAGAAAGAGAAGCCCCGGCGTATGACGAAGAAGCTGTGAACATAGCAAAGAAAGAAGCTGAAATTAAGAGGAGAGAAAAAATGAGTGAGATGAAGCATGAGCACGGGACAGCGTGTCCCGGATCAAAGATGATGCAGTTTAGACAGAATGACACGGAGAATACTCAGGTCAGCCCGGCAAGAGGTGTCTCCCGACTTGGACAGTGGCCGTGCCAGATCAAGCTGGTGCCGCCCCGCGCGCCGTTCTTCGACGGGGCAAAGTTATTGATTGCGGCCGACTGCACAGCATACGCCTATGCCAACATGCATGAGGATTTCATGAGAGGCAAAATCACAATTATCGGTTGCCCGAAGCTGGACGCCGTGGATTACACTGACAAGCTGACTGAGATCATCAGGGACAATGATATTAAGAGCGTGACAATCGTTCGAATGGAAGTGCCGTGCTGCGGCGGGCTTCAGCGCGCGGCAGAGAACGCGCTGCGAAGCAGTGGCAAGTTTATTCCGTGGCAGGTTGTGACGATTTCCCGCGATGGAAGAATCTTAGACTAAATAATTGTTTTGAGATGATGGCGCATAATGCTTCTATACCACGCGGGCAGTCATAAAGCGGCGTTTTAAACCTTGACGACCGCCACCACTCAGCATAAGAGGCTGCCGCAATAGTGCGGCAGCCCTAAGTCCCTTCTACAACAGATTCTCATCCTCGTCGAACACAAGCGGCGCAGGCTCATCCAGCGCGGTAAGCCCAGGATACTTGCCCGCCACAACATCCTCATAGTAGACTTCGGAGAGCATGATCCGCCCGACATGCAGTGTGTTCTTTATCCGCACGATCCTCGGTCTCTTTTTATCAATCTGATTGGCTGTCAGGATGCACGCCTGAATTGCCTCTTTATCGGTAGCAACCACCGGGGGCATCATGCCGGAGCGGATGACAGTGCTCGTGAAGCAGTTCGGATAAATCATCTCCGGGTCGAGCTTGTCGAACATCCTCTTGGTGATAAAATCGGCGAGCCCCATGCCATTTGCATTACCGTGAGAACAGTCCGTAAGATCAAGGAAGCAGGTCCTCTTAACCTTGAGCCCGCCTTTACCGAACTCTGTGGACCACGTCCCTGATATGTTGGGATCCACGCCGGTCCCGCTGTAATTCTTCCCCATGCTGTCCACGATCAGGACATCCGCCTCTCCGACTAGAATGCTCGGCATGTTCTTAAATGCAAATTGCAGCAGCTCCGGCTCTCTTTTCATTATCCGGTCTTTAGGAACCGCTTCTATGAGAGCGGTCTCGTCGTAAGCATTTTCAATTGTCGGTATTGCAAATAAAATATTCGAATTCTCCAGCACGACCCTGGCATTGGCAGGCAGGTTCCTTGCCATGTTCCCGAGGCCGTCGCTGTGAACGCTCTCTGCGCCCTTCTGCTTGCCGAGACCGACGACCATCATTTTGCAAATGCCACTCTCGTACGTCCCGCGGAACGCATTGTGAGGTTTGATGCGGCAGGAGACGATGATTCCATCAGCTTCATGAGCATTCTTATCCTGGTAGACAGGCTTGCCGAACTCCGAATATCCAAGGAGGACCGTTTCCATGGACGACCTGACCGGACAGCCCATGGTCTCGGCAGTGATTCCATATCCCTCAAGCAGTTGAGCCTGTCCTTCCGCCGTTGCCCCGCCGTGGCTGCCCATGGCAGGCACAATAAAAGGTTCCGCCCCGCGCTCTTTGCAGAAGTCGACGATGGCGCGGGTGATGGTGTCGACATTTGCAACACCCCTGCTTCCGGCGGTAATCGCAATGCTCATGCCGGGCTGGATCGTATCCGCAATTTCCGGCCGGGAGAGTTCTTTCCGGACAATCGACGGAATCTCGGACGGCTCGATGTGGCTCTTGTCAAATGCCTGCTCCGCCCGGAACATATCCGGAATCGGGATGCCTTCCAGCATCCGTGAAACATTACCACCTTTCTTTATCTCCATGTCAGATATCCTTTCTCAGTCAATATGTGTGTTAATGTGTGTTATCAAGATTGTCTCAGCGTTCTTTGGGACAGTCTCACAATTCACTGCAGGATCTCGTCCAACGCCCGCAGGTCCTCTTCTGTCGTGGACCAGCTCGTTGCGAGTCGAATCACTGAATGTTTGTCATCTATTCTTTCCCAGACATTGAAGGCCACCTCCCCGGCAAGTCTCTCCATCATCCGGTTCTCAAGCACGATGAACTGCTGATTGGTAGGCGAATCAATGTAGAACTCAATACCATGTGCTCTGATAATTGACTTCAGCTTCTCCGCCATATCAATGGCATGCCTGCTGATTTTAAAATACAGGTCATCTGTAAAAAGCGTGTCGAACTGGATCCCAAGCACCCTTCCTTTGGCCAGCAGCGCGCCGCGCTTTTTAACCGATGTGAGGAAGTGTTTCGGTTTGTTGCCCCTGGTGAAGACGACCGCCTCGCCGCACAGGGCGCCGACCTTTGTACCGCCGATGTAGAAAACATCGCACAGATCCGCTATATCCTGCAGCGACACGTCGGTATCCTGGCTCATGAGCCCGTAGCCGAGGCGAGCTCCGTCCATGTAGAGAGGAATATCATACTTGCGACATACTTCTGAAATCTTCATCAGCTCAGCCTTTGTATAGAGAGTTCCATACTCTGTCGGGTGGGAAATATAGACCATACCCGGGAAGGTCATGTGCTCATAGCTTTCATCTGCGTAAAAATCAGCTATATATTTGTCCAGCTCTTCCGCGTTTATCTTCCCGTTTTTCTGGCCGATCGTCAGGACCTCATGACCGTTATACTCAATTGCTCCAGCCTCATGCACACTGATATGTCCGCTTTTTGCAGCAACGACACCCTCATGATCCGCGAGCATTGTGGATATAACAACTGCATTTGTCTGAGTCCCACCGACAAGAAATTCGACCTGTACGTCTTTGCCTATGGCCTTTTTAATCTTCTCTGCCGCCCTCTCACAGTACACATCGCTGCCGTAGCCGGGCAGGCACTCCATGTTCGTCTCCGCAAATCTTTTGAGGATTTCCGGGTGGGCACCACATATATAGTCGCTCTGAAATGAGATCATTGTGTTCCTCCATACTTCCATTGACAGTTGCCTGCCAGATAGTCTTATTCTGATAGCGACATTATATCTGGTAACAATTCTTTTTTAAAGTCAGTATACAAAACTCAGGCTCGCTATCTTCTTGCCATGCTTCCGGATAATGAATTATAATTATAAAAATTCACATATCTACAGGGAGATGCACAGCAAGCAGATTTACAAAAATACGCTCACATAACGAAGGTGTTTGCATAAATACTCTCACGAAACTTTGGTGTGAGATTCAACAACCCTCCATCTGAAATAATTTCAAGATGACATCTCTTGCGCTACCCTGCCCCACACAAACCGAAAGGAAACCACTATGACACAGTACGAACGCATGGTCAAAGGCCTGATCTATGATCCCGCCGATCCCGAAATCATGAATGAGCAGGTCCCGTACCAGGACAGGCTCTGGGAATTCAACCAGCTGAAGACATCCGACTACGAAAAAAAGCAGCAGTACATGCACGAGGTCTTTGCCGAGTGCGGCGAGAACTCATACATCGAGCTTCCTTTCCGTGCAAATTGGGGCGGCCACAACCTCCACCTCGGCTCCAATGTGTATGCCAATTTCAACCTGACTCTGGTCGATGACGGCCACATATATGTCGGGGACAAGGTCATGTTCGGCCCGAATGTCACGATCACAACGGCCAACCACCCAATTGACCCTGAGCTCCGCGGCCGCGGGCTACAGTACAACAAAGATGTCTACATCGGTGAAAATGCCTGGATCTGCGCGGGAGTCATCATCCTGCCCGGTGTCAAAATTGGTAAGAACACAGTAATCGGTGCAGGCAGCATCGTCACTAAAGATATCCCGGACAACGTTGTGGCAGTCGGAAATCCATGCCGTGTACTCCGCGAAGTCTCCGAGCATGATCATGAGTATTTCTATAAAAACGAGCGAATAGACTGGGAAAATCTGACATAATAATCATTTACATATTATCTACGAACAGCCGGCTCTCGCCGGCTGTTCTGGCTCATATATGGATCACATTGGCGGAAACTAGAAGGAGGCAGTCTCAATCCGTCATTTAAAGAGTTGCACTAGGTCCCCAATGTGGAATCCCACTTATCCTTGAGCCGCCATCCCCAAATGGCTGACTTCACACAAGAATGCATTTTCGATTGCAAGACTAATCTCAAGATTCATGTCTGTGACGGCTGACATAATCCAAATCAAATCTCACATCAATACCTTCACCTGACGCACTCTCTCCCTCACAAAGTCTGCCCACACGGTCGCATCAAGATATGGCTGTGACTCATGAGTATAGGTACCTGCCTTGTCCATAATCTCAATCTGATTCGGATGGGACGGAAGGGCAATGTCAACATGGATTCCTGCCACCTTGTCCGCGTCCGCGAAGAATCGGTCGCGAAGATCCGGTGTCAGATACTTCGAGGTGGAATAATACTCGTCGTTCATTGTATTTGCACCTACACCGCCGTGCATAGCCACCGTATAGACGTCTCCTGTCACAGGATTCTTCTCCTCCCAGAAGAAACTTGTGCAGCCGATCGTGTGGCCGGGAGTCAGCATCGTGCGGATGCTTATGTTTCCGAGCTCGATGCGAGTGTCATCGTCATAAAAATAATCAAACTTGTCGATGTGCTGTACATGCGATCCCGAATCCGGAATATATGTCTCCTCCTCGCACGCTTCAATGAAAGCCGCGTCCTCTTTCGAGATGTAGAGCGGAGCGCCCGTCAGCTGCTTCATGGCCATAGCTGCGCCCATGTGATCAAAATGCGCGTGGCTGATCAGGATCTTCTTGATATCCGTCGGCTTGTATCCGAGCTGATAAATCGAATCGACCAGCAGATAGACAGATTCCGGAATTGCCGTGTCAATAAGAATCAGCCCGTCGCCTGTGTCAATCAGGTAGGCTCCGACCCATTTTTGTCCCGACACATAGTAGGTCTGCGGGGATACCTGGAACGGCTTTACAGCGATCGTCCAGGGCTCGCTTACAAGTGTTTCAACAGGGTGCGGAAGCGCCTTTGAACATCTGAATGCCATAGTTACCTCTCTTTCTATCAGGCTTTCTTTCCCTTAATTTTTGCAAATACAGCCTTCAGTATCGGTGAGAACACGCACGCTATACCAATAATCATGAAAATGCAGGACAGCGGTCTTGTGAAGAATGTTGAGATCGTTCCCGTATTCTGGAAAGCCTTGAGCATATTGCTCTCAAGTGTCGGGCCAAGAATGAAAGCCAGAATCAGCGGAGACTGCGGAAGCCCGCCGAAAGACATGATGAGACCGACGATGCAGAAGAAAATCATCATTCCGCATTTGTAAAGGCTTGAAGAGTCTACATAAGCGCTGATCAGAGAAATCACGATGAGGGCCGGATACATGAAGTGATACGGGACCTTGAGAATCAGCGGGAAAACTCTCATGCCGAGAGCCTGCAGTACGAAGCACACCAGCGCGCAGATCGCTACTGTCGTGAACATGAGGTAGACAATGTCGCCTGAATTCCTGAAGACCATCGGTCCCATCTCAAGACCGTGGATGGTCAGAGCGCCGATAAGGAGCGCTGTAGCGGAGTCGCCCGGAATACCGAGAGCTGCCATCGGGATCATAGCACCTCCGATGGACGCATTGTTCGAGCACTCGGATGCCCAGACGCCTTCCGGATTGCCGGTACCGAACGTCTCAGGATGCTTGGAGTTGTTCTTTGCGACTGAGTAAGCGACCAGGTTCGAGAGACCTGCACCCATACCGGGCAGGAATCCGATGCCGAGACCAATCAGGAATGAACGAATGATATTTACGATATTATCCCTGATTTCGGACAGCTTGATGCCGATGCCCTTGATCATGCCTGTGTCGACTTCCGGGAGCGGATCAAATCCCTTGGCGTGAGCCTCTACCATGGCGGCGACACCGAAAATACCGATCAGAACGGTGGTCATTCCCAGACCGCCCATGAGGTACATGTTGTCAAATGTGAAACGTGCCTGCGCGTCAATCGGTGAGAAGCCGACGGATGCGAAGAGCAGACCGATGCATGCGCTGGTCAAACCCTTCAGCATGTTGCCCTTGGATATTGCCAGGACCATTGTGATGGCTACAAAGCAGAGACCGAAGTATTCCCACGGACCGATTGCAAATGCAATATCCGCAACCGTCTGTGCCAGGAACGCGCCTGCGATGGCGCTGCCTGCTGTACCGATGCAGGATGCGACCATACCGATTGCAAGAGCCCTGCCAGCCTGCCCTTTTTTAGCCATCGGGTGGCCGTCAAAGCAGGTTGCAACAGATGACGGGGAGCCCGGGATGCCGAGAAGTACGGATCCGATGAAACCGCCGGAGCAGCCGCCGATCCACAGTGACAGAAGAAATACGATAGCCGGTCCTGTTTCCATGCCGAAAGTGAGCGGCATGAAAAGCATAACAGCCATGGTTCCGTTGAGACCGGGAATCGCGCCGAAGATCATACCGATCACGTTGCCGGCCAGAAGGAGAATGAGCGACAGCGGATTTGTAAGCTGAGCAATTATATAAGATGCATATTGTGCCATGTCTTCTCCCCCTCCTTTAACCGAAAAGCTCACCGGCCGGAAGCTGATAGCCGAAGGCCATTACGTATACCAGGTAGATGACAGCTGTGACAGCCGCCGCGAAAAGAATGCGCTGCCAGAGCTTTGTCTCATATCCCTTTGCATACCATGTGCAGAGACCGAACAGGAAAACCGGGGTTGCGATGAAATAACCTACATATTTCATTGCAAGTACATAAGCCATAAGGGCGAGAAGATTGATGCCCAGACGGATCCAGCCTTCTTTTACCATATAGGCCTTCTCCTCTTCTTTCTTCTTCATCCCTTCAATAAAGATGCCTGCGCCGCATATGATGAAGCCGATGGCTGCCAGGCCGGGCAGGGCTTTCGGTCCCGGGTACGCCAATGAAAACGGAACCTTATAAGAACTAATCATGACAAATACGAACACACCGAGGATAACAATCAGTGCGCCGACGATCTGATCACGTGATACTTTCATCTTTTTTACCTCCGGAGGCGGATGTTTCCACCCGCCTCCTAAATTAAAACTTATGTAGTAGCAATCCAGTCAAATTAAGTATTCGCAAGTATTACTGAGCAAGACCGAGCTCGTCAACAAGGCTGTTGATCATTTCTTTCTGAGCTTCGAGCTGCTTGATGCCTTCTTCCTGATCGTAGAAGACCATGGCCATGCCGGCCGGCTCAAGAACTTCATTTACTGCGTCAGCCTGTGCAGCTGCTGCAAATGCATCATACAGACCCTTTGCAACGCCCGCATCCATATCCTTCGGGCCTGCGATGATTGTAAGAGTCGTGAAGTTTACATCATAGCCAAGCTCGTCAAATGACGGAAGATCCGGAAGAACTGTTGACTTAGCGCCCTCTTCGCCGTTGGATACAACTGCGAGGCCGTGAGCCTTGCCGGACTCGACGTACTGAGCTGCCTGGTTTACGTTGACGATGCAAGCGTCAATTGTGTTGCCTACGAGAGCTGTAAGCTTCTCTGTGTCGGAACCGGCTTCGACGAATTTTGCCTGGATGCCTGTAGCCTTAGCCATCAGGCCGGAAACGATGTGCATGGAGCCGCCTGTCTGAACGCCGATCTTGACCTCATTGTTCTTGCCGTACTCGATGAACTTGTCAAGTGTGTCCAGATCGGACTCGCCGTTTGTTACGAGGCAGTACTGAGCCTTCTCTGTGCCCTGTGCAACGCCGATGACTGTGAAGTCATCAAGAATGTCATGATCATAAACGCCGGTAGCTGTCGCGATCAGCATGGATGTGTGATACTGAAGGATCGTGGAGCCGTCGCCCTTGGCGCTGCGAACTGTCTCCATCGCTACGACGCCATTGCCGTCCATGTTGTTGACAACTGTCATGTTGGAGCCGGTGTCGGCTGTAATCTGCTGTGTGAGTGCTCTTGCCATAACGTCTGTACCGCCGCCTGCCTTAGCCGGTACCTGAACTGTGATGTTCTTCGGAAGTGCTGCCGCTGCAACGTCTGCTGTTGCTGCTGCGCCGGATTCAGCTGTGTCAGCGCCGCCAGCCGGTGCTGCGCTGTTTGATGAGGATGATGAGCCGCATCCCATCATGGAACATACTGTCATAAGTGCTGCAAGTCCCAGTGCAATTCTCTTCTTCATGTTTTTCCTCCTTAATAAGTGAATAAGAATTGAGCTTGTCTTTAAGTTGTCTTTATTATAAAATAGTAATTGACTTAGCACAAATTAGAGTATTTAATGTTATAACTTAATATAATTAAGTCTATATTGCGCAGTAAGGGGCCGATATCACTTAATATATTTGAGTCTATTTAGCGTAGTGATGGGCTCACAATACGTCGGAGTCAGCTAAAACCATTGCTGTCAGTGCTTTGTCCACGGAGTATAGGGACGAGGGAGCTATGACACTCGTGCATTATCCGCGGAGCATTGTGGCGAGGTGTCTTTGGTACTCGTGCTTCATTTAGACAGATTTTCACATTATATACGGAAGGGTAATTATATGGATCTATCACAGCTTGAGAATATAATTGCAATCGCAGAGGAGAAAAACATAGCAAGGGCAGCCGAGCGAAAATTTCTCACTCAGTCTGCCCTGAATCAACAGCTGCTGAGACTTGAGAAAGAGCTTGGCACGCCGTTATTTGAAAGAAAATACCACTCGCTGGAACTGACTCCGGCGGGAAATGCATACATTATGACTGCGCGCGAAATGCTGAAGATGAAAGATGACACATACAAAATCATTCAGGACATCGCACGTAACGATGCTGGTGAGATTTCGATTGCCTTTACACCGGAAAAAGGCGCGATCTTCTTCGCGGATGTCTATACTGCCTTTCGTGAGAAGTATCCCAAATTCACTTTCCGGACTTACGAGGCCAGAGTTCCGAGAATTATGCAGCTACTCCTCAAGCAGGAAATCACTTACGGCCTCATCACCTATTCCGAGCACAATATAAAGGAGAGCCGGCTGGACTATATCGATCTCGCGCGTGAATACCTCATTCTGGCAATGCCCGCCTCACATCCTCTTGCTTACCTGGCTCGTGAGAGCAATGACGAGCTCCCATCGATCGACATGTCGCTCCTTAAGGATGAGCAGTACATTCTGGCATCCAAGAACACTAACATTCGATCAATGATCGATTATATTCTTAATACACATAACATCAGTCCGAATATTCTGATCGAGACCGGCTCCTCCATCACCCAGTTCAATATGGTGCGGAACGGGCTGGGGATTGCTTTCCTGCCCCAGTCGTACGCTACGCCGACAGACGGTATTGTCTATTTTCTGCCGGAACCCCATCAGTCATGGATGAGGGCGATTGCCTATAAGAAAGGGACTTATATCTCGAAGGCTGAAAAGTATCTTATAGAATTGTTCAAGGAGCTGATTTGAGCAATAGTCAACCAAGTACATCCACTATCCCCTCCGCGGTGCTCACCGAGGCTACGATTGGCTCCTTCCCGGTCAGCTTTCTCCATGCCGATGCAGTACTCTCGCCAATGCACACCGCCTGCACATCCGACACGGCGTCCCACTCGCCTGCGTCGTTCAGCATCTCATAAAATGCCCTCACTCCGCCCGCGCTTGCAAGTATGACCGCGTCGAAGGGATATTCTCTAAGTTCGGGAATAATTGTCCCTCTTTCAAGGCTGTAAATAGCTCTCTCCTCAAAGTCAATTCCATGCTCCCTCAGCATCTGACCGAGTACAGGGCTTGCCTCCGCGGCTCTCAGCATAAGTACTTTTCCGTCCGCTGCGAGATGCTCATTGTTCTGCTTTGGCAGGCAAGACTCTTCCCGATATTCATTGTTCTGCTTTGGCAGGCAAGACTCTTCCCGATATTCATTGTTCTGCTTCGACTGACAATTATCACTGCACATGGTGGTCACGCCAACATCTGCCTTATACACAGCAAGAAGCGCCTCCCCCAGCGCCTTCGATGTATACTCACTCGGAACCAGATCCGCAAACATGCCATGTCCAGCCAGCTCCTCTGCCGTCGCCTCTCCAATACAGGCTACTTTCACATGAGCCAGACTTCTCACATCCATCCTGCGCGACGCAAGCTCGTCGAAAAAAATCTTCACTCCGTTCGCGCTGGTAAATACGAGCCAACCTACATCCGAAAAATCCTCAGGGATATTCTCAGCATGAGCTCGCACAACGAGACTCACCAACGGCACCCCGTGCGCTCCCGCATCCGTCAGCAGCCCGCACATCTTCCTAACGAACCCCTTGGTCCCGATGACAAGATAATTCTTTCCGCAAAGCCTGCCCTTATCCTTCGAGGAGAAATCAAGCCTTGCCACATCGCCTACAATGAAGACCGCCGGTGACGTCGTCTCGCCGATCCTGTTGCAAATGTTCCCCAGCTCATCCGTCACCCTCTTCTGCCCCGGTCGCTTTGCGCTCGAGACGATCGCGCAGGGCGTGTCCGCAGGTTTGCCTGCAGCCATAAGTCCTGCCGCAATGTCAGTGATCTTATGCCACGCCATCATAAACACGAGCGTGCCCTTCAGCCGTACCAAATCAGAAAAATCCTCAGCGGTCTCCTGAGCTCCATGGCCGGTGACCACCGTAAATGAGGAGGCACTTCCTCTGTGGGTGACCGGGATTCCGAGAATCTCGGCCGCTGCCACCGCTGTACTGACACCCGGGATCACCTCCGCATCGATGCCTGCCTTCGTGAGGGCTTCGACTTCCTCCCCTCCCCTGCCGAACACAAAGGGATCGCCGCCCTTAAGGCGGACGACGAGGGGGTGGACATTTGCATACTCCACCAGAAGAGAGTTTATCTCCTCCTGGGATTTCAGATGTCTGTGATACCTCTTGCCGACCGGCACCAAAATCGCCCCATCCTTGGCCTCCAGCAGAAGCTTTTCGTCGAGCAGCCGGTCGTAGATAATCACGTCGGCTCTTTTTAAAATGGCAAGACCCTCCGCGGTGATGAGCTCTGCGGAAGGTCCGGCTCCGATTATATATGCTTTTTTTCTCATGTTAAACGAGTCTCCATCGCCATGCGGCACGCCTCATATGAACATAGTGCGACGCCTCTCCATGGGCTCTTGCGAAGCTATGAGATAGTTCCTACTCAACCGTTTCGCAATTGGGCAAATTATCATTATCAGATTCACTCATAGGTTCTGCCAATATCATTATGTCTGTCTTCAAGGTTTCTTCGTTAATATCTGCATACACTCCCACCGCGTCCCGGCAGTTCAGCCTGTATCGGCAGAATATTTCTCTCTCAATCATAAATCGCAGGTAGGCCCTGGCCGGGGACAGCCCAAAGAGCAGGTCCCGCAACTCCGAGTCATCTTCCCGGCACTGAACAGCCAACAGTCCCTGTCCGACTGCGGGTATCATTTCATGAGGTGCAAATGCAACCACGTCGAACTCCGAAAGCCCCGCCCCGATCCGGTCAAGCCCAGCCCTTGCCAGGACAATTCCGTCGTACTGTCCGTCCCGAAGCTTATCCATTCGGGTGGTGATGTTGCCGCGGATGTCGGTGCAGGTGATATTTGAAAAGAGACGCATGAGCTGCACCCGTCGTCTGGGGCTGCCGGTGCCTATTATCAAATCTCTGCTCTTTGTGGCTTCTACGTAACACGCTTTCTCTGCACCGTCTTCGTTTTTTCTTCTTATTGAATCGAAACCGACAGATTGCAGCCGTCGGTTTTCAGTTTCACCTTCTGCTGGACCAACATACCCGTTCAGCCTTAGGTTACCAATCATGCCCCTCTTCATCAGAAGCACATCCCCCGGGTCAGCCTCATCCAGAATGCCCGCGATTACGAGACCAGACGCCCCATCGTAGGGCAGGTCCTTCACGCAGTGAACCGCAACGTCCGCCTTGCCATCAAGAAGCGCCTTTTCAACATCCCTGACAAATGGTCCATTGCCGCCGAGCTTTGTCACCGCTGTCTTCTTATCCCGATCACCCTTTGTGGAGACGGTAAGGATAGAGACCTCGTAGCCCTCATTTTCAAGTATCGCTTTTACAATTTCATTCTGGACCATGGCCAGCTTTGACCCGCGTCCCGCAATTGTTATATGTCTCATTGATTTAAACTTTCATGGATGAAAATTCATTTATCTATGCAACGTAGCAGCAAAGTGCAACGTCCATAGAATCTGCCACACCGAACGGGGGTTGTTCATTAACAGCGCATAAACGACGAGCAAAATTCAAGTCAACTTATCAAGCAACGCCTTCTTATAAATCCTAGCCCGCTCCTTCTGATCCGCCACCTTTTCGACCGTCCGTTCACGCAGCTCCTGCATCTCATCGAGCACCTGCTCAACATTCTCCGGCAGCATCTCTTCAAGCTGCTGACGTAGCATGCGCGCATAGAGGGGGGAACTGCCCGAGGTCGATATCGCGACCGTGAGCTTGCCGCGCTTCACGATCGACGGAAATATAAAATCACAGTATTCAATATCATCGACTACATTGACCGGGATCCCCGCCGCGCGGCAATCCTGCGCAATCTGCCGATCGATATCCCGCACCCCGACTGCCGCCACGACATAGTCACCGAGCGCGAGGTCTCCGCTGTCGTATTCTTTTCGGATGACCCGCACACCCTCGATCTCAGTCTCCGGTGCGATCACTATTATTCTATCAGTAAACCGCCTGAGGCGCAAAATTTTATCGGCGGCGACATTGCCACCGCCGATAATCAAAAATGTTTTATCGGAAATATCTGTAAAAAACGGAAAATAACTCATTGTACCTCTTTACCTGCCGAACTAGGCTTAATGCCCGGCCGCCATGCCTATCACCTGTCAAACAAGGCTTAATGCCTCGCCGCCGTGTCTATCACCTGCCGAACACGACCTTCAGCCTCACTGTCACCATCGCTGCCATGACGCACAGCACAAAATCCGGTATGACGGTGGATAGGAACCACACAGACATGAGCTCGGCCAGCCCTATGCCGACGTCTCTGCCGACCACAAAATTGAACATAAAGAAATAATAAATGAGTCCGCACGCGTAGTAAACCATTTCTCCGCAAAATGCTGCAAATAAATATGTCCAAAAGCCCGACGCTCCCATCTTTTTCGCAACATATCCGCAGACCGCCGCTGCCGCTGCAAATCCGATAAGGAACCCAAATGTCGGCTTCAGTAGATACCCGATCCCGCCGCCATGGGCAAATATCGGTATTCCGATCAGACCTGTAATCAGATACACTATCACTGACATACAGCCTCTTTCGGCTCCCAGCAGAAAACCTGCCAGGAGCGCGAAAAAGAACTGCAGTGAAAATGTGACCTGAAACAGGCCAAGGGGTAACATGATTTTTATAAATGCCCCGACTGCCATTAGGGCAACGAACATTCCGCATAATACAATGTCAGTCGTGCGGGTCGTGGTTTTTATCATATGAAATGATTACTCCTATCGTGTTATTTTTCCCCAGCTTATCATTAAATGCCAATACTTGTGAATTAATATTACGCTTAGCTGCATTCTTGACGCAATACCCAATTCCGGCCAAACTCATAAAGCTATTTTTTACGCTTTATCTGCACTCTTTACGCAATGCTCTCTACTTCAGCTTACTTCAAGTTATTGCTCCTGTCGTAATGTTTTCCACCCCAGTAGATACGATGCGCAACTTCAGCCTTGTCATTGAGCTTGACGTCTTTCATGATCCACTTGAAGAATTCATCAAATCCAGTCCTGTCGACGATATAGCCGATATGCTCCTTGCCCTCGTATGCGTTCGGGTCAATGTACTCTTCGACATATGCGTAGGCATTCTTCACGATATCCATGATGCTTTGCTCGTCCGCCCACTTGATGAAGTCCTCAGCAAGTCTCGGATTCTTCTTGCCTGTTCTGCCGAGAAGCACGAGTCTAAAGTAATGCTCCTTGCTTCTGGTCCATGCTCTTGTCGGGCAGTAAGCTACGCAGACGCCGCAGCCGATGCAGAGGTCAGTGTCGCGCACGACCTTGCCGTTGACCAGAGACAGCGCTCCGACGGAACGGATGTTGCAGTACTTGATGCACTGCTCGCAGCCCACGCAGCGATTCGGGTCATACTGAGGCTCGGTCATTCCGATGATTCCGAAGTCGTCCATGCGGACTTTGCCACAGTCATTTGAACATCCTGTGAAGGCGATTTTTACATGAAGGTTGTTCGGGAAGATCATCTTATCCATTTTGCGTGCAAATTCCGTCGTGTCATAGCACCCGAACGGACACAGCCTGGACCCCGGACATGCGACCACGTTTCTTGTTCCGGATGCCGGATAGCCCTTGTCGCGCTCTTCCTGATTGACACCGGAGTCGTCGATGATCGACTGGATGGCCTTGTTGACTGCCGGCATATCTTCAAGCGCAATGCCCGGGAGCTCGACGCCCTGGCGGTTGGTCACAAAGATCGTGCCATTGCCGTAAGTCTCGGCAACCTCAGCGATCTTGGCCATACTCTTCGCGTTGATCACGCCGCCCGGAATACGGATTCTGCTCGCCGTCTCGCCTCTGACTTTGGAGTAGCGAAACGCGTTTTTCTTAAGCTTTTTTGTATTTATATCTCTTGCCATTTCCGTACCCCCTTAATCGATCATGTCTTTACTATCGACATAGTTGAAGACCGGTCCGTCCAGACATACGTAGGTGGAGCCGATGCGGCAGTGGCCGCATTTGCCCAGACCGCAGCACATCTTGCGTTCCTGAGATACCCAGATGTTTTTCTCCTCGAAGCCCTTCTGGAGAAGGCCCATGACGGAGAATCTCATCATCGCGGGAGGTCCGACGACGACTGCCTGCGCGTTCTTGACGTCGCGGATCGGAACGTCCGGGATATATTTTGTTACGAGACCGATGTTGCCCTCATAGCCTTCCGGCGCGCCGTCGACTGTGAGGATGAGGTCGAGCTGGTCTGCCCAACGCTTAAGGTCGTCCCTGAAGAGCATGTCGCCGGGGCTCTTGAATCCGACGATAACGTGCTTGTCTTTGGCGTCAGCTGTGTGGGCCAGTGCCTCAATAACGCCTCTGACCGGGGAAACGCCGGTGCCGCCTGCGACGACGATTACTTCACCATTTGCATAAAGAGATGTGTCGAAACCGTTGCCGTACGGGCCTCTGAGCAGGATGGTGTCGCCCGCGTTCAGCTTGAATACTTCATCGGTGACGCGCCCTACGCGGCGGATGGTCAGGTCGACAAAATCCTCGCCGATGCCGCTGACGGAAATGGGAGCCTCACCGTATTTCGGAACGGAGACCTCATAGAACTGACCGGGCTTCACGTCGCCGGTGTACTGCATTCTGAAGGTCCATTCCTTCTCTGTGTGCTTAATGATTTCTTTGATTTTGGAAGGGAATGGTACGTAGGGGTTATTGGCTGTCATTTTGAAGCACCTCCTTCCAATTCGTTTACGGCATCGTTCAGCTTGTTGATGCAATTGGCAAATGAAATATACTCCGGACACACCATATCGCACCGTCCGCAGCCGACACACATGTCATAGCCGAAGCGTTTTCTGAAATCATAGACTTTGTGGAGAACTTTGAAGCGCATTCTCTCACCGTTGGTTCTTCTGTACTGTCCGCCGCCGGCTACATTGGTATAACCGTCGACCATGCAGGAAGCACCGACGCGGCGGCGCTCACCGACCTTGCCGTTGTCTGTGTAGAAGACGTCCTGCATTGTGTAGCAGGTGCAGGTCGGACATACGAAGTTGCAGCGGCCGCAGTTGATACAGCGTGCTGTATATTCATCCCACATGCCGTGCTTGTAGATCTCGTTCGGAACTTTCTCCGGAACTGTCACGCGTACTTCATTTTCTGTCACATATGCCGGCACTACTTCCTCAGCCTTCGCATCGGCAGCTTCAAATAGCGCAGCCACGTCCGGACATGCTACATCACTCTTAATCTCATCGCCCGCCACGTCAATCGAGAACAGGTAGCCCTCGGTCGTGCGGTTCGTGCCCATGTCGACGCAGAAGCAATCCTCGTAAGAGTGCGCGCAGCCGATGAGCGCGAATTTGACTCTTTTTCTGATTCTCTCATAGAACGGGTCCGCGAACTTGTTCTCGAGATAGATGGCGTCAAGTCTCTTTACCGCATGCATGTCACAGCTTCTGAGGAAGATGATGACGTCGCGGTCATCGAAGTCGGCTTCCTTTACCTCATTTTCTGTGAAGAAGAACAGGGTCTGTGACAGCGGGGTCAGGAGCTCCTTGAACGCATAGTCCGATTTTGCTTCGAGCTCGATCTCATCGAACTTCGTGACAAAATCATATCTCACTACATCCACGTCGGTGTAGCGTCCTTCTCCGACTTTACGTACCGGCGCGTACAGCCGGTACTGCTGGCCAAGCTTCTCGATCACGCTCTCGAAGCCGGTCCTGGATATGACATATCCCATTTCTCATCCTCCTTTCAATAGTCATCTTGTCTGGGATTCAGGTTTTTTGATTATAAATTAATCCGGGATGTGGTCCTTATAAGAGGGGTGGTCCTGGATTTTGGTTCTTTGTTTATAAATTAATCCTGGATGTGGTCTCTGTAAGAGGGGCGGTCCTGGATTTTGGTTCTTTTGATATCATCTGTCATAGATTTCACGCATTTATCATCATGCCTGCTGCCCTATGGAACAGGTATTATATATGGTTATTCATTCTAGTCATACTTGTTTATTATTATGCCATAAACCAGGTTAAAAAAGTGTTGTTTTTGCAACATTTTTTATTCTTCTGAGGGCTTTTATGTAAACAATTTGTTTCTATAATATGAATTATCAGGAACCCATCTTGCCTTTGATATGAATTGTCAAGAACCCAGCTTACCTTTTTTCCGGGAGGCAGCAGTTCCCTGGATTTTTCTTGTTTTTGTTGCCTCTGCCATCGACCCGATGAAGCTCGCCAAGATCAAAGGCAACCATATGACCTCGCAAGCAGGAATTCAGTTGCCTCTGCCATGGACCCGATGAAACTCCCTAGGTTCAAAGGCAACCATATGACCTTGGAAACAGGAATTCAGTTGCCTCTGCCGTCGACCCGATGAAATTCGCCAAGATCAAAGGCAACCATATGACCTTGGAAACAGGAATTCAGTTGCCTCTGCCGTCGACCCGATGAAACTCCCTAGGATCAAAGGCAACCATATGACCTTGGAAACAGGAATTCAGTTGCGTCTGCCGTCGACCCGGTGAAACTCGCCAAGTTCAAAGGCAACCATATGACCTTGGAAGCAGGAATTCAGTTGCCTCTGCCATCGACCCGATGAAACTCGCCAAGGTCAAAGGCAACCATATGACCTTGGAAGCAGGAATTCAGTTGCCTCTGCCGTCGACCCGATGAAACTCCCTAGGATCAAAGGCAACCATATGACATTGGAGGCAGGAATTCAGTTGCCTCTGCCGTCGACCCGATGAAACTCCCTAGGATCAAAGGCAACCATATGACCTTGGGGGCAGGAATTCAGTTGCCTCTGCCATCGACCCGATGAAACTCGCCAAGGTCAAAGGCAACCATATGACCTTGAAAGCAAGAATTCAGTTGCCTCTGCCTTCGACCCGATGAAGCTCGCCAAGATCAAAGGCAACCATATGACCTTGGAAACAGGAATTCAGTTGCCTCTGCCGTCGACCCGATGAATTCTCCAAGGTCAAAGGCAACCATATGACCTTGGATGCAGGAATTCAGTTGTCTCTGCCGTCGACCCGATGAAATTCTACAGAAATAAAACAAATCCACATGATTATAAAAATAATATAAACTCGCAAAACTATGTTGACACCCGACATATGTCGTGTTACGATATACTCGTCAGACGACATATCATACCACGACATATCAACCGACGATACATCAGGAGGCAATACATGAAAAAAAGTGAACCAATGTCAGAGAGCTATTACTACATACTGCTCTGTCTGGCCAAAGGCGCGAACCACGGCTACGGCATCATGCAGATGACCGAAAAGCTCTCGCGAGGTGACGTCACCATAGGATCGGGAACAATGTACGGAGCAACCAGCAATATGATGAAAAAAGGGTGGATCAAAGAAATCATGTCCACTGAAGGCGCGGAGCGCCGAAGACTTTACCAGTTGACCGACATAGGCAGAGAAGCTCTCAGAGCTGAAATCAAAAGGCTCCGAAGAATGCTGGAGAATGCAGAGGAGGTGTGACTCATGGCAGCAGAGTATAAGAGATCTTTCAGGATGTACTCGGCATGGAATTACATGCAGGAAGTCGAAGATTTGAATAAAATGTCCGACGAAGGATGGCAGCTTGTGCGAGGTGGCTGCTTCCACAGCAAATTCGTAAGGAACCCCGATATCCGCTACCGCTATCAGTTGGATTATCAGAAGATCGACGACATGGCCCGCTACATTGAAATCTTCCGCGAGCAGGGCTGGGAATATGTCAATTCAACATTCAATGGATGGCACTATCTGAAGAAGCTCTACGATCCCGCCCTGCCGGATGAGGCCTATGAGATTTTCACAGACAGAGAATCGCTGAGAGAGATGACTGGGCGATGGACTAGATTTGCAACAATCCTTGGCGTTTTTTTTGGAATAATGGCTATTATCGAAGCGTTCAGAGTGATCACCGCGCCCAACCTTCCGCGTCTCATTCAGCTCTTCACTCTCATCATTGAGAGCGGGCTGCTTCTTAGAGGCGCCTTCATCATGCGGCGGACCGAGCCCGGACAGAAGCTGCGCCACGATAGTCTGATTCTCGGAATCTTTTTTGCCTGCATCTTTATAGGTGCAGCATCGAATATCATACTGGATGATATGAGACCTAACCTCAATACTCAGCAGCAGGCGGACGAGGTATTTGAACCGATCATTGAGAATCGCTGGGTAGACTTTGATGTGAAATATCCGGATAACTACTATCTGGATCTTATGATAAAGGCTGATGAGCCGCTGACATTTGAAATTGTGAACGAAGCGGACGAAGTGGTCTACACAGAGACCGGCACCGATGTTGACAAGAAGGATATAAGGATCAAGCTGCCGAGAGGCTCATATGGGTTCCGGATGTCAGTAAACTCAGGCTTTGAGCTGTCTTGCTCGATTGATTGACGCAAGCCGAACATTCTTAAAAGCTGCTATACTTCCTCGAAGAATTGAGTTGTTAAGCGTATTAGTCAGTGGAGGATCAATATCCTCCACTGAGGCTATTTGTAAGCGGCTAATGCTCTTTTTACCGACATTTTATAAATAAGTGCATCCTTTATTGCAGAACAAAAATATTTCGTTTTCAAAGAACATGCTTTCATGACTCTGTACATCTAACGTGAAACGATGAATATTATGACTATGATAGAAGAATTATTGAACAAACCTTATTGGATTATCGACATACTTCCGGAGCAGGTGCCGGCATACTCTCCAGGGCAATATTCCAGTGTCGAGCAGTTTTACCTCAAGGAGCCCCAGAAAAGCCACCTGCTTCGAAGCTTCTTGAATATATTTCTGAAGCTAAACTGTTATGTTGACATACGCGTGTCCTGTGATTTCGGAAAGAGCTGGGAGGACAATCCCATTCCTGATGAACTCGAAGCCATCATAACGAAGGACGATAATTCCACAGTCTATGTTCTTTTCCCAGAATCAGACACGCTTGCTTCACTTGATAAGGGCGATACTAATATGACGGTATTTAATCCGGGTGAAAGGCTTCTCAATCTCTTTATCAAGCTTGCCGGATCGGAAGGATTATTTGTGTGGCAGCCTCCGATTTTATGAAGCATCTGGTTTTGGGTTTGTTTTACACATGCCTCATGAACCTCCACGCCCATGCGGTGCGGCAGCTCCTATGGACGTGGTACTCTGCTACTACGCTTCATAGACTTACGTCACGAAAATCCTGTGTTGAAGATTGAAATCATCCGACGCTAACACTATGTACAACTGCCAAAATCTTGCAATCAATAAGCCAGCAGTCGATCTTGCAAAATAATGCACATGTGCAGTGCCATAAGAAGGTTAAATCTAATACCTCAGGCAGTCACTACAGATCGCTTTTAGCTAAGTCTACTGCCGACGTTACTAATCTTATGACCCATAATCAGTCACTTATACTGATTTTGACAATAGGTGATGGTAAGACATTCTAATTTGAGATTTTGACCAGCAGTCATCAAAAGGTGATTTTGCGTATGTCTACTGCCGTTTATATCACCCGGGCAGTCAATGGCCGCCGTACTGACCCAAGATGACTGCCCGCCTTTTTTCTTGCCTTCAGTCGATTAAGCTGATTTCTTTGTTTGCGACTGCCCGCCCGGGCAGTCAATGACACCGTACTGACCTAAGATGACTGCCCGCCTTTTTTCTTGCCTTCAGTCGATTAAGCTGATTTCTTTGTTTGTGACTGCCCTCCATGACCTTGAGTAAACATATAGAACATCCCTTATAAGCAACGGATGAAGAAATAATCGCAGATCCAAGCCGGCTAACTCACGTTTAAAAACACGAGAATGCGCCGGCTACTTTTCAATGGTATTCGTCCCTTGAACTCATAAGGGCTGGAATAGGTTGAGTTGTCTTTCATATTAGCTCCTTTCCATATTGTGACGTAGACGCTTATCCTGCAAAAATCCCGATCTTTCGTCCTGAATATCTTTCCAAGAGAGCTCCGAACTTTCATCTTGATAAATAAGATTCGTATTCTATTAGCAGCATCTATCATCTCGTTATTTTGTTAAATTATTTTAACAAAAAACATGAGACAGTAAAAGACTCTTTGTCATCTTCTACTGTCTCATGTCAGTTTCTAGTCAGAGCTGCTCACACTACTTCGCGAAGCTATATTACACTCCCTGACGCAGCTCTGCTTATATTTTGCAAGAAGCCATGCTCACTTTCCCTCACGCAGCCATATCTGAATCAACCTGGATACTTTAATATCTATATCTATTCTCGTCCTCCGGCACGCATCCGGATACCTCTTCGCATCCCGGAAGCACAGACCCAAAATGAACTTAGAACCAGGCACCAGTGACCTGATCAGAGACTCCGGGAACACAAAGTGAGTGCCATGCTTGTAGGTCAGCACTTTATACCTGCACAGATGCGGTCTGCTCTTTAATCTCTCATCCATGCGTCGAATGTATCGGCACGTATTCCACAAGCCGTCATCCTCCGCGCCGACGAGCAGGAGGACACCATGGATATTCTCGACTTTTATCATCTCATCCTCGGTGAGAGGGTGGGCTGCCTCGGAATCATCGAATAACTTTCTCGAGCGAATCATATCGCCGGACCCCTTTGTATCCTCCTCTATCATATGCCAGTAGTCCGGGTGCTGATAGACGAAGGGCATGTAAGGCAGCGGCTCACCTTGATATGAGATCGTCGACTCTCCAGGGACCGGCCATTCCTCACAGCCGTCCTTCTTTCCCCGCATAAAGCCCTGCCACACAAAATCGCTCGGTGTCAACGCGATTGTCATGGTGATCTGCGGAAAATATGAAGCTGCTACCAGGGCCAGCATGCCCGTCGTTGAGGCGCCGATGATGCCGACTTTGCTGTTGCCATTTGCAAGCAGCCAGTTTGCGGCCGTCTCGATTCTCTCCAGCGGATAGTTGTGGTGACCATAATCCTTCTTGGCCGGCGACATGGTCATGACATTGAGGCCCTTCTTCTGCAGCCATGCGGCACACTTCCTGGCCAGATAATCCTCCGGGTCATCCCCGATCATGGCAATAATTGAGGCATCAGAGGGATTCGGATTTTTCCAATAGGCTCCGTAAAATCCTGCAGTTTCGATATCAAAGTGTATTTTTTTCATGTTGTCATCTCCTTTCCAACGCCCTGTACACCGCCTCATAATCTATCTCATCCTCAGGCAGCTGGTAGACAAGCACTGTTTCTGACTCGCTGTCCTTCCATGTTGCAAATGCAACCTCCAAGTTCCAATCATACACCTTCCCCATGTTAAGAATCTGGCTGAATGCTGTCAGCGCGACCGCCTCATCGACGACTCTCCGGGTGGTCTCTATCGGCACGTCCGCTCCAAACCGGATCTTGATTCCCTGATACACACGGCTCATGTTGTCGTAAACAAAGCAATAACCGCCGTTGTAAGCGCGGAGTTCATTTGCAAGTGCTTCAAGACGGTCATCAATGAGCCTTCTCAGCCTTGCGAACTGTCTGCCTTTGCCCCTTATGTGCACTTCGCCGCCTGCGACATTGACTTCCCTGAAATAGTTGCCGTCAAGGGCAAGAAGTTTTGATGCAAATGCATCCGCATCTTCACCAAAGAGCCCCAGCATATCACTGTCAACCACGACCTCCAGGGGCTCAGCACCATCGTCAAGGTTCAGGTCGGTAATCGCGTTTATTTCATCCACGGAGATTACATTTTCCCGGTATGCGTATGTTGCTTCCCCAGTCTGGCCGGCGCCATATGCAAATGCATACTCTTCCCCATCTTTACCCACAAACGAAAATGATTTCCAGTCACCGGTCAGTTCATACCCTTCCTGCTCCAGTATCCTGTACAAAGTCCCATACGGAATATCGTAATAGTAGTTATAGGCATAGCCGGGGTAGGCGGCTGTATCCTCGTCCATGCGCCTGATCTCTGTGTTGTTTGACTGCGCGTTGATTACCGCGCTGCGCTCCTCTATGCTGTACTCATCCATGCGGTCAAGCAGGCCTTTCTCGATACAATCTATCAAGTATTCATCAGATTGTTTCGAAATACTGTCTGAGATCTCTGATGGCGCTGTCTTACTATTGAAATTAAATGAGTATTGTCTGTTAGCGATGCCTGCATCTGTTACAGGGTCGGACACTTTGACTTTCAGGCAGAATGAGAACTCCGTGTCTTTGAAATCGGGAATGGAGCCAAAAGAGGGTTGGAGGCGGGTGATGGCGGAGGCTGCATTTGCAAAATCCGAACGTTTTGTCAGAGGATAGACTAAAGAGACTGACCACGGCCTTCCGCTGCTGTCCTTCATATCCTCGGTGGTCACACCGTCCGGGAGCTCGCAGTTCGCAAGCAACACAAGCTGCTTTTGGTAGAGCAGGTCATCATCAAGCCGGTTTGTGGTCCACTCCATCGAATAGTACACGTCGTTGTAGACGTGGAAGACAAGGTCTTCCCCGAGGTCGAACACATCGGTCGATACGGTCCACTCCTGGTCCGTGTAGCCGTCCTCGCCCTTGACATCCACGGGTCCGCTCAGGATGCGGAAGGAGGAAATATGCATGTCGTCTCGAATGTATTTTTTGACGTCATCTTCATCGAACTTTTTCGTGCAGGCTGTGAGGCCGAGGAGCATCATGAAGATAGATATGATTATTATCTTTCTTGACATAGGTGCCTTCCTTATAAACAGTTAGTTGCTTTATACTATTATAGCACTGATCATTTTAAATTGATTACATACATTTACTTTTAACTCCAACAGGTTATAATAGAAGTCAGATAATTTGCGTGCTTATTGTCAGAACTTTGCATTACAAATCCTGTAACTCACAAATTCCGGCACAATATTTTTCCAATTAAAGTCTTTGAGGGAAGACAGAGCAGAAAGGAGATGACTAAAATGCTCTATGAAGTAAGTTTCAAATCTGTAAACAAAAGAGATGATGTCCAGGCCTGGATCTATGTCCCCGCTGCAAAGCCGAAGGGAATTGTTCAGCTCGTTCACGGTTTCGGCGAGCACTCCAGAAGATACCTGCACATGATCATGCACTTCGTCGAAGCCGGCTATATCGTGGCTGCCGATGACCATGTCGGACACGGCCGGACAGCTATGCTGAATAACACGTGGGGTGACTGGGGCGATGCCGGTTTTGAGACCATGGTCGAGGATGAGCGCCAGCTGAAGCTGCTTGTGGCAGAAAAATTCCCGGGAATCCCCTACTTCTTCTTCGGACACAGCATGGGCTCTGTCATCACAAGACAGTATATTGCAAAATACGGTTCCGAGCTTGCCGGCGCAACGATCTGCGGCACCTGCGGTGATTTCCCGACAAAAGAAACTAAAGAGCTCCTTCAGAAGCTTGTCGCAGAAGGCAAAGCGAAGGATTCAGACCCGACTGTCGGCGTCACTCTGATGGGCTGGATGTTCGAGAGATGCGGTGAGGTGAAGCTTGGAAATGAATGGATCTGCCACGACCCGTACGTTCAGGTCGACCATGCCGATGACCCGTTCGACGCTTTCACGAAGCCGACCAGCAATCAGGCTTTCCTGTACTTCATTGAGATGATGGAAGATGTGACAGGCAAGCAGTGGGCAGAGAAGGTCCCGAAAGAGCTCCCGATCTACAGTATCGGCGGCGACCAGGATCCTTACGGCACCTACGGAGAAGGTCTCTACGCCGTCTCCAACTGGCTGATCTCCACAGGTCACGATGTAAAGACAAAGCTCTACTCAGGCTACCGCCATGAGATCCATAATTATGCGGATATAAAGGATGAGGTCGAGCAGGGCGTGATCGACTTTATGGCCGGAATTCTCGCATAATAACTACCTGGCGCATAGTCCCTTCATATCGCGCAGGCACGTATCAGGCACTTTTACCTGATATCAATACTTGGCGGAGTCTGTTTGCTGCCCACCGCCTATAGTGACGGGGGCATCTCACACTGAGTTTGTAGCCCAGTGCTTATAAAAGTGAGGGGCATCTCACACTGAGATATAAAAGACGGTTCTTATCACTTGTCAATCCAAGTAAAAGAACCGTCTTTTTCTTATTCATAAATAAATCCTCGGTTGTGATAGGCTCCTCCCTCTGCCCTTGGGCGTTGGGAGGAGCCTTTTAAATTCATTATCAATCCGGCTGCTGCCCGTCATGGGCCAGCCACGCGCACTCCGTCACCGCCATGTCCGTAAACACCGCCGTGAAAGATGAATCTTCCGGCGAGCACGCGTAAATTCCAAACCTGATCTTGCCTTTGCCCTTGTGCAGGTGGCACACCCGCATTTGCTTCCAGACCACACCGTCCTCGGAATTTTCGATGCAATAGTCGTCCTCCCGGCGGCTCAAGCGGTACCACATGGATTTGACATCGGCAGGAATTTCGACCGTCGCCCAGTCAGAATAGCCGTGGTTCGTGACGACCGAGCCGAGGTGCTGGAAAGATTCATTTTCATACTCGATCGAGCCCTTCAGCCAGTTCTCCGAGTCGAGATACATGACCACGCCGCACTGGTCGAACCGCTGGTGGCTGTCCTCGAAGTGCGTCTGCACGACGAACGAGAAATACTGCTCCTCCGTCTCGATCTGCAGCACCGGCGCGTTGTCATTTCGGAAATGATAGTAAGTCCTCTGCCAGAGATCCGTGTGGAGCATGGTCGTGATCGAAATGCGATCATCCCCAATCTCATAATTCTTCGGCTGACGTACCCATTTGAACAATTTTGTATCTATAGATGTGCTCAAAACTGCCTCCCATTAGTATCTGCAAATGTCGCTCCCGCGAGTCTATATTACGCGTCAGCGTTCCTGCTGCGCAGGCAAGACCTGATGAACCAGAATTCTCACCACTATAGTAATACACAATCGTCTCTGCCTGCAACCTCAAATAACTCTCGCGGCGGGAGAAGGTCAACTCACTTGATCAGCTCCGGCAGCGTCGCCTCAAAATCAACGCCGTACCAAGGCTTCTTCGGATTCTGCAAAGTCACTTCGATAGTGTGCGCCGTATAATCCGCCGCAATGCGCATAGCATCCCGCCAGTTCAGCCCTCTCATCATCTCGCCCACAAATGTGCTGGAGAAGAGGTCTCCCGTGCCATGGTAAGCCGCATCGATCCTCCGGTTCTGGTAGACATAATATTCTCCTGTCTCGCGCTCATATCCCATGACTCCTGTCTTCCCTTTTTCCAGAGAGACACCGGTCAGCACGCTCACACCGGCTCCAAGTGCATTGAGTCTCTGAAGAAGTTCCTTCACATAGTCAATATCATACTCTTCCCTGTAGTCCATGCCTGTCATGAAGGATGCTTCCGTGATGTTGGGGACAATTATATCCGCCTCGGCACAGAGCTCCGCATTCTTCTTTACATAGTCCATATCAAATGCAGGATACAGCTTTCCATTATCCGCCATCACCGGGTCCACAATGATCTTTGTCTTATCTGTCCTGAACGTGCGGAAAATATCCTTCACCTGGTCGATCTGCGTGACTGTTCCGAGATAGCCTGTGTAGATGGCATCAAATGTCACTCCCTCGCTCTTCCAATGCGCTGTGATCGGCTCCAGCTGGTCTGACAAATCTTTGCACGTGAAATTTTTGAACATTGTATGTGTAGACAGCACCGCCGTAGGCAGGATGACAGTCTCGGATCCCAGTGCGGAAATGACGGGCAGTGCGATTGTCAGAGAACATTTGCCAAGGCATGAAATATCCTGTATCGTTAAAACTCTTTTCATAATAAACTCCATTCGCTTTTAAAATGTATCTGCCTGAACCGGCAGACTTGTTCAAGACCCACTCGCAAGGCTTAACGCGGAATCAGGCTCAACTGACATAGTCACAATCTAAGTCCCGGGTAGATTATCACAAACATTAACACGAATATCCTAGCATGTCAATAGGAATATGGACAGTCGCTATTACTTATAAAGCTCCGCGCCAAAAGAACTCTCCTGAAAATGTTCAATAAATCTCCTCGCTGCCACCGACACATATTTTCTCTTGGGCAGCAACGCGTAGAACTGTCTGGTCACAAGATTCGAGTCAATCTTGTAATAATTAAGCTCCTGGTCCGAATCCCGAATCAGAAGGTCGCTCACGAACGTGGCTCCGATCCCGGCGGCCGCGAGATGATACGCGGTCACTAGCTGTGACAGCTTCATTTTCGTTTTCGGTGCAAATCCAGCCTCCTCGAACATCCGCACACTTCTCTCGTACAAGTTGTTGCCGCGCGATAATAGTATGAATGGTATCTCGCGAAACTCACTCAGCGAAACGCAGGGACAGTCATCCTGCAAATGCCTGCCTGCCATCACCTGCTCCCCACTCAATGACAAAGGCTGCCCCACCAGCGGATCAGCCATCACCTGCTCCCCACTCAAAGACACATGCTTCCCTGCCAGTGGATCCATGCCAACAGGCACTGCCAGCAGCACCGTATCACGAAAGGCCGGATATCTGGGAAAGTCCTGAATGAATTCCGGACTGCAGTGGAAAGTCACATCGAGCTCCTGTCGGCGAAGCCGCTCAGCGAGCTCCGCAGAACTTGCTTCCTTGATTTCAATCTCCACATTCGGATATTTTTTCAGAAATCCCGCAAGTATCTGCGGCAATATGTATGCGTTCAGATAATGAGATCCCCCAACAACGACCCTGCCCTTATCAAGCTCCTTGATATCCCGGATCTGCTGCTCAAACTCCGCGTCCAGATGTCTTGCGGACTCAATATAGTCGAGATACGCATATCCGGCATCCGTCAGCGAGATTGGCCTCGTGCTCCTGTCAAATATCGGCATCCCGAGCCGATCCTCCACCTTCTGGATTGCCATACTGAGTGCCGGCTGCGTGATGAACAGCTTCTCTGCCGCCCTCGTAAAATTCTTTTCCTTATACACCTCGTAAATGTATTCCATTTCCTGCTGCATAAATCACACCTCGCTCTGTATGCAAATGTTGCCGTCTTCACTCCCAAACTCACCCGGACATCTCTGTCCCCTTATGATAATCAAGACTCTTTTTGCCGGTCGCAATCCTCAATTATACCTGAGCTCCGACTCACTGCTGGTTCGGACGATTAATGCGCAGAATTAATGTACTCGCCATCACCAGTCCAGCTAATTACAGTATACATCATATCCTCCTTATTATCAATATTATTGATGGCTTTATAATTTCCATAAATTTCCATTTATCATTTGCAGATGCTATAGTGTACATAAAGAAAAGCACAAGCCGGCAGCTGAAAGCGAAACCAATAAATATCTGCAGGGAGCACATGCTCCGCGAAACAAAGTAAACCGCAGGGAGCATTTGCTCCACCAACACGCAAAAGAGCAAATGCTCGGGAAGAAGAGGTAATCATGGAAATCAATGCACTGCTTATGGGATCAACCGACAACGTCGTCACATGTGTGGCTGACGTCCCCAAGGGAGCTAAAGTCACCTACAGAAAGGGAGATGAGATCCTCTCTCTCATCGCTGAGGAAGACATCCCCTACTGCCACAAGATCGCGCTCACTGACATTCCGAAAGACGGCGAGATCATCAAGTACGATGAGAGCCTCGGTCACACATCCGAAGAAATTAAGAAAGGTCACTGGGTAGCCCACCACAACCTGTTCAGCGTTCCCAGAGATTATGAGAACGAGATGGCAGGTCCGGAATTTAAGATGTGCGCTAAGCAGTCCGAGGGCGCTCCGGATCTTGCGGCCTTCAAGTTCCTTGGCTACAGAAGAGCCGAAGGCAGGCCGGGCATCCGCAATCACGTCCTGATTCTTCCGACCTGCGCATGCGGCAGTGAGAGCAGCCGTATCGTAGCAAGCCAGGTCCGAGGCGCCGTGAACATCGTCTTCAACACAGGATGTTCAGATGTTGCTGCCAATACAGCCATGAGCCAAAAAGTCCTCACCGGCTTCGCCTGCAACCCGAACGTCTACGGTGTTGTCATCATCGGCCTTGGTTGCGAGACAGTCCCGCACAAGAAGCTCAAAGAGAAGATCCAGGCCATGACAAGCAAGCCGGTCGTCTCCTTCGGGATCCAGGACGAGGGCGGCACACTGAAGACCATCGAAAAGGCAGTCCGCGCCGCAAGAGACATGGCAGCCGAAGCGGCTATGCAGCCGAAAGAATGGTTCGACGCATCTGAATTCTTCCTCGGCATCGAATGCGGCGGTTCCGACGCAACTTCCGGCATCGCAAGCAACCCGGCAGTCGGCGAACTCAGTGACATCCTTGTCGACATGGGCGCTACATCTATGATGAGCGAGTCCATCGAGTGGATCGGCGGCGAGCATGTCCTTGCCAAGAGAGCTGCAAATCAGGAAATCCAGAACCAGATCATCGAAGTCTGCAAGGCTTACGAGGAGCATCTCGAAGCAGCAGGTCAGGACTGCAGAGCAGGCCAGCCGACACCGGGCAATAAGGCAGGCGGTCTCTCAACACTTGATGAGAAGAGCCTTGGCTGCATTCGCAAGGGCGGCACTCGTCCGATCAATGAAGTTCTTGAGCAGGCAGCACGCCCGACAAAGACCGGCGCGATTGTCATGGACACTGCCGGATACGACATCTCCTCAGTAACTTCCATGGTGGCTGCGGGCTGCCAGGCAGTCATTTTCACAACAGGCCGCGGAACACCGACAGGCAACGCAATCGTTCCGGTACTTAAGGTAACTGCCAACGGAAGAACATTTGCATGGATGGAAGATAACATGGACATCGACCTCAGCCCGATCGTTCGCGGCGAGAAGACCTATCAGCAGATGGGAAGAGAGATGGTCGATACGATAAAAGACATTTGCAACGGAAAGATGACAAAAGCGGAAGCATACGGTTTCTCAGACATCGCTGTAGATCATGTATGCAGATACGTTTAATTCAAAATATCACTGCAAATCATATATGCAGATACGTTTTATTCGAAATATCGCTGAAAATCATATATGCAGATACGTTTTATTCGAAATATGGGAGGGATAGAAAATGAATCCAATTAAGAAATGGAACAGCCTCAGCCTGTTCACAAGAATCATGATCGGTTTTGCACTCGGTATCGGAGCAGGTCTCGTCCTCGGTGAGAAGGCCAGCGCAGTCGCTTTCCTCGGAACTATTCTGACACGTCTTCTGACCATGGTCGTCGCGCCGCTGGTCCTCGGTCTCCTCATCTGCGCCGCTGCCGACGTCAAGGATTTTAAGACACTTGGCAAGATCGGCGGCAAAACGCTCGGCCTCTTCCTTGCAGGTACCGCAGTCGCGGTCGCGATCGGCCTGGTTCTCTGCAATATAATGCAAATAGGCGCCGGCTTCGTCATGGAGTCCACCGCCCCCTACGACGCCAGCGAGATCCCCAGCGTTGCAGACACACTCATGAATATCATCCCGACGAACCCGTTCAACGCTCTGAGCACACAGAACCTGCTGCAGATTATCTTCTTCGCTCTGCTTCTCGGCTTCTCGCTCATCAAGCTCGGCGACAAGGGCGCTCCGGTCCTCGACTTCTTCCGCGCCTGGACAGAGGCATGGAAAGAGATCACAAACATCGTTCTCGAGTTCACTCCTTACGGCGTATTCGGCCTCATGGCTGATATCGTGGGCAAGTACGGCATGGACGTCATGCTGCCCTACATCAAGACAATCGGTGCCTGCTATCTTACCTGCTTCCTGTTTACAATACTTGTACAGGGCGGTCTCATGGTCGGTCTCTACGGCGGCATCAGCCCGATCAAGTTCTTTAAGACGATGAAAGAGGCGATCCTGTTCGTATTTGCAACATGCTCCAGTGTCGCAACGATCCCGCTGAACCTCAAGTGCACCAAGAACCTCGGCGTAAGTGAAAAGATCGCAGACTTCTGCATCCCGTTCGGCGCTGTCATGAACATGAACGGAACGGCGATCTATGAGGCGGTCGCAGTCGTATTCGCCTCCCAGGTCTTCGGCATCCACCTGACCGTTGCGCAGCAGGTCATGGTCATGGTCACGGCGGTTCTGGCTTCCATCGGTACAGCCGGCATCCCGGGCTCCGGTCTGGTCATGCTGACGATCGTCCTGAACGCAGTTAACCTTCCACTCGAGACAATCGCGCTCCTTGCCGGTATCGACCGTATCCTGAACATGGCCCGAGTTATCCCGAACATCGTCGGTGACGCTGCGGTGGCAGTCGTGGTCGCAAAGAGCGAGGGTGAGCTTCATCCTGAGCTCGTTAAAGAAGAGGAATAAGACCCCATTCCTATAAAAGGCCCCCGACCGGGGATCATACAGTTTCAGACTAGCTCTTGAGACATCATTGGATGAAGCTGTGTGAGATTCGGTCGGGGGTTATTAGTTTTAGCTGCCACTGCCGTGGACCTGATGAAACTTGCCAAGCTCAAAGGCAACCATTGTATCCCAGAAACAGGAATCCAGTTGCCTCCGCCTTTGACCCGATGAAGCTCGCCAAGCTCAAAGGCAACCATCATGCTATAAAAGCAGGAATTCAGTTGCCTCCGCCATCGACCTGATGAAGCTCACCAAGCTCAAAGGCAACCATCATGCTATAAAAGCAAGAATTCAGTCGCCTCTGCCTTTGATCCGATGACACTCGCCAAGCTCGAAGGCAACCATCATGCCTTAAAAGCAGGAATTCAGTTGCCTCTGCCTTTGATCCGATGACACTCGCCAAGCTCGAAGGCAACCATCATGCCACAAAAGCAGGAATTCAGTTGCCTCTACCATCGACCCGATGAAACTCACCACGACAAAAGGCAACCACTACACCTCAGAAGAAGGAATTCAGTTGCCTCTGTCGTTGACCCGATGAAACTCGCCACGACAAAAGGCAACCACTACACCTCAGAAGAAGGAATTCAGTTGCCTCCGCCTTTGGCTCGATGAAACTCACCAAGTTCAAAGGCAACTATTGTCCTCAGAAACAAGAATCCAGTTGCTTTTGCCTCAATCCCATAAAAATCACTCATGATTAAAGACTCAAAATTGCGCGAAGCTGGGCTTCTGCATTCCGCATGTTAAGAGGGATGGCTCTCGATTCGTAAGTGAGCAAAAGATTCTTACCGGGTATATAGCCATTTCGGATATAAGTGTTAATTTTGTTCAGTGCCTTGTGAACATAGTCAGGATCATCCATCATGCCTAAATGCTCCCAGTATATTTCTTCACGAGTACACACCTTGAGAAGCGTAAAGTCAGGATATACAATGCCCATAGTTCCTAAGAACAGCGGTGCTTCATACCGATATGGAATTCCCATCTCAGCCAGCTTGTCAGCTATGATCTTTTCTGATTTTGATCTAACTCGCTCACCTCTGTTCGAAAACAACTCTGGGGTCGATTCGTCAATCGTAAACGGTAGAAAACCAGCATACTGGTACAGACATGGCAGAAATGATAAAATCCAGAGGGACGCATTCGTCAACGCATCTCTCTGGATTTTTGATTTC
>CADAIL010000014.1 GCA_902788035.1 uncultured Lachnospiraceae bacterium | reverse complement strand
GAAGCTTATTGATACTTATTGATGCCACCAGATATGGTGGGGAGAACACCTCTGGTTGGCATAAACAAGACCGTCGCATACCAAGCTGGCGAATGCATAAGCAGGCACATGCGGGCCCATCACCACCCCGGCAGTCAACGAACCCCGGAATGACCTTTAGTGACTGCCAGACTTTATTCCTGCAGTTCGTTTCCGGCGGCAATGCTTTCATCTTCATAAGAAAAACACTGCAGGTCTGACCTAAGAGATCAGCAACGCGTATGCGTTGCTAAGCTCGATGGAAGGACCTGCGTTTTTCGTTGAAGATGATGCTTGCGCCGGTGTTTGGTCTCCGCTGAAGCTTTGCCTGCGCTGGGCTTGGTCTGAGCCGCAGCCCAGCGCGATGCCTGGCAGGAGCCGCCTCACAGCAGTCCCAGCACTCTCGGCAGGATCGTAAAGACAGGATTGTAGGTATACATTAATGAAAGGACCTCACTATCCTGCACCTGGCCAAGCAGCGCGCTCTCAGTTCCACCGACTATATAAGACAGGCGGAGCAGCGCAAAAAGAATCCATATAATGACCGCTCCCTTGACCACGCCCAGAATAAGGCCGGCAAAATGGTTCAACCCGCTGATGATTGGGGCTTCTGACACGATAGCTAATATGATCCTTACTATACACATAAGGAGATATGCCACTATAAAAGTAACGATGACCGACAGTATCCTAATAAGAAATCCGGATATCAGCTCTGCAAGATAGGTCTTTACAGTGTCCGTCCGAAGAAGCATTCCGACCACAGCCGGATCACCCTCCCTGACAACATCTCTGACACCCTCGGGAAGCGGGAGATATTCCGCCCAGCCAAGATCCCCATTACCGTCCTCAAGACTGGTGATCCTGGCTTCCACGAACTTTTCAGAACGCTGCATTGCCAGGCTGTTCACAGTCTTTGACGACGCCAGCATGTCGTTCACCCTCGGTGAGATAAATACCGAGGCAGCTATAGAAATAATAAGTATAGAAATTGAAATGACTGTGCGCATCGCCCCTCTGTAAAATCCCCACAGAGCAATGATTGTCCACACAGCCATCACAACAATCGTCAGTGTATTTGAAAACATATACATCCTCAATTGGCAGGACCAGACATTGATCCTTTAATCAAGTTCGATCACTTTTGTGCTCATATCCGTTACGGCGAGATAACGTTTTCTTCCGATTTTCTGTATTCCGGAAAGATTCCCCTCATCAATGCCTCCATAGAAGCGGCAGATCCCTTTCTTGGTATAAATAGCAAGCTCCGAGCTGCTGCTGAGAAGTATCTCATTGCCACACACACTGATTCGGTCATACACGATTTCCATATCCGTCCGTGATATCAGTTTTCCGTTTCCGCTGTAAATCTCCATTCGGTATGGATTCGTCGAATTTCTGTTCCTGAAAATGAATCCGGCAAATCCATCACCGGTAAACGTGCTGATTATCTCGTCATCGAAATCTACCGAAGCGTTTTCCGCCGGTTTTCCGTTTCCGCCGAAGAACGAGACACCGTTGTCCCTGAAGACAGCGGCCACCGTATCGCTAATGTATCTGATGTCCGGGATTACTATGCCGGAATAACTCAGATCCGCGATGACTTTATCAGCGCTCTCCGGATTCCTGAAGCTATAGAATATTAGGTTCGTCGAGACTGCTCCGTTTACCGCGGTGACATAAGAGACCGCAAGCTGCTTTCCGTTCTCCGACAGGGCCATACATACCGGGAAACCGGTCTCCTCCGCAGATTTCGATAATGTAGCGATCCGCGTCCCTTCTGCCGAATAGTATGCGATCTCCATACCGCTTCCGCTCTCGAGAACACAGGCTACGTTGCCGTTTTTAGAACAGCAGGCGTAAAGGATCGGCATTTCAGTTGCAAATGATCCCACTCTTCCATCCTCATCATACACCTGCACTTCCGATCCGCGCCGGTCATAGATGAGAATTGTCTTTCCGAATGTAGATACACAGGGCTGCGTCATATTGTAGGAGACATACCACACAGACTCTAGGTCTGATTTGAGCAGTGCCGCTCCGTCAGCGCTGTAGCGAAGAATTCGACCCTTTACATAGCAGTAATTCGATATATTATCCGCGGAGGTCTCCTCAGATATGATTTCATAGGAATCATATGACCGCCTCTCGTATACGCGGTATGCAATCACTGCGGCGATCAAAAGAACAACGACAATAAGAGCCGCGCGTATATACACGGCTCTCCTGTGATTGCGTATCCGCACTCTATATGCATCAATTTCATTTTTCGGCAGCCTTTCGCTCTCAGTGATCATGTCCCTGAAGGACGCGAATGCGTTGCCGAGCACACTGAAAATATTCCGCATACTTTACTTGCCTTCTACAAACTCCTTTGTCTGCGCATAGATGCCCTGTGCGTCGAGACCATACTTTTTGTAAAGCTCAAGAGCCGGACCGGATTCTCCGAAGACATCGTGAAGTCCGATTCTTCTGACCGGGACCGGACACTTCTCTGTGATTGCCTCACAGACAGCGCCGCCGAGACCGCCGATCACAGAGTGCTCTTCGACAGTGACGATCTTTCCCGTTTCTTTTGCCGCCTTCACGAGGAGTTCCTCGTCAATCGGCTTTATTGTGTGGATGTTAATGAGTCTTGCACTGATTCCGTCCGCCGCAAGCATGTCGCAGGCTTCCATAGCAGCGGTTACCGGCAGACCTGATGCCACAATCGTGACGTCTGAGCCGTCACGCAGTGTAATGCCCTTGCCGAACTCGAACTTGTAATCCGGGTTGGTATTGAATACCGGAGACGCAAGTCTCGCAAGTCTCAGATAGACCGGACCTTTATGCTCATAAGCCGCTTTGACAGCTTCTTTTGTCTCGATATCATCCGCCGGCTGAATGATGACCATATGCGGGATGACTCTCATGAGTGCGATATCCTCGATGCACTGGTGCGAAGCACCGTCTTCACCGACAGATACGCCTGCGTGAGAAGCGCACACCTTGACATTCAGTCTCGGATACGCGATTGAGTTGCGAATAATTTCATATGCCCGTCCTGTAGCGAACATGGCAAATGAAGACGCGAACACCTTCTTGCCGGTTGTCGCAAGACCGGCTGCAATGCCCATCATGTTTCCTTCCTGGATACCGACGTCAAAAAAGCGGTCCGGGAATTTCTTTCCGAATATAGCGGTCTGAGTCGATGCCGCGAGGTCAGCATCCATGACAACGATATCTTCATGGATCTCGCCGAGCTCCGCAAGCGCTTTACCATAACTTACGCGTGTTGCGATTTTCTTTACTTCCGGCATAATTCTTCTCCTGCTCTTTTAAGTTCATCCATGGCCGCCTTGTACTCTTCGGCATTGGTCGCCTTGCCGTGCCAGCCCACATTGTTCTCCATGAAGGATATGCCTTTACCCTTGACCGTCTTCATGACGATGCAGGTCGGCTTTCCTTTTGTCTCAGCCGCTTCCGCAAATGCGCTTCTCAGCTGATCAAAGTCATTGCCGTCTTCCACATTAATTACATGGAAGCCGAAAGCCCTGTATTTCTCATCGATCGGATACGGGGAGTTTACTTCCTCCAGTGTTCCATCGATCTGCAAATTATTATTGTCTACGATGAGACAGAGATTATCCAGTTTGTGGTTGCCGGCGAACATAGCCGCTTCCCAGACCTGTCCTTCCTCGAGCTCTCCGTCGCCGAGGACAGCATATGTGCGATATGACTTATTGTCCATCTTGGCGGACAGCGCCATGCCCGTTGCCGCAGAGACGCCCTGTCCGAGCGATCCGGATGACATGTCTACGCCGGGTATATTGATATGCGGATGTCCCTGAAGCATCGCTCCGAGATGACGAAGGTTCTCGATTTCCGAGACAGGGAAGAACCCTCTTTCCGCCAGCACAGAATAAAGACCAGGAGCCGCATGACCCTTGGAAAGAACAAAACGGTCTCTGTCCGGATTGTCCGGATCAGCGGGATCAATATTCATGATCTCATTATACAACAGTACCATGCACTCAGTTGCCGAAAGCGATCCGCCCGGATGTCCTGATTTCGCATTGAATGTGCCAACGATAATGTCCTGACGGACTTTGTTGGCAATAATCTCCAGTTGCGTGTTGTTCATAGCTGTGTTCTCCCTTCAAGCGCTCTGAGCAAAGTTACCTCATCAATATTTTCAAGGTCTCCTCCGACCGGCACACCGCTCGCGATACGGGTCACCTTGATTCCCGTTGGTTTGATGAGCTTGCTTATATACATAGCGGTAGTCTCACCTTCGAGCGAAGAATTGGTCGCGATGATGACTTCCGTCACATCGCCCCCTGCCAGTCTCTTCATCAGTTCCTTCAACTTAATATCATCCGGTCCTATTCCAAGCATCGGGGAAATCGCGCCGTGGAGCACATGGTATACACCCTTGTATTTTCCCGTCTTCTCATAAGCCGCAAGATCCCTCGGGGTCTCAACAACCATAATTGTTGTCTTATCCCGCTTCGGATTGCTGCAGACCGGACACAGGTCCGCGTCTGTAAGAGTACAGCACTCCCGGCAGTACCGGACGTTGGCCCTCGCGGAAGTTATGCTCTCCGCCAGACGCTTCACCCGGTCTTCCGGCTGGCTTATAATATGAAAAGCCAGTCTCTGCGCAGTCTTCGGGCCGATACCCGGAAGACTCGACAGTTGTTCGATCAGAGTGCTGATGTGTCCACTAAAATAGTCCACTTCCGAGACCTCCCATGCCGCCGCCAAGATTTCCGTAGATTCCAGCCTGTTCGGCATCTACTTTCTTGAACGCCTCATTAAGAGCTGCGACAACGAGATCTTCGAGTGTCTCAACATCATCCGGATCTACCGCTTCCGGGTCAATCGTAAGCTTCTGTACTTCTTTTTTTCCGTTCACGGAAACTTCGACTACTCCGCCGCCGACTGTTGCGGTGAAGATTTTTTCGTTCAGCGCCGCCTGTCTCTCTTCCATCTGACGCTGCATCTTCTGCGCCTGCTTCATAAGGTTATTCATGTTTCCCGGCATTCCGCCGGAGAAGCCACCTCTTTTAGCCAACGTACTTCCTCCTTAATTGCTCTGCTATGTCTCAGTTATCTGGTGCTTCTTTCGCCAAAACGCGTGTCATTCCCAGTCCTCGTCAGTGACTTCGACTTCCATGGCGATGCTGTGAGCAAGGATATCATCAACATTTTTATTTTTTGACACGGTTATTTTATACAACCCATCTTCTTTATCGTCAACACCCAAAAGCACAACATCGACATGTTTTCCGATTTTTTTCTCGATAACAGTCTCGATATTATGCACATTTTCCTTTTTATGGTCCATGGCTTTCGTTCCGAAATTTTTCAGGCGAAGATAAAGCTTTGTATCATTCCCGTCGGCCTTGTATTCCGGCGGTACATCTTTCAGCATTCCGCGAAGAAGGCCCGATTCCAGACTCTCCAGGACCTGCGGCCAAATTGCGACAACCTTTTCAAGATCTTCCGGAGCCGCGTTCGGCGGCGGGGCTGTCTCTGTCTTCTCCTCCTCCTCGGCCACAAGCGGATAGCTGTACGGATCCGGCGGAGCGGCCATAAGACCGTTCATCTCGATTTCTTCAAGCTTATCCTCCAGCATGCGGATCCTGTCACGCACCGAATCCTCAGTTCTCTCCATCTGCGGCCGGCACAGCCGAATGAACGCGATTTCCACCAGCACTCTTCGGTTGGTCGCGAACCTCATGTTGTTCTGAAGTTCGGACAGCACGCGGATGTACCGCATGATGATTTCCGGAGCGACACTCCCCGCCAGATTCCGCATCTTCAGGATCTGTTCCGCCGGCGCATCCACGAGGTCCATGGCTTCCTCCTGAGTCTGCACCATGAGCAGGTTCCTGAGATACCAGATATAGTCAGAGACGAACTGCCCTGCCTCTCTGCCTCTCTCCATCATCTGGGCAAATGTAAGTACCGCCGCCCCCGCATCCCCCTGGATAATGCTGGCTGTAAGACTTGCAAATACATCCGTGTCCACCGCGCCCAGAGCTTTCAGCGCTTTCTCGTAGGTAATCTTCTCACCCATGTAAAAGGCTATGCACTGGTCAAGGAGAGAGAGCGCGTCACGCATGGAGCCGTCAGCGGAGCGGGCGACGAACTGAAGCGCCCGTTCCTCCGCCTCCACTCCCTCTTTCTGTACAAGCTCCCTCATGCGGGATACCAGAGTAGCGGCATCGATCCGGTGAAAATCGTAGCGCTGGCATCTGGAAAGAATCGTTACCGGAATCTTTCCGACCTCGGTCGTCGCGAGAATGAATACGACATAAGAAGGAGGTTCCTCAAGCGTCTTAAGCAGCGCGTTGAACGCACCCTGGGACAGCATGTGAACCTCATCAATGATGTACACTTTATACTTTCCCTGCGTAGGTCTGTAACGCACTTCCTCGACAATTTCGCGAATATTGTCGACGCCGTTGTTGGAAGCGGCGTCGATCTCGATCACATTCATAGAGTTTCCTGCCGCTATCTGGCGGCAGGAAGCACATTCATTACAGGGATTCCCGTTTATAGGGTTTTCACAGTTCACGACCTTCGCCATGATCTTGGCGATAGACGTCTTGCCGGTTCCTCTTGTACCGCAGAATAAATAGGCATGCTGGATTCTGCCCGCCATGACCTGATTTTTCAAAGTAGTTACTATGTGGTCCTGTCCCTTAACATCATCAAATACACTAGGACGGGCCTTGCGGTATAGAGCGACATATGACATAAATTAATCTCCGAAGCTGATGCCCATGTATTTAGCAAGCTGTACTGTCTGGTCTTCCGGATCAACACCCTTCAGCTGACCTGCGGACAGTTCAAGCGGCACCTTGCAGATTTCATTGTTAACAGTAGCGACCATGTAGCCGTACTCACCCTTCTCGATAAGCTGTGCAGCGTATACACCGAGTTTTGTAGAGAGCACTCTGTCGAACGGATCCGGGGAACCGCCGCGCTGTACATGTCCCGGAACAGTGACACGTACCTCGGAGCCTGTTCTCTCGGTAATATCGTGAGCGAGTTTGTAAGATACGGACGGATATTCTGCCAGAAGCTTCTCCATCGCTTTCTTGCGGTCTTTCTTCTTCATTGCTGCCATCTCCTTGGAGATCGCGCCTTCAGCGACTGCAAGAATAGTGAACTTCTTACCATGAGAATGACGTCTCTCTATTGCTTCGCATACCTTGTCAAGATCATACGGAATTTCCGGAAGAAGGATGACATCCGCACCGGAGGCAAGACCTGCGGAGAGCGTCAGCCAGCCAACCTTGTGGCCCATGACTTCTACGATAAATACACGGCCGTGGGAGGAAGCTGTCGTGTGGATCTGGTCGATTGCGGTCGTAGCGATATCGATAGCGGACTGATAACCGAATGTGAGGTCTGTTCCCCAAATATCGTTGTCGATTGTCTTCGGCAGATGGATGACATTGAGGCCTTCCTCACGAAGAAGGTTCGCTGTCTTCTGAGTGCCGTTTCCGCCGAGAATGACAACACAGTCAAGACGAAGCTTGTAATAGTTCTGCTTCATAGCTTCGACCTTGTCGAGACCGTTCTCATCCGGAACTCGCATCAGCTTGAACGGCTGGCGGGAAGATCCGATGATCGTACCGCCGCGTGTGAGGATGCCGGAAAAGTCATCGGATGTAAGCAGCTTGTAGTTGCCGTAGATCATACCCTTGTAGCCCTCAAGGAATCCGTATACTTCAAGATCCTTGATGTTGTTGCTGAGGCCTTTGACGACGCCGCGCATCGTAGCGTTCAGGGCCTGGCAGTCACCGCCGCTTGTGAGAAGAGCAATTCTTTTCATAGTACATACCTTCTTTCTATAATATTCACGATTTGCCAGCCGCGTACGAATACCGAAAAAGCCGATATTTCCCCATTTCACACGACCAAACAGTTAATATTATTATACGCTACCAATCTCTATTTGACAATTCAACAATTTAGAGATATACTTCACATATCCGTGCAGCCGGGGCATTAGCGGGGCCCTGTAACCTGCAGTCCGCTACAGCAGGGGTGATGCCAATCCGAGGGTATGTCTTGATGGAGCAGCCCTTCTTAAGTGGCGATGACGTTTGGGTCTCGTGCAACGGGAACCTGCGAACCGTGTCAGGGTGGGAACACAGCAGCACTAAGCAGGACCTTCCGTGTGACGCGAGGGTGCCTGGACCGAGTTAACTGGGGAGGTAACGTCTGTTGGGCCATATTCAGAGTGCGGCGCACGGATTTTTTATTGAAAATGATTGGGGGCTGTCGCATTAAGGCGCGCCACCACTATAAATGGCAGACGATATCTGCAAATGTCTGCCATTTATAGTGGTGACACCGTCTAATGCGACAGCCCCTTTGAATCATTCTTCTTTTTTATTTCTTCTGCGCTTCCTTTTTCTGAGTCGGCGCTTTTCTCTCTGGATCCGCATATGAATCGCAAAAATGATGATAAGCAGGACCAGAAGGATAGAAATTATAATGAGCAGACCGGAGCCGGATCTCTTGGTTTCCTCTGTCACAGGGCTATCGGAAGCTTCTCCCTGCGCGCTAACGTCCTGCCCTTCCACAGTATCGGTCGTCCCGTTATCCTTCTTGTCGTCTTTGCCTGAAAAAATCGACTCCTTTGTCCTCTCTCCGTAGCCTACGACCTGTTCTTCATAATAATAGGTGAGTTTTCCGTTTCCATCATCCTTCGACCAGGTATTGTCAATCGTCGCGTTCACAGGCAGCGTAACTCTTCCCGTCTCCTTGTAACCGTCGACGGTCCGGTCCACATCCTGCACAGAGAAATTGTTGAAACCGTACTCAAAGAGCGCGACGGTATCCGGGAAATCCTGCTTGGTAGCGCACTTCATGGTGACGCACACGAGCCTCCGACCGTCCTTCTCCGCTGCACTCACAAGCGTTCTCCATGCAGAGTCTGTATAACCGGTCTTTCCTCCGATGCAGTATTCATAGTAGCGCGAGTCGTTCGGCACTACCAGTGCGCAGTGATTCTGATAAATGCGCTCTGTGGATGTCTTGTTGGTCGGAGGGATCGTCACAACCGCTGTCGATGTGATTCTCCTGAAATCCTCATTTTTTATGCATTCCTGCATAATCAGCGCGAAATCGTGGGCGGTACTGTAATGGTTCTCATCCGGCAGTCCGTTCGAGTTGTTAAAATGTGTCCCGGTACAGCCGAGCTGCGCAGCCCGGTCATTCATCATCTGCGTAAAGCCCTCCACGCTGCCGCCGATCTGAACACCGATCTGGGTCGCCATGTCATTAGCGGATTTCAGCATCATGATGTTGAGTGCCTGCTCCATGGTGAATTCTTCGCCCAGCACCGGAACGCAGTTGGAACTTCCCGCATAAGCTTCTTTTATGCCTTCCTCGGTAAAAGTGACGATGTCATCCATCGACGAATTTTCGAGAGCCAGAAGGCAGGTCATGATCTTAGTGATTGAAGCCGGATAGCGTTTTTCATCCATGAGCTTAGAGTACAGGATCGCTCCGGTGTCCGCATCCATCACGATGGCCGAGCGCGCTTCTATTTCAGACATCTGAGGCCAGCCCGGAAGCTGATTGCTGGCGACAGGGATCGGTGTTGGGGCTGCCGTCGGAGCTGCAGCCGCGTCGGCGGCTGCTGCATTTGCCGGAAATGCCGCAATACCAATCATGACAGCTGAGGCAGCTACCAGTGTGGCAAGGCAGCCGCGTAACTTCTTTATTAACATAATTATTTCCTCCCAGTGAACATTCTATCACAAGTTGTTATCGTAAACCACATACCTTCTATTTTTATACATTTTTTATTCTTCAGCTTTTTTATTCTTCATCGCTTTATTCTTCATCGCTTTATTCTTCATCGCGCGTAACAGTTCAGACAGGCTGCATCATCATTCCGTTTCCGGCAGCAGAGCATACATCTTCGTGAGAAAAGCATTGCAGGTCCTTCACTGAGAGATCAGCAATGCTGCGCATTGCTTAGCTCTCAGATAGGACCTGCGTTTTTCGATGAAGATGATGTCTGCGCCGGACTCGGGAGCTGCCTTGCAGCCTGTCTGAACGTTGCCATCGCACATCCACACGCACCCAAAGATGTTTCTTTCCCGGTTCCTGCCGAAAAAAAGAACGCCACATACTGTGGCGTCCCAAGCGGAGAAGATGGGATTCGAACCCATGCACCGGTTACCCGATGACCGCATTTCGAGTGCGGCTCGTTATGACCACTTCGATACTTCTCCATATATAAACCGCTTTACTTGTCAGAATGACCCATAATGATCTCTCTGTCTTTCATTGCGGCTTTTAACTTTTTTATCTCGGCGTCCCGCTTTCTGAGTTCCTTAAAGAAGCTCTTCAGCATGATGCTGCATTCTTCCTCGAGCACACCGCGGGTGACAGCCACTTTGTGGTTGAAACCGTCCATCTCGAGCAGGTTCGTGACAGACCCCGCACACCCGGCCTTCGGATTCATGCATCCAATCACGCAGCGCGGAATTCTCGCCTGCACGATTGCCCCGGCACACATCGGGCACGGTTCAAGTGTCACATAAATCGTACACTCTTCGAGACGCCAGTCGCCGATCTTTCTGGCGGCTTTCCTTATCGCCGTAATCTCGGCGTGGGCAAGTGTACTCTTGTCCGTGTTCCTCCGGTTGTATCCCCGGCCGATCACCTTCCCGTCGTGAACGATGACGCATCCGATCGGGACTTCATTTAAAGCGTATGCCTTCTTCGCCTGGCCGACAGCCTGACGCATGTATTTCACATCCGTATCCATACCCGGTTATTATAGCGTAAGTGGTCTGCAAAATCAACGCCAAATTTCAGGCTTGACAAAGCAAAATAAGGTGCGAAAATAGAAGAGATTCTGAATCAGTTAAATGAGCTGCCCGCATATCCGCAGCGGGCATGATGAAAGGAGTATTATATATGAGCGCTAACAATACAGTGAAGATCGCCCTGATCACCGGTTACCTCGGTGCCGGCAAGACGACTCTTCTGAATCACATTCTTGCAAATGACGAAGGCATCCGCGCCGCCGTCATCGTCAACGATATCGGCGAGGTCAACGTAGACGCCGACCTCATTGAGAAGGGCGGCATCGTCACACAGGAGAACAGCAACCTTGTACCGTTGACAAATGGCTGCATTTGCTGCACTCTGAGAGACGACCTTGCCAACCAGCTTCGCGAGCTGGCCGAGACAAAGAAGTATGATTACATCATCATTGAGGCTTCCGGCATCTGTGAGCCGATTCCGATTGCCCAGACCATCGCCGACATCTGTGAGGAGAGCACATACACAGGTCTTCCGATGGAACTCGACAACATCATCGCTGTCGTCGACTGTGCGCGCATGCACGACGAATTCGAGGACGGCAGAAGTCTGACCAAGGATTCCATCGAGGAAGAGGATATCGAGAATCTTCTCATCCAGCAGCTCGAGTTCTGCAACACCGTCCTCCTCAATAAAGTGGACATGGTCACGCCGAAGCAGCTCGGTCTTCTGAAAGAGATCGTCCGCAGCCTGCAGACAAGCGCTGAGATCATTGAAGCCAACTACGCAAAGGTCAAAATCGCCGATGTCCTCAATACAGGACGTTTCGATCTTGAGAAGTCCATGGAATCTGCCGGCTGGATCGAAGCCATCCAGAATCCGGATGATGACGATGAAGATGAGCATGAACATCACCACGACGATGATGACGACGATGACGAACACGAGCATCACCACCATCATGACGATGATGACGACGATGACGAGCATGAACATCACCACCATCATGACGATGATGACGACGATGACGAGCATGAGCATCACCACCATCATGACGATGATGACGATGATGATGATGACTATCATCATGAGGGCGGTAAACATCACGGACATCATCACCACCACCATCATCACCACAATGCCGACAGCTCTTACCAGGTCGAAGAGTACGGCATCGGTTCCTTCGTATATTTCCGTCGCCGCCCGTTCGACCGTCAGAAGCTGATATCTCTCGCTGAGAAGTGGCCGAGAGCAATCATCCGCTGCAAGGGTATGATCTGGTACGCTGAAGAACCGGAAATGAGCTACATCTTCGAGCAGGCCGGTCATCTCATCCAGGAAATGCAGAGCGGCCGTTTCCTCGCATCCGCTGACCAGGCAGCTATCGACCGCGTGCTTGAGAAGTATCCGCAGGTTCGCGAAATGTGGGATCCGAAATACGGCGACCGCATGCAGAAGCTGGTCTTCATCGGCCAGAATATGGACAGAAAGGGTATTGAGGCAGCACTTGACGAATGCCTGACTGACCTTTAATAAACACTGTTCTCACTTCACGGGCGGGATACAGAGGCGCAAGAATCTGAATCCGCGCCAAAAGACAAAGTATAAGGCTGTCACACCAGACGGTGTCACCACTATATATGGCAGACATTTGCAAATATCGTCTGCCATATATAATGGTGGCTCGCCTTGATGCGACAGCCTTTTGTTTTATTTATTAATATTGAAAAGAGAAAGCCTTTACTTAGTTGGTCGCTGCCTCCAGCCTGTCATTGATGAACCCTGCCACGCTGCTCGGCTCAATGTCAAGTATATAGCCGAACTCACCGAACAGGATCCTCTCTGCCTCGCGGAAAATTCTCTCATCCGCGCTGTGGAATTTCTTTCCGGTCCGCACTTTCTCCGCATGCTTATTGCGCAGCGTGTGGAGCAGTGCCATCATCTCACGGTAATCACAGCGGGAAATGATTTTATTGAACGACTCCATGCGCTCCTTGTCATTGTCGATCCATACCGACTCACAGTCCGGTATGTTGTCGATGGTCTGAAGGACCTCGTCCTTCTCGGGCAGGCTTTTCATCTTGTCACTGCCTGCATCCGTCGGAATATAGATCTTGGTGCCTCTGTCATAAACCGGCACGAGCACATAGTACTGGCGGATTCCATATCTCGATAAGTCACGCTCGATAATCTCAGTTACTTTACACACACCTTCCGGCACATGCATCACAGCATCATTAATCCCTATATTTTTCATCTCTTTTTACCTGGTACTCCGGATATTTGTACCTTCTTCGGATCATACGGTTAATTCTTTCCTATTAAATTTTACCACAACTTTACTTTTCAAGTAAGTTGGCGATTTTTACGTAATTTTTTGCAAATAAATCCTCTTTCTGGGTAAAAAAACGAATATATGAACATGAAGTGGGGCTGTCTTCATGCGACAGCCCCATCTCATAGGGAATGAATATGTATGCTGAGTGCGGAATGGGTAAACCGCTCAAACCATCTGTTCCGGATGGAACACTTTATCAAACTCCTCCTCTGTCAGGAATCCGAGGGCAGTGCACGCCTCCCTGAGGGAAGTGTTCTCATCAAAAGCTTTGTGGGCAACTTTAGCAGCGTTCTCATAACCGATATAAGGATTCAGCGCTGTGACAAGCATGAGGGAATTGTGAAGGTTGTGCCTCATTTTCTCCCCATTTACTTTAATTCCTGCCGCACAGTTGTTATTGAATGCCATAATAGATTCAGACAACAGTCTCGCCGACTGCAGGAAGTTGTAAATCAGGACCGGCATGAATACGTTCAGCTCGAAATTCCCCTGGGAGGCCGCCATGCCGACGGCAACATCGTTGCCCATGATCTGGACCGCGACCATTGTGACCTGCTCACACTGGGTCGGGTTGACTTTTCCGGGCATAATCGATGAACCGGGCTCATTTGCCGGAATCGTGATCTCACCGAGACCCAGGCGGGGACCGGATGCGAGCCAGCGGACATCATTTGCAATTTTCATCATATCGCAGGCTGTCGCTTTAATCGCTCCGTGAGCGAATGTCAGCTCGTCCTTCGACGTCAGCCCATGAAACTTATTAGGTGCCGTCACAAACTCCTTGCCGGTGATCCCTGCAACTTCCAGGGCCACCTGCCGGTCAAAACCGGCCGGTGCATTGAGTCCTGTGCCGACCGCCGTGCCGCCGAGAGCCAGCTCATGAAGCGGACCTGCCGCAAGACGAATTAGTTCCGCATCTTTTTCAAGAGAACTTCTCCATCCGGATACTTCCTGGCAGAACTTGATCGGTGTCGCGTCCTGCAAATGCGTTCTTCCCGACTTAACGACCTCAGGATTCTCACTCTCTATCCGCCTGAAGGTTTCTATTAAAGTCTCAACAGCCGGAAGCAGTCGGTCTTCAAGGGCACACACTGCCGCGATATGCATAGCTGTGGGAAAAGTGTCATTGGATGACTGGCTCATGTTAATGTCATCGTTCGGATGGCAGAGTTTCTTTCCCGCGATCTGGTTAGCCCTGTTGGCTATCACTTCATTGGCATTCATGTTGGATTGTGTGCCGGATCCCGTCTGCCATACGACAAGCGGAAACTCATTGATCAGAGTCCCATCTATGACTTCATCGCACGCGGCGGATATAGCCTCCAGTTTCTCATCTGTCATTCGATTGCCCACAAGAACATTATTGGCCCTGGCTGCCGCCTTCTTCAGTATGCCGAAAGCGCGCACGATTTCCCGGGGCATAGTCTCAATTCCGACTCCGATTGGAAAGTTCTCGTGGCTGCGCTGTGTCTGTGCTCCCCATAAGCGATCCGCAGGGACTCTGACCTCTCCCATCGAGTCATGTTCGATCCGATACTCCATTAATTCTCCTCCAACTTGCTTCATTTTTATTGTGTGTCTTTTCCCGAAGCAGTTCGGCGTTTTCGACGCGGTCTCCTGTTCTGGGAAGGAAGCGGTCTGAACATACCTATAATGACAAGCCCGATTGCAAGTATCGCTCCGGTGAAGATTGCAATCATGTTATCTGTAATTCCGAGCGCGAGAGCGGCTGCTCCAAGGAGCACGCAAGTCATCGCCAGCGCAAGTATCACATGGACCAGCCGGTCAAATGCGCGTACTGTAACGATTCTCCTCCTGCGTCTGGCTTTTCTTTTCCTCTGATTGTATTCCGATGCCACATAATAGGCCGGACCGAGATCCCTGATGACAGCGCGGGCATCCCGCCCTACAGGTCTCTCTCCCTCCATATAATCATCCAGCATCTCGTAAATGACTTCTTTCAGGTCTCTTTCCGCCTTCCATCTCTCAAGAGGCGGTATATATCTCATGACATCTGCTACATACCTGTCAATAATTCTCTCAACCACCGTCTGCCTCCATTTATCCGACGTCCTTCATGATGTCCTTCATAGCGTCGGACATATGATTCCACTGCTTTGCCAGGGCGTCTCTTACTCTTTTTCCCTCATCCGTAATGCAGTAATACTTTCGCGGTTTGGAACTGCTGGTGTCCCATCGGTCTTCGAGGAGTCCCTGGGAAGAGAGTCTCCTGAGAAGCGGATACAGAGTGTTAGATTCAACCGGTATTCCCTTCTCCGCCAGCTGTTCTACCAGTCTATATCCATGTACAGGTTCATCGAGACAGCACAGACAGACGAGGACGATCGTCCCTCGCCGCATTTCCATAGTAAGTGCCGCTTCGATATTCTCCCTTCCCATAATTCCCCTCTTGTCTGCCGGATCTGCTCCGACTCGGGAGTACTCTCTCTCCCTGCTATATATAAGCACACTCCCCAGTATACTGATATAATTCAGCCATTAATGACCTTTGCCCAAACCGCATCTTCTGCATATTATAGACTTCATTTCAAATGATAGCAGTTATATTGTGTAATACACATTATATTATATATAATTTATTATTTATTTCATATTATAGCTGAATTATTATTAATAACAGCTAAATTATAATGTGTAATGCACAGTATGTCAAGAAAAAGCAGACCTTCTTCTCGTGCCGAAAGACCTGCTTATGCAGCAAGCGCTGCCCCGGCTTGATTCCACTTACTGCGCAAAAAAAGCTGCCACACCAAATCGGTATGGCAGCTTAGCGTTGCATATTCACATGTCAGTAAAGCCTTTTCAAAAGACCCGGATCACATTTTATTCTTCATTGTAATCCTCGTCATAGTTCTCTTCTTCAGTATTCTCTTCGTCTTCTGTATAAGTCTCTTCCTCTGTATACTCTTCCTGAGTATCCTCCACGGTGTTCTCGCTCACAGTCTCTATCGGCTCCTCAGGAGCCTCTTCCTGAGTCTCTTCCACACTCTCAGCGGAAGCATCACCCTGGATCTTTGCGTTATCCAGAATAATATCACATGCCAGATAATACCTGACAGTCATATCGATGTTTTCGCTCGAAATGCCATTTGCAACAGCAGCATCCTCGGAAGCGTAGCCAGATGAAGAAAGAAGCTCATTTTTCTTCGAGCGGTAGACCTGATCGTCTTCGTCAATTCCCTCTTCCTGCATAATTGCGGTGGCCACCAGGTAAGACTTTACATATCTTTTGGCATTCTCGCTGATAGCCGCCTCAGTAACTCCGTATTCCGCAAGGAAATCCTCGTATTTCATGTCAAGTTTTTCCGCGGATCTTGCGTACTGTTCCTGGCTGTACTTTGTCCAGGTCTCAATCATATCTTCCGGGTAGGCGAGAACTTCTGCTTGATCGAATACCGCGAACCATGCATCTGTGCGGAGCTTAGTGTCAGCCTTCGCTGTAAGGCTCGCTGTGACTTCTTCAAGTTTTGCCGCTTTATATTCATCAACGCTCTGTCCGAAATACATTCTCGTCCAGTCAGCAGTCGGCTCACCGAGAGCTACAGAAACGCGGGTGATGGTGATATTATAGGTCGCAGTCTTGCCGGCGATGTCGCGATTGTCATATTCTTCAGGGAATTCAACATCAATCGTCAGACTGTCGCCCTGCTTGTGACCCATCAGCTGGCTCTCAAACGACTCCGGAAATGTCCCCTGACCAATTTTCAGATCGTAATTCGTAGCCGAGGAGCCGGCAAAGCTCTCACCATCGATCAGACCTTCATAGTCCATAGTCACCCAGAAATAATCCGCGATTTCCATATCCGGAACGTCGATCCTGTACTGATTAAGGTCTATATCGTAAGCCTCTTTCAGATCGGCATCTGTCACCTCCACAGCATCTTTTGTGAGTGCAACACCCTTGTACTCCGGTATGTTCACGAACCTGTCAATACCGGTATCTTCAAGAGTCTCCTCAACAACAGGAACCGTGCTCTCATCTGCCGGCAATGCATTAGTTCCGGCTCCGCCACCCGCAGCACAGCCACAAAGACACAGAATTGCGGCACATGCAGTTGCAAGAATTCTTTTCTTCATTTTTCCACCTCACAAAAATCATAGAATACTTCTGGCTTCCTCGTCGCCGGTCCCCTTATGATACAGAACAATCGCTTCATAAGGTTTCAGGTCCAGTGTCATGATGCCGCCTGTGACAAGATATTTTTTCGGGCTTGTCGTATAACCGTCTCTGTCCGTGGACAGAAGCTTCACCATTTTCGTGTTGGCTGTCTGAGTGATACCGATCTCCCAGACCGGTATTTCTGCCGGGAGTGGGTCCTCTCCCGCATTGACAGCAATCACGAACTGCTCCTCATCGTCGAAACGTCCGTATGAAATAAAGTTGTAGCCCGATCCCAGCTCCTTGATAGACCCGGTCCTCAGAGGCTCATACTTCTTGTGGAGACGGATCGCCATCTTATAAAAATCAATGAGAGAGCGGTCTTCATGTCCCCACGGATATGTCCGACGATTGTCCGGATCCGTAAATCCGACGACGCCGGCCTCATCACCGTAATACAGAGTCGGAGCTCCGATAAAAGTCATCTGGATCAAAATAGCTTCCCGCATGACCGGTACGACAATGCCCTTGCCGGCTGCCTCGGAGCCGAGCTGAGAGACGCGGCCGACAATGTGATTCGTTCTGGTAAGAAATCTCGAATGGTCGTGGTTGTCCAGTTCGTTCATTGCGCTGAGGAGAGACGGACCCATAAAGCTTGCCATATGGTACCTCATGGCACTGGTAAATACCTCTCCGTTGCCGAGCAGATCCTCTCTGAACTCGTCACTGTGCTTCTCCATGCCTGTAAGGAACCAGGATACAGGCTCCATGAACGCGTCATAGTTCATGACGGTGTCCCACTGGTCCCCTCCGAGCCATTTGCTTGCATCGCCATAGTGTTCGGCAAGAATGAGCGCATCCGGGTTGACAGATTTGACCGCTTTTCTGAATTCCCTCCAGAAATAATGATTGTAATCCTGCGTATGGCCCAGATCAGCAGCGACGTCAAGCCGCCATCCGTCGATATTGTAAGGCGGGGAAGCCCATTTCTTTCCAATGCGCAGGATATAATCGAACAGCTCGCCGCTCTCCTCGTAATTCAGCTTCGGCAGAGTGGCATGTCCCCACCATCCGTCATAAAATTCATTATAAGGCCAGGCATGCTCATTGTTGAACTTAAAGAATGAGTGATAGGGGCTGTCCTTGTCGACATACGCTCCTTTCTCATAACCCGGCTGATTTTCATAAATCAGTTCGCGGTCCAGCCATTTATTGTAGGAGCCGCAGTGGTTGAACACACCGTCAAGAATGAGCTTCATCCCTCTGCGGTGGATTTCAGCGGATAACTCAGCCAGCACGGCATCCGATGCCGCAAGATTCACCGGATCTGTGGATCTTGTAATATATCTCGTTGCATGCCGGTTGTTCCTGTCATCCCATCCCAGGAGACTGCCTTCATCTTTAACGATTTTCCCGAAATGCGGGTCGACATGGTCATAATCCTGAATGTCATACTTGTGGTTCGACGGTGATACGAATATCGGGTTGAGGTATATGACTTCGACCCCGAGATCCTGCAGATAATCAAGTTTTTTCATGATACCTGCCAGGTCTCCGCCGTAGAAGTTACGCACATCCATATTCTCAGGCGGCTGATTCCAATCCGTGACCTTACGGGAGAACTCGTTCAGGTAAGTATATTCGCGGGACAGCACATCGTTGGTCGGATCTCCGTTGCAGAAGCGGTCCGTATAAATCTGATACATGACTGCTCCGTGGGACCACTCCGGTGTCGAAAAACCGGGGACAATGCGAAAGCTGTTGCGCTCGCTCAGGTCTCTCGTGATACCCATCTTATTGTAATAGCATGTGGCCGACTCGACCTGCAGTTCAAAGTAATACAAGACCTTTTCCGTTCCCAGATGGATCGTTGTCTCGTAAAAATCAAATCCGCCCTTCACCTCCGCGAGGTCCATTTTCTGCCTCACGGAGCCGCTGATCAGATACACGGCGTCCACATTATTCTTCATTGTGCGCAGACGGATGGTTACGTCATCGTATTCCTTCGGCTGTGCCGGTCTCCGGTAGTGGCCGGTCTCATCGCTGAAGACCGCTCTCTTCCGAAAAACGGGACGCATCAGTGAAACATATCTCATCCGACGATACTCTTTCGTGCCGTCTCGTTCCATGTTTTCAACTCCTCTTTTACAGATTCACGGTGCACGCTCCCGCGCGCACGCGAATCAGGTATACTCCCCTTATTCTCCTATAAACCCTGAGGCCTCATCAGCCAGTATCTCACGGTTCTCGAACAGCGCTTCGAATTCCTCTCTGCTGATTTTTTCCTTCTCCAGCAGCAGCTCAGCACACGCATTCAGCACATCCCGGTATTCCAGAATAATGCTGCGAGCATTTCTGTAGCACTGATCAATAATGGCTTTGACTTCCTCATCGATCTCATCCGCCGTGCGTTCGCTGTAACTCCTGGTCTTTTCAAAATCCCGGCCGATGAACACTTCGCCGGAGTCATCGTCATAAGATATGAGCCCCATCTTCGATGACATTCCGTACTTCATGACCATCGCTTTCGCAAGAGCCGTCGCCTGCTTAATATCCTGGGAAGCGCCTGTCGTGATATCTCCGAACTGGATTTCCTCAGCGACCCTTCCTCCGAGATCCACAGTTATCTCTTCAAGCATACGGCTTCGAGTGTTAAATATCTCATCTTTCTCCGGCAGCGGCATCGTGTAGCCTGCCGCACCCTGTCCGGTCGGTATTATGGATACAGAATAGACAGGTCCCACCTGCGGCAGCACATGGAATAAGATGGCATGACCGGATTCATGATATGCCGTGATCTCCTTATCCTTTCTGGACATGACCTTGCTGCGCTTTTCAGCACCGATACCGACTTTGATAAAGGCCTGGCGGATATCATTCTGAATAATATACGGTCTCCCGCTGCCTGCAGCATAAATGGCTGCCTCGTTCAGCAGATTTTCAAGATCCGCCCCGGAAAATCCCGCCGTCGTCTGGGCGATCTGATCCAGGTCAACGTCGTCGCTGAGCGGTTTGTTCTTGGCATGTACTGCAAGAATCTCCCTGCGGCCTCTGACGTCCGGCATTCCCACCGCGACCTTCCGGTCGAAGCGTCCCGGTCTTAAGATAGCAGGGTCAAGAATATCCACACGGTTGGTCGCCGCGAGAACAATAATTCCCTCATTTACCCCAAAACCGTCCATCTCTACCAACAGCTGATTCAGCGTCTGCTCACGTTCGTCGTGACCGCCGCCGAGGCCTGCGCCGCGGCGTCTGGCAACTGCGTCGATCTCATCGATGAACACGATGCAGGGGTGATTATTCTTGGCGTCCGTGAACAGGTCGCGTACACGCGAAGCGCCGACACCGACGAACATTTCCACGAAATCGGAACCCGAAATCGAGAAGAAGGGAACACCTGCCTCGCCGGCAACTGCCTTGGCAATCAGAGTTTTACCTGTTCCGGGAGGTCCGACAAGCAGCACACCCTTGGGTATTCTTGCCCCGAGAGCCGTATACTTTGCCGGATCCCTCAGGAAATCCACGAGTTCCTCAAGATCCTGCTTCTCCTCCTCAAGACCTGCTACGTCATCAAATGTGACAGACTGCTCATCGGCAGTCGTCATTCTCGCCCGGCTCTTTCCGAAATTCATCATCTGTGCGTTCGTCCCGCCGCCCTGTCTATTCATCAGAACAAAGAAGAGCATGAAAATGCCGGCAGCCGCAATAATCAGGAACACTGAGTTCAGCATCGAATTATCAGCAGGAATATCGTCGACAGCGATTTCGACACCGTCATACTTCGAGGCATCCTTCTCGACTTCGCGGACGTCCGTCACATACATCCGATGAATTTCATTTTCCTTCATTCGGATTATGATCTGACCTGTCGTACCCTGTGCGTTCGGCCGGATCGTGACAGATACAACATCTCCCTTCTCGAGAGATTCTGTAAACTCTTTATATGTAAATAAATCTTTTGTTTCAAACCTGCCCGCAAAATAATAATACGTCATCACAAGGACAAATATTGCCAGCAGATAAGTCAATATTCTTCTTGAAGGTTTTTCCGTCAATTTTCCTCACCCGTTAATACTATTTCTCCGATATAGGGGAGATTCCTGTATTTCTGCTGGTAATCCATTCCGCAGCCCACGACGAAGCGGTCCTCGATCTCGAAACCGAGATAGTCGACCTTGACGTCACGCACGCGTCTGTCCGGCTTGTCGAGAAGCGTGCAGAGCTTGATGGAGTTCGGCTTCCTCTCGCGCATGAGCCCCATAAGATAATACAGGGTCCTGCCGGAATCGATAATGTCCTCTACAATAAGGACATCCTTGCCGACCAGCGGCTCATCAAGGTCCTTGATGATCTTAACAATACCGGATGACTTTGTATCATCGCCGTAACTGGATACAGACATAAAGTCGAGGGATACCGGAACATCCTCCGAAATTCTTTTGGAGAGAGCTGTCATGAAATAAACACCGCCCTTAAGGACGCAGACCATATGCACCTGTTTTCCCGCGTAATCACGGCTGATCTGCTCTCCCAGCTCCTTCGTTCTCTGCTCTATCTCCTCTTCTGTTATCATGATTTTAATGTTGTCTTGCATCTTATTCCTCCGTCTTAGTCCTGGAAAATGTCATAACGAGTGCCCTCGTTGTTTTCTCATCTGTTCTGCAGGATTCACCGCTCCTCATTCCGATTGCCCACAAAATCTCACTTCCGCGTGTGACCAGCGGAATCCGATCCCGAAGTTCCTTATCAACTTTCATGTCCGTGAGATAATTTGAGAAGCTTTTCCGTCTCCCATCAGGATTTATCACTATAAAATCGCCGGGCAGACGGGTCCTCAGTTTAAGAGTATCCTCTATTTTATCATAATCGAACGTTTTCGTATACATATTTTGTGGAATGACAGCACCGTCACATTCAAGAATTTTAACATTCAGGACGCCATTCTCCAGGGCAAATGTACCCGGAGTAAGAACATTCTCGGAGAGCGGCTCTTTTTCATCTCGTTTTATTCTTCTGCAGATGCATACGCCTCCCGTCTTCCTGACGGCCAGAAGGCGGTAGGGAAGATCTATACGGCGGCCGGTTTCATTGGCATATAGCTTCAGGATATCCTCAACGTGCCCTCTCGTAAAATCTTTTTCAGTCCCGGCAAGTTCACAAAGCGATCTCTTAATAATCAGGGACTGCATGAGATGGGGTTCCGCGAGAAATGACTCCGCGATAAATACCGCATCCTCCTCACTTTTCACATACTCTCTCTGCCTGACCTCACACTCAGACTCGAGGAAATCCGTGACCTCCGCGGCTTCCCTGGAGAGCATTGCCAGGTGAAGTCCCGCCTTCTTATTGACCATCTCCTCCGTTTTGGGGAGCAGGATGTGCCTTACGGCATTCCTTGTTATTTCCGTGTCAAGGTTGGTCGAATCCGTGCAGTAAGAAAGCCCTGCCCGCATAAGGCAGTCCTCAATCTCCGATCGTTCTGCGCAAAGAAGTGGTCTAATGTAAGATCCGCGTACCGGCCGAAGCGAAGCAAGCCCTTTAATACCTGTGCCACGGGCTGCATTCATAAAGACAGTCTCCGCGAGGTCATCCATATGATGGGCGAGCGCAGTCTTCTGCGCGCCGGTCTCTTTCATGAGCTGCGAAAAAATCTGCCGGCGGGCATAGCGGCCGGCTTCCTCGATCGTCATATTCATCTGCGCCGCAAGATAAGGCACATCACGCCTTTCGACCCGCAGAGGTACACCTAACTTTTCGCATATCTCTGCCGTGTGCGCGGCGTCTCTCTCCGCCTCCTCACCTCGTATCCCGTGTACCACGTGACAGGCTGTGAGTTTTATGTCCAGCTTTCTTCGAAGCGACCAGAGAATGTAAAGGAGACAGACAGAATCCGCGCCTCCTGAGATCCCGACGATCAGAGAATCTCCCGGCGCGGTCATCTTATTCTCCCGCATAAATCTTTCAACTTTTCTGATCATAAATCCTCCGATTCATCCGGAAAAGCTGTCCCACATATCGAAAAACGACTGCGCATGGCAACGCGCCATATGCAGTCGTGCTCCGGCATTAATAAGACAGCTTCGCGTCATTTTTTCCCGTCATCCTTTTTGAAGATGATATCCCCTTCATCCACCAGACCGAGCTTTTCCCGGGCGACCTCACGGATATATTCGTCCGTATTCATGTATTCCTCGAGTTCCGCGAGTTCCTCTTTCCTGGCTTCCTCGTCTTTGATCTGATCCTCAAGCTCAGCCTTGGTCGCAAGCGCGCTGTCGATTTTCTTATTCAGACGGTATCCTCCGATAAAGAGTGCCGCGAAAAGAATGCAGACGACCAGCAGGATCATCATCATCGTATTCTTCATTATCTTTCGCTCGCGCGACAGCCTTGTCCTTCTTTTCCCCATAAAGATCAACCCCTTAAATACCTTTATTAGAATTTTACACCAACGCAGGGACAAAGTAAACTGCGCCGTTAAATGTAGCGGTACATCTCAGCGGCATTTTCCTTCTTGGTGGAATCAACGATGCGGGTCACCTCAGCGCGCACGGTACGCTCGCCGAACCCGATCTCAATGACGTCTCCGATCTTTACATCGTACGATGCCTTGGCCGGTTTGCCGTTCACCGTGACGCGGCCGGCGTCGCAGGCCTCGTTCGCGATCGTCCTTCGCTTGATCAGCCTTGACACTTTCAGATACTTATCAAGTCTCATATAGCTTTTCCCCTTTCCTTCACACTCTCACTGATATTAAAGAGCGGGAGGATAAAACCTCCCGCCCGACTTATCATCTTTTTCTGCCCGCTGCAGTATATTATTTCTTGCCGTTGACAAGATCCTTTAATGCCTTGCCTGCTTTGAACTTCGGAGTTCTGGAAGCCTGAATTTCCATCGCATCGCCGGTCTGCGGATTTCTTCCCTCGCGTGCAGCACGCTGAGAAATTTCAAATGTGCCAAAGCCGACAAGCTGTACCTTGCTGCCCTTCTTGAGTTCTTCGGATACAACATCGATGAAAGCCTTAACTGCTGCTTCTGAATCTTTCTTTGTCAGACCTGTTTCATTCGCGATTGCCGCAACCAGTTCTGTTTTGTTCATTGTACTTCCTCCTTAATTTCACATTACATATATAATAGTCAACCCCTCAGCAAGAGTTTACTTATTTATATCTCTTTTAATGCGTAATGTCAAGGATAATGGGCGCATCTAATCAGAAACAATCAAAGTCGTGCGCGCTTCCTCAAACGCAAAAGGTGCTGATTTTATCGGGTTTTTCAGCTGCGGTTTTTTTCTATTTCGTGCTTTGCAAATGCGATCAGGCTGTCATGCTCATTCATATCCGGATCCTCTACGACAAGCTTCAGAGCAAGATTCAGGATCCTGCCGACTTCTTTTCCCGTGACTCCGAGGGCAAGCACGTCGTTGCCGTTTATAGCCAGATCGGACAGTTTCACGCAGTCCCGATTCTTTAAGACATCATCATAGACATCACTCACCGCCTGCACTCGGTCGAACTTGTCATCCAGACCGAACTCGCTCTTGGCGCTGTTGTCAGCCCACTGCACTTCCAGGAAAATCGGGAAGAGATCATCGCCGATCTTATTCAGCGCCCATCTCACGGCCGTCGGCTCCGGTTCCGGACGGTAGTCATGATATTTCACGAGTTTGGTTACAATAGACGATGTCTCATTGTCGAACTTGAGCCGCTTCAGAATATCCTTGGCAATTTTCGCGCTTATCTCAGCGTGGCCCGGGAAATGATCATATCCGCGGTCATCTGTAACCCTCGCAGCAGGCTTGCCCAGATCATGGAGCAGCATGGTAAGCCTAAGGATCTTGTCCGGTCTGCAGGCGACCAGCGCATGCAGCGTGTGCTCACCGACATTATACATATGATGCACAGAGTTCTGAGGAGTATTCATCGCCACATCGAACTCAGGCATTATGACGGCTGTGATTCCCGTGTCGTAAAGATCGACCCACCGTTCCGGATTCGGAGAGGTCAACAGCTTGACGATCTCCATCTGGATCCTCTCGGCACTCACCTTTCTGAGGTTCTCCGTGTGTCTCGTAATTGCCGCGCGTGTTTCTTCCTCAATATCAAAATCGAGCTGGGCCGCAAAGCGCACAGCCCTGAGAATGCGCAGGGCATCCTCATCAAATCTGGCGTCCGCGTCGCCGACGCATCTGATCAGTTTGTTCTCAAGGTCTGAAATTCCTCCGTACATATCGACAAGCCCGGTCTTCTCGTTGTAAGCCATCGCGTTGATCGTGAAATCACGCCTCAGCAGGTCCTCCTCGAGATTCGGGGTAAAAGTAACTTCCGACGGATGGCGGCCATCCTCGTATTTACCGTCGACCCTGTATGTCGTCACTTCAAATCCCTCATCGCCCTGCATGACCGTGACGGTTCCATGGGCGATTCCCGTGTCAATTGTTCTTCTGAAAAGTGCCTTTACTTCCTCAGGTCTCGCTGAAGTAGTTATATCCCAGTCCTCAGGTTTCCTTTGGAGAATACTGTCCCGCACACATCCGCCAACCACGTACGCCTCATATCCATGTGCATCGAGTACATCTAAAATGTTTCTCACTTTAGACGGCAGTTCAATATTCATAAACATGATCCTTTCGATTACTAAGGCGAAAACCCACTGCTTTCAAGCAAGCGGAGAAGCCTTGTGAAATTTATTTTGAATCAGGTAAGGGCCGGCTATATCGAAAAAGCCAGCCCTTTAGATTTCAGTAATTCCTATGTGTCAGTTTAATAAGCTTTGCCCCAGCAGACAAGCTTTCTTGCTTTCTTTCCGCAGCAGACACAGACTGCGTCCTCCGGTGTCTCCGGCTCACCGAACGGCATACAGCGTGATGTGCATGTTGTATCTTCCTTGATCTTGTTCTCGCATGCCACGTCTCCGCACCAGAAAGCTCTGATAAAGCCGGGCTTTGTATCTGCGAGTGTCTTGAACTCTTCATAGGTAGCAGCTTCGTAGGTATGTTCCTTGCGGAACTTCTTCGCGCGCTCGAACATGTCTTTATGGATCGCATCAAGCAGCTTTGCGGCTTCCACGGCTACATCATCGATTTTCACAGAAATCTTTTCTCTTGTGTCGCGGCGGACGATCACGCATTCGCCCTTTTCGATATCCTTCGGTCCGATCTCCACACGGAGCGGGAATCCGCGCATCTCCTGCTCGGCAAACTTCCATCCGGGTGATTTCGCCGGATCCGCGTCCACGCTGACACGAATTCCTGCCTCCCTGAGGCTGGCAGCGATCTCATCAGCCTTGTCAAGGACACCCTCGGCCTTCTGTCGGATCGGTATGACAACGCACTGAGTCGGAGCGATCTTCGGAGGAAGAACAAGACCCGAATCATCGCCGTGGACCATGATGACCGCACCGATCAGACGTGTAGTCATGCCCCATGAAGTCTGATGGACATACTTTAACTTGTTGTCTCTGTCCGTGAACTGAATGCCGAAAGCCTTCGCGAATCCGTCTCCGAAATTGTGGCTGGTACCGGACTGGAGAGCCTTGCCGTCATGCATAAGCGCTTCGATCGTGTAGGTTGACTCAGCGCCCGCAAACTTCTCCTTGTCAGTCTTTCGTCCGCGAATGACCGGAATCGCAAGCACATCCTCAAGGAAATCAGCATACAGATTGAGCATCTGTACAGTCCTCTCCTCTGCTTCCTCCGCAGTCGCGTGCGCTGTGTGGCCTTCCTGCCACAGGAACTCTCTGGAGCGGAGGAACGGACGCGTCGTCTTTTCCCAGCGGACAACACTGCACCACTGATTATAGAGTTTCGGCAGGTCTCTGTATGACTGGATATCCTTCTGGTACAAGTCACAGAACAGAGTCTCAGAAGTCGGTCTTACACACATTCTCTCCTGAAGCTTTTCTCCTCCGCCATGTGTGACCCAGGCGACTTCCGGGGCAAATCCCTCAACGTGATCCTTCTCCTTCTGAAGAAGACCCTCGGGAATGAACATGGGAAGATATACGTTCTGCACACCGGTCTCCTTGAACCGGCGGTCGAGTTCCGCTTTGATGTTCTCCCAAATCGCGTATCCGGCCGGCTTGAAGACCATGCAGCCCTTTACAGATGTGTATCCTATAAGCTCTGCTTTTTTAACGACATCCGTATACCACTGGGCAAAGTCGACGTCCCTCGCTGTAATTTCTGATACCAGTTTGTTATCTGCAGCCATAATAATCTATTAACTCCTCTTCAACATCAGGTGATGGAACTGCTTGCGGCAGCCCGCACCTGGTTACTTTACAGTGTAATATTTATTTCGCGGTTCGTGTGCGTATATTGATAATAGCGCACGCCTGCCGCATCGAACATTCGCTTGGAAGCGATGACGCTCGGAGTATCCGCGTACTTGTCGCTGTCGTAGATGACAGTGCGGATACCTGCCTGAATGATAGCTTTAGCGCACTCATTGCACGGGAACAGTGACACATAAATCTTCGCCCCCTCGAGACTGCCTCCCCTGTAGTTCAGGATCGCATTCAGCTCACTGTGGGTCGAATAAAAATACTTATTCCTCAGCGGGTCTGTGCCGTCGCGGTTCCACGGGAACTCATCGTCAGAGCATCCCTTGGGAAATCCGTTATACCCCATCGAGAGAATTTTATTATCGGCACTTACTATGCATGCACCGACCTGCGTGTTCGGATCCTTTGACCTCATTCCGGCCAGAATCGCGACACCCATAAAATACTCATCCCAGCTTAAATAGTCGACTCGCTTAAAATTCATTCCATTCACCTCCCCGGCCGGGCAGCACGATTACTTCGTTCCGAAAATACGGTCGCCGGCGTCGCCGAGACCCGGGACAATATAGCCGATATCATTCAGATGATCATCAAGCGCTCCGACATAAATGTCAACATCCGGCTCTGCGTCCTGAAGCTTCTTAAGACCTTCCGGAGCGGCAATGATGCAGAGGAAGCGGATATTCCTGCAGCCATGCTTCTTCAGCTGTTCAATCGCGTCGACCGCGGAACCGCCTGTAGCCAGCATCGGATCTACGACAAAAACATCTCTCTCTTCAATATCGGCCGGCAGCTTGCAATAGTATTCGACCGGTTCAAGAGTAGCCGGGTCGCGGTACAGACCGATATGTCCGACTTTGGCTGCCGGAAGCAGAGTCTGCATGCCGGGGACCATGCCGAGACCGGCGCGGAGGATCGGAATAATTGCCAGTTTCTTTCCTGCAAGGCGTTTCGCAACTGTGTGGCCCATAGGTGTCTCGACCGGATACTCCTCCAGCTCAAGATTTCTGGTAGCTTCATAGCATTCAAGCGTCGCAATCTCGCCTACCAGCTCTCTGAAATCCTTGGAACCTGTATCAACGCTTCTGATAAGTCCGATTTTGTGCTGAATTAACGGATGATCCATAATTACTGTCTTGCCCATTTTGTGCTCTCCTCTTTTAATTATATTAAAGCCGTTTGTTCCCCCGGAGCGGAGAAAAGATGCGGCTGTGATGCACTTATTATGCTTCTATAACAGAATGACCCGCAGCCTTGAGCAGGCGGTTCATAATAGCCTGACCCATGCGCGGCGTATCAAAAGCCTCAGAATATATGATATCTACGCCATCATCGTCAAAGTCTCTAAGGACAGAAAAAAGATGCTGCGCAATCTCCTTATCGGATTCTATACTTCCGATATCCCGCACATGGCCTCCTGTGTACCGCATGGCGGTCTCATCTGTCGCAATGATCCCGACAGTCTTTCCCATAAGGGCGTCCCTGCCGGCAAGTTCATTGATCTTCGCAATGACAGCATCCTTATCTCCGGTCACTATACTGAGCCTGGCCTTCGGCGCATAGTGGCGATACGCCATGCCCGGCGCTTTGGGCTTCAGATTCGACATACCATCCGGCGTTATGATAGCGGGATCAATCGTCACCTCGCCGAGTATCTCGCGGAGCTTCTGCTCATTTACATATCCGGGTCTCAGGATGCATGGGACATCTCCCGTAAAGTCCACAATCGTAGACTCGAGACCTATGCGCACCTCTCCGCCGTCGATTACCATATCGATCCTGCCGTCAAGATCCTCCATGACATGCTCTGCCCGGGTGGGACTCGGTCTGCCGGATGTGTTGGCGGACGGAGCGGCGATATAACCTCCCGCCGCCCTGATCAGGGCAAGCGCAATCGGATGGTTCGGCATGCGGACCGCAACTGTCGGGAGCCCTCCGCTAGTCTCATCGGGGACGATCGCCTTCTTCCTGAAAATCATCGTGACAGGCCCCGGCCACCAGACATCGGCAAGGCGTATGGCACCTTCCGGCACCTCTGCCGCTATCGGATAAAGGTGGTCCATGTCCGCTATGTGGACAATGAGCGGATTATCCGACGGTCGTCCCTTGGCTGCATATATTTTCATAGATGCCTTAGGGTCAAGCGCGTTTCCGCCAAGACCGTATACCGTCTCTGTGGGAAACGCAACGAGCCCTCCTTCCCGGAGAATCCTGCCTGCCCTGTCAATTTCTCGCAGATCCGGATGCGCGGCATCCAGATGTAATAACTCTGTCTCCAAAAAATCGCCTCCGGTCGTCAGATTTTCTCGCCCGGCAGACGGAATGTCCCTTCGTCCGCGAACGGATTCCCGAGCGATTCATCATCCGCGAATGAGCCGAAGTCATAGTCCGGAGCATCTGTGTCCTGCAAAATATTGCCTGTGTTCGAATCGGCCAGTTCTACCGGCATGGAACCTGTATAATCGAGCCGGATGCCGTTCATACCCACTTTAGAAAAATCGATCGTATCGCCGGCCGATTCACCCGCCGGATTCGGTGCGGTCAGGGCTTCATCTTCATACTCGTCATCTTCGATCACAAAATCGCCGAAGCTGAAGTGTACGCCGTCGGACTCGAAATCATTTTCATCATAGCTGTCGTAATCATCCAGGTCTTCATCTGCCTTGTCCGAATATACCGCATGCGCATCCTCCTGATAAGACGGGCTCTGCGGAGCTGCCTGCTGAGCGGTTTCCGCAGTCTCTGCAATATCCGAATCGATGTCATCGAAGGAAGCCGGCATACGCTGCATGACCTCATGGATTTCCTTATAAGCACGCATAAATCTCTTCTGGACTTCATTAATAAGATCAACAATCTCATTCATGTCCTCCTGAACTTTAGCGTACTGTTTCTTTCCCTCCGTCAGTCTGGCATCGATTTCGCCCTGTACTGCGTCGAGCCTGGTCTTAGCCGCAAGATCCGCTTCGGCCATCGTCCGGTCATACTGGCTTCTGCTCTCGGCTGTCAGGCGGGCTGCCTCTTTCTGCGCGTCCGCGATGATCTTGTCGCCCTTCACCTGCGATTCATATACCAGAGATCCGATCTTTTCGTAATTGTCAATATACGTGCGGTACTTGACCTCGACTTCATTTTCAAGCCGCTCATATCTCGCGTCTTTGCTCTGAATGCGCTGCTTCAGCTCGGCGATCTGCTTATCCTTCTCGGTCACATCCGCCCTTGCCTGCGCGACTTTCTGATTGGCATCAGCCTCGATCTGCTTTATATATGCGAAGACCTCCTCTTTGTCAAAACCGCGCATGACTGTTCTGAACATCTGATCGTCCATAGAATTCTCCCTTCCTGCTTAATTATCCTAATCAACTATATATTCCGCAATAAGATCCCAGACATCTGCTTTCTCAAGTCCGAGTTTCCACTCAGCCACGCCGGCGCAGTCCGCCGCGCGTATGAGCTTCAGCTTTTCTTCAAGCGACGCGTTATTTTCAAGCCACATCTGGTAGCGGGTATTCCCGCTGTTCATTTCAACATATTCCTGTGCGCATACATCGTCCCATTCTGTTGACAAATTGTTGGAACGGATCCATTTCTCTGCTTCGAGCATCCCCATAGCGCTTGCGGTCGGGATCCCCGGGCTGACGGTCTTCCACAGCCTCGTAAAGAAAGGTATCGCAATCACGGTCTGTTCCGCAGGGACCTCAAGAAGAGTATCCCTGATTCCGCTCTCAACGAACGGGAGAGACGCCACACTTCCCGCCTCCTCAGATCCGTTTATATGTTCATCATAACACATACAGATCACATAATCACATACTCTCGCCTGCTCTTTTCTATTCAGACTTTTCGTGTAGCGCGGGACGTAATCACATACGGAAAGAAACAGATCGTTCTTCCTGCACTCTGCTGACATTTCCCTGACGAACTCCAGAAAATACGGAGCACACTCATCAGAAATCTTCTCGATATCCAGACATATGCCGTCGGCATTGACATCCAAAATTGCGTCCACCGAAGTGCGGATCATTTTCTCGCGCGCCGCCTCGGATGAGAGGGCTGCAAGAGTGGATTCGCTCGAATTCACCTGGCCGTCAAAATCATTCAGCACGCCCCAGACCAGAAGCCCTGCGCCATGAGCCGTCTCGACATAAGATTTGTTGGAAATCTCTGTCATGTCGCCGTCTTCCGAATCGAGGAAGAACCAGGTCGGCGCAATGACATTGATGCCCGTGACATCCGTCAGTGATTCCGCCAGAACATTATTTGCCGCATGAGACGTCGTCTGATGAAACGCCATATTGATCTTTTTGTCGAGCAGCTTGTGCGTATATACGAGTCCGCGGTCATCACGCGTTATCGTGACCGGTTCACTCTTGCCGTCTACGGCTTCCTCGCTGATATAGCCCCTATATCCGTCGGAAGTTATGACGTGAGCCCAGCCGTCGACTTCAGTATCCTCCTCGTCGACCAGCCTGAGACTTTCACCATCAATGGTCATTCGGAGTACAGGGCTCTTTATGCCTGCCTGATACCGGATAGCCGCTTTGTCCTTTGTCGCCCTGATCTGATTATACTCGCGGGCTGTGCTGATCACGAGTCTCTGCGGCTCCGTGTATTCCTCACAGTCCATATCCGTATACTCCCTGACCAGATCCAGCGCAATATATACGCCGCCGTCAATGCTCCTTGCGTCAGCGGATGTCTCGCTGACAGAAAGCATATGTTTATCAGTCGGCGTCGTGACAATAAGTGTCGTTTTGTCGCCGGATACAAAAAAACTTCCGTTGATCTCATCAGCCGTCGTCTCATAAGGAAGATAAATCTTACCGTCGATCACCTTTGCAGGCACATCAGAAACCGTCTGATCGACCACAAGACCTATATCATTTTCCTCCGACAAGTTAAAATACCGGCTGCCGTCCATCACTTCTTTAGTCTCGGTAAAGCGGGTAACAACAAATGTCACGGCGCCCGCTACCGCTACCAGCAGCGCAAGTACGAGGACCACCCCGACCGGACTTTTTTTCTTCTTCATAACACGCCTTTCAGATATCGTCAGTATCAAATGTATGCCGCGTATTACTCACACATTGTATTCCTTGACATAGTTAGAGTTATTTTAACATCTAATTGCCGATTCGTAAATGCAAAGAGCAAAAAAAGGCATTGCCGTGCCGCACCGGTACAGGTAGTGTCGTCAGGCAATGCCCCCTAATTTAAACGCATTAGCGGAATAAATCTGCCTTAAGCGCACAGACTTATTCCTTTTATTTAATTGTGATTGAAGGGAAATTCTATGATTGTTATGCTTTGAAGCACCACATCCTCTCTGTTGAATACTTTATCTCGTGAAAATTTATAATCGGCAGACGAACATCTCCCGCGGAAGGCCTTCCATGGACGTTATTATAAATTTTCGGTCATTTTAGTCAATGGATTTTTTCAATTTCCATAATATCCTACCATTTTTCAGGCAAATTCCATAATATTCTACCATTTTTGAAGTCCTCCAGATCATCACTGACATAAATCCGTCGTTTACAGCCATGAGTGGGCTGCGTTATAATAATGATAAGAATACCCTTCTCATTGTCGCAGGTGAAACCGGGACTTTCCCCGGACACACAGCGCAAAATGCAGGGTATCAGAAAGTGGTTTGTATGAAACTTGAGAAAATCAATGATAATCAGATCAAATGCATACTGACATCCGAAGACCTGGCAGAACGCAGCATCCGGCTGAGCGAGCTTGCCTATGGCTCGGAAAAAGCACAGGAGCTGTTCAGAGATATGATGCAGGAGGCATTCCGGGAATTCGGCTTTACCGTGGACGGCGCGCCGCTTTTTGTTGAAGCAGTTCCCCTGAACATGGACACGATCGTCCTGATCATCACAAAGGTAGATGACCCGGACGAACTCGACACTCGCTTTTCCAAGTTCACAATGCCGAAAAATCAGGGGACAGACATAAAAGACGCCCAGGGCGCGGATGACATTCTTGACGCGATCCATAAAATCTACGAGTCGAAGAAAAAAGCAGGCAGTCTGAGAGCCAAAAGCACCAAAGAGACCGCGGTCGAGCCGGTTCCGGCGGAAAACAATGAGACGGTCGATTTTGTGAGGTGCTTCAGATTCCCGGATATGGATACGGTCATCAGCGCCGCTGCCAACATTGCAGGCTTCTACAGCGGCGAGAATTCACTTTACAGACAGGATAAGACCAATGAGTACCTGCTTGTCATCCACAAGGGCGATCACACTCCGGAGGATTTTAACCGGGTAGTCAATATCCTTTCCGAGTACGGCTCTCTGACAAAGTACAGAGCCGCCGCCGAGGCTTATATGAGCGAGCACGGCCGTGTGATATTGAAGTCCGACGCTGTCAGACAGCTGGCCGAATTGAGCTGAATAGAAAAAGGCTGTCGCATTTGACGGTGTCACCACTATATATGGCAGACATTTGCAAATAACATCTGTCATATATAGTGATGACGCGCCTTAATGCGACAGCCTTTTGTCATAAATAAGGATTCTGCAATTTCTTAAGCAAGGACCTCATTATTTTCTTCCGGATGAGCGGCAAGATATTCGTTGATTTCTCTCTCAATGATCGATGCGTCTACACCGTGTACCATAGCAGCTTCCTCAAGTGTCTCCATCTGCGAAGCCGGGCAGCCAAGGCAGTGCATTCCCATGCCGAAGAAAATCGGTGCAACGTTCATATTAATCTGAAGAATCTCGCCGATTGTCATATCTTTCGTGACCTGTACCATAAAAAATCTCCTCTCTTTAGATCCCTGCTCAAGGCAAGTCCTGCCTCACTGCGGAATCATGGTCTCGCGCAGCACATATACCATCTTTTTGCTGCGTGTGGTAATTATAATCCCTGCAATTTATGATTTCAAGTACAAATGCCTTGTCGGCCTTCTGCAATACCCCGCCATCCTCCTTCAATTTCACACTGACCTTCCGGAATGCCGCTAAATCCTCCGGCAATTGCGTGCTCCTTCGATACTACTTTTCTTCGTTGAACTAAAATCTGTCATAATCTGCACTGTATGTTTAAAAATACAGCGGTTCTTCTAATATTTGCCGTTTCTAACCATGTGTATCAAAATTCGTACGCATTTTCATACAGTTTGTCTTTACTACCTCCACATTCAAGCGATACAATCAACATATAAATAGATGACACCAAGTCTTATTACCAAAGGAGGATTATATCATGGCATATGTTATTTCTGACGATTGTGTAGCTTGCGGAACATGCGAAAGCGAGTGCCCGGTTGGCGCTATCTCTATGGGCGAAGAGCATTATGTAATCGATGCTGATGCTTGCCTTGACTGCGGATCATGCGCAGCTGTATGCCCGACAGAAGCTATCTCAGCTGAATAATACACAGATAGTAAATCCTTTAGCCCCGCCTTTTGGCAGGGCTTTTTTTATTCCATTAGAGAAATCCCTCCTACATAGAATCTGCCCGGGAGCTTACTCGTGCCCTAAAGGATATGCTTCACTTCGCGAGCACGCCTCGCTCTGCCGGGTTGGTGCTACAAAAAAAAGAGACCGCCTGGCAGGTGCGGTCTCTTTTTCTTTAAAGGGAAGGAGTTCCGTCTCTCGACGGATAATGAAAAAGAAAAAGGTAATTGGCTTTGTAAGTTATTTATCTTACTGTACATATATTAATTTAGGTTTATGAACCAGATATTAATAGTTTTCCAATTAAATATGAACTTTTCACTCCCCAAACAAGGCCTTTTTGCCTCCAATTATGAACGAATTTTGAACAAAAAGGAACCTAACGTAAAATCTCATTAACAAAGCCCGGAATCAATCAGAAAGTTTGAACGCGTCGTGAACTGCCGTTGCAGCCCGCTCAGCATCCTTCTCATCAATCAGGACCGTGACGCGGATCTCAGAAGTAGAGATCATACTGATATTGATATCTTCATTGTAAAGCGCTTCGAACATCTTGGCGGCAACGCCCGGATTTGTCATCATGCCGGCTCCGACGATAGATACCTTGGCTACATCTGCGCGGGTGTCAATACCCTTATACTGCAGGCGTCCCTTGGCACCCTCAATTGCCTTGATCGCGTCGTCCATAACACCGTCATCGCATGTGAAGGAAATATCCTTCGTACCGTCGCGGCCGATCGACTGCAGGATCATATCCACATTGATATTTGCCTTTGCCAGTGTATCGAACAGCCTGAAGGCGATCCCCGGCTGATCCTTAAGACCTATAACGGATACACGATCCGCATCCTTATCCACAGCAACTCCGCTGACTAACAGTTTCTCCACTCCAGTGTCCTCCTTTACAACGGTTCCTTCCGAATAGTTGAGGCTGGATCTTACGACCAGCGTAACTCCGTATTTTTTAGCCATTTCTACCGAGCGGTTATGCAGCACGCCCGCGCCGAGAGTAGCAAGCTCCAGCATCTCATCGTACGTGATCACAGGCATCTTTTTCGCACTCTTGACAATGCGGGGATCTGCCGTATAGACGCCGTCGACATCCGTATAAATCTCGCAGGCATCCGCATGAAGAGCGGCTGCCAGAGCTACGGCTGTCGTGTCAGAACCGCCGCGGCCGAGTGTCGTAAGATCATCGTACTTGTTGATGCCCTGGAAACCGGTCACGATAACAATCTTTCGATCTTCGAGTTCATGATGGATACGTTCACTGTCGATTCTCTTAAGACGAGCACTGCCGTACTGGCTGGTCGTATGCATCGCGACCTGGAATGCGTTCAGGGAAATAGCGCGAACGCCGAGCGAGTCCATCGCCATCGCCATCATCGCGACGGAGACCTGCTCGCCTGTTGTCATCAGCATATCAAGTTCTCTCTTCTGCGGCTTCGGATTGACCTTGTGGGCAAGGGCAATGAGCTCATCCGTCGTCTTTCCCATGGCGGAAAGAACGACAACAACGTCGTGCCCCTTTTTAAAATCCTCTACGCAGCGTATAGCTACATTCATGATTCGTTCCGGCGAACCAACAGATGTACCGCCGAACTTCTTTACAATAAGCATATATCCTCCAAGCCGGGAGGTCCGGGCGCCTCAATAAGCTGTCCCGGATCATTCCTATATAAAATTTTATTAAGCCCTTCGAATGCTCTTAATCACCTTGCCGGCTTTCTCCGAACACTCTCTGAACGCTTTTTCTGTCATGACAGCCGTCATAAATCCAAATTCACCGTCGACATTGTCAAGGCGGACCGGAGCAATGTCACCGAAAACGGCTTTCGCCTCTTCTTCCGAGCCTGCGAACCTCACGAAGAACGCATGCTCAATATCATCCGTCGGCATGAGTTCGAGCTCTTCACCTGTCCAGTCAGACGGGAGAGTCCGATCCAGACTTCTCGCGATCGTAATAATGTCGCCTGCGACAGCACTGGCCGTCGGAAGCGAACCCGCTCCGCTGCCGTAGAAAATCGCGTCGCCAAGCGCGTTTCCGTGCACATAAATAGCATTGAGAACGCCCTCGACATTGTAGAGCATATTCTCGGCGCTGACGAGCATCGGAGCGACCATAGCCCAAATACCATGTTCCGTTTTTCTGCTGGAAGCCAGAAGCTTTATCTTAAGTCCCTGAGCCTTCGCATACTCTATATCCGTCGTGTCGATGTCTGTAATGCCTTCTGTCACAACGTTCTGATAGGACACATGTTTTCCGTATGCCATCGTAGAGAGAATTGCAATCTTTCTGCGGGCATCATGTCCCTCGATATCAGCTTCCGGATGAAGTTCCGCAAATCCCTTAGCCTGCGCGGCTTTGAGGGCAACGTCAAAACTCTCATCATGCACTGTCATCTGTGTCAGAATATAATTAGTTGTACCGTTTACAATACCGGTCACCGCATCGATCTCATCCGCAGTCAGAGAAGAGTCGAGTGCATGGATAATCGGAATACCGCCTCCGCAGCTCGCCTCAAAGAGGTAGTTAATATTGTTCTCCTTCGCAATCTCGCGAAGTTCGACACCATGCTCTGCCACCAGTTCCTTATTGGATGTGCAGACACTCTTTCCTGCAAGGAGAAGCGTCTTTGTGAAGGTGTAAGAAGGACGAAGTCCGCCCATAGTCTCGACAACGATCTTCACATCCGGATCATTAAGAATATCATTAAAGTCATGCGTGAGAACTTCCTGCGCCGGATCGCCCGGGAATTCCCGGAGATCCAGAACATACTTGACGTTCAGTTCTTCACCGACACGCTTTGCAATGAGATCATGGTTCATGGTAAGAACCTTGAAAACACCTGCCCCAACTGTGCCATAACCCATAATTGCAACATTGATCATAGCGGTTTCCTCATAATTTCTATTTAATCTTATCGAATCGCAGTCGCGTCCGCCGCAGCGTCAGCCGCGCGTCCGCCAAGCGCTTCCCACTTCAGGAACGCATTGATGAACGGATCTATATCACCGTCAAGCACCTTCTGCGCATTTGTCTGCTCCTCGTTTGTCCTCAGGTCCTTGATCAGCTGATAGGGCTGCAGGAAATAGGATCTTATCTGGTTGCCCCAGGCAATCTCAGTCACCTTGCCCCGGATATCATCCAGCTTTTCCGCGTTCGCCTGCTGCTTCAGCATAAAGAGCTTGATCTTCAGTTCCTGGAATGCTTTATCCTTATTCTGGAACTGGGATCGCTCATTCTGGCAGGTAACGACAATACCGGTCGGGAAATGTGTGATTCTGATTGCCGACGAGGTCTTATTGATATGCTGTCCGCCTGCGCCGGAGGAACGATAGGTATCGATTCGAATATCCTTCGGATCGATCTCAATGTCCAGGTCTTCCTCAATATCCGGCATGACTTCGCAGGACGAGAAGGATGTCTGGCGCTTTCCGTTGGCATTGAACGGGGAAATTCGGACTAGCCTGTGTACACCGTGCTCGGATTTAAGGAGTCCGTACGCATTCTCGCCGTTGACCTGGAACGTGACTGATTTGAGACCGGCCTCATCACCCTCAAGGATATCAAGCACTTCCACCTGAAGTCCGTGAGCTTCTGCCCATCGTGTGTACATACGATACAGCATGCTGGTCCAGTCCATAGCCTCCGTTCCGCCCGTACCGGCGTGCAGAGTAACGATCGCGTTGCAGCTGTCATACTCACCTGAGAGCAGTGTCTTCATACGGATCGACTCGAACTTTGTCTTGAACTCGTTGAACATCTCGGCCACTTCGGGCACGAGCGCCGGGTCCGGCTCCTCATCAGCCATCTCGATCATATCTCTGATATCATCGCGCTGGGCGACAAGCGTATCATAACCCTGAACATCCGCCTTGAGCGAAGCCAGCAGCTTCGTCTTCTTCTGCGCTTCCTGGGGATCATCCCAGAGATGCGGATCTTCCATTTCTCTGTTTAATTCTTCAATTCGCTTTTCTTTGACAGCGAGGTTAAAGTGAATCCCTCATTTCAACTAAAGGTTCGTCGTAGGAATTCAGCTCATATCTGATCGGATCTAACTCTACCATTAGTCTCACCCTCTTTCGTTAAGACCGACTCCCTTGCGGGAGGTTAAGCGCCCTGTCTTCCGACGTAAAAAACAGGTTCACTATGTTTATACATTAACGTTAGTAATATACACAAAAATCCATGATTATGCAAGGGTCAGAAATCTAAGAAAACCTATTCTGTAAATTCAGGCGGCCACATGTCACATTTCATGGTCCGTCGCAAACATCATCTTCATCGAAAAACGCCGGTCCTTCTCTGCGACCTTGCGTAGGCGACAAGCCAAGGTGCCTGATTCGTGCTCGCACGAAATGAAGGCACTTTGGCGCCCGCCCGACATCGAGCGTGAAACGCGAGATGAAGGCGGCATGCCGCCTATGCGATCTCTCGGTCGGACCGGCAATGTTTTTCTCACGAAGATGAATGCTTTTCGACGGAAATGAACTAAATTTAAGCCGTCTGAATTTACAATACGCCCTTGCTCATCAGGAAAGCACGATCTCTGTATCCAGATGAAAACTGTAAATCAGTTTCTGCCCGATTTCTTTGCCGGTCACCCGGGAGAGGGCCTCCTCGTAGGAATCGAGCTGTATCTGATAGCGGGAAACCAGTTCCGATGCCTCGGATACCCGGTCCGTCTTATAATCGACAAGAATTACTTTTCCGTCTTCATAGAAAAAGGCGTCGATAATACCCTGCACAAGAATCTGCTCATCCTCCGGAAACTCTTTTCTTATTTCGGATGCCGCCACCCCCAGCACGAACGGCTGCTCCCGGTACAATTCATCCCTGTACGCGGCCGCAGCCATCCTGTGGCCGAGAGAGCTCTCTGCCCATCTCGCTATGTCCCGCATACGTATCGTCTTTAGCTCTTCCGCCTCGAGGCGGCCGTCCGCAACGAACTTCGTACACATGTCATGGAGACAACGCATAAGCTCTTTTTCAGTTGCACTCCTTAAAGCCGCGGAGGTCCCGTCAAATGAATAAATATCCCTGTATCTCATGAGCTCCATCACCTTGTGATAAGCGGTTCCGCGGTATGTGCCTCCTATCATCTCCGCGGCGTCACGCTCCTCATCATCACCCTTGGCCTTCTTCATGCGCTCGCGCATAAATTCCGGCACGAAGGGAACAATTTCCGGTTCAGGGAAAGCCTCCTCCGCGTCCTCATCCGCGTACGCGCCATGCTTCAGCTCAGATACGGAAACTTTGGCCGGGACCAGGGCGTGGGAAGCATACGGGTATGCATAGGAATATCTCTCATCGATGATTTTTTTCGTCTCCGGATCCCATAGCTCACTCCCGTCGAGGCTGCTGAGAGTGCGGAGCGTCTCCGAAAGTCTCGTCCGCTCGACGATCTCGCTGCCCAGGAGATCAGCAGGGGATACCAGCTCCATACGGATCGGGCATGGGCGGTGATCCCGCTCACTGCGAGCTGTCATGCGGTCCGCCGCCGGCAGGATCAGTTCCTGCGGCGAACCGGCCCGAAGCACAAAATTTTCAGGCAGGTGCGTGTCCCTGAGGGGCAGAGTGAGATTTTTCATGTCCTCATATTTGTCTTCATTTGCAACAGCACCGACCATGATGAGCTTCTGCTTAGCCCTTGTCAGAGCTACATAGAGAACGCGAAGCTCCTCGCCCATGCTCTCTCTCAGAAGTCTCTGCTCTATAGCAAGCTTCTTCATAGTAGTCATCCTGCTCCTTGTGGCAAGATCCAGATAATCTGCCGCAATGCCGAGATGCTCATCAATCAGCACGCTGTCCCTCAGACTCATCCGGTTGAACGGCTTATCGAGACCTGCCACGAACACGATCGGATACTCGAGTCCCTTGCTCTTGTGAACACTGACTATGCGGACGACATTTTCATTTTCACCTACGACATTGACACCGCTGATCTCGACCTGTTTCTTCATCATCCGGTTAATGTAGCGGACAAAATTGAACAATCCGACATAGCTCGTCTGCTCATAGTCAATGGACTTATCAATGAGAAGGCGAAGGTTGGCAGCCCGCTGAATTCCTCCCGGCAGGGCCGTCGCGTAATCCATATAACCTGTTCCGGTCAGGATCATCCAGATGAGTTCATGCAGCGGCGTGTAGGGCACCGCAGCCCTCATACGCTCAAGAAACTCAAGGAAAACTTCCAGCCTGCGCTGAAGGGAGCGGTCCGGCACGTCGGGTGATTCCACATAGCGCCTTACGCATTCCGCCATAGTAACATAAGCGCTTCCTTTGGCTCCGGGCGGTCCGCATACGAGGCGGACGCGTGCCATATCTTCAGCCGTCAATCCCACAATCGGGGAGCGGAGCACTGCCGCGTATGCTACATCCTGCTCCGGGTTATCAACAATCTTCAGATAATTCAGGAGAGTCGTCACCTCGGTGGCTTCAAAATAACCGGTCTTAAGTGTTGAATACGATGGGATTCCCATTCCCTCAAGGACCGCGGCGACCTCGTCCGCCCATCCCTTCATCGTGCGAAGCAGAATAACAATGTCCCTGTATTCCACCAGTCGAGGTGTCCCGGTCTTCTGGTCGTATATCTTTTCGCAGGCCACCATGTGCCTTATGCGCTCCGCGATGAGACGCGCTTCGGCATCGCGCCTCGCGGATGCCCTGACATCGTCAAGAACCCTGTTGCCATCAGCGTCCGTCTCACCCATATTGATCGTCAGAAGCTCTGTGACATAGGAGTCATCCCCGGAATCCGGATAGTCAGCCCGAGGAACGAGGAAGGCTTCCTCATCATATTCGACCCTTCCGACCTCGCGCATCATGATCTGCTCAAAAATGGCATTTGCAGCATCCAGCACCTCATGACGGCTTCGGAAATTCCAGGACAGATCAATGCGAGTGCCCTGATCGGCGCTGGACATCGGCTCGCCCTCAGGAATCTGAACTGTTCCGTCCGGGTGGGTGTACCTGGCAAATTTATCCATGAAGAGATCCGGCTTCGCGTTTCGGAAGCTGTAAATGCTCTGCTTGACATCGCCGACGCAGAAATAATTATTTACACCGTCCTCCACACGGCTGACCGCGGTGAGGATAGACTCCTGCAGAAGGTTGCTGTCCTGATATTCATCGCACATGACCTCGCGGAAACGTCTGGCCAGCTCCGCGGCTGCCTGTGTCCGGCTCCCGTCGGGATTTCGAAGGATTCTCAGCGCAAAGTGCTCGATATCCGGGAAATCGATCAGCTTCTTCTCCCGCTTAGCCTTGTCATAGCGGTCGGTAAAGAGCGCAGTCACGTCAATCAGTGTGTTAAGGACCGGCTCATTGGCCTGCATAGCCGCGAGCACCTCACGAGCCTCATAGGCGTACATCGGCTGTATCCTCTTTTCCATACAGCTTTTGATCTCCGCCCGCGCTTCCTTGAATCTTTCTCTCTTGTCTGGATCCTCTCCCTTTTTAGCTTTCCCCGCAAGGCGTGCAAATGAAGCCTCCCCGCAGATCCGATACCTCTCCTCGTATGTTCTGTGCGCAAGAAGCTCACTGCACATATTGAAATTGTTCTCAGCTTCACCCACGAAGGAGGACGGACCGTCCGGCTCTCTGACGAGCGCAAGATTGTCGGCAGCCTTTTTCCGCATCTCCTCAATAAGAAGATCCGCATCGCGCATATACTCGCTCATCCAGACAGTCCTTGACAGATCCTCAAAACTTGATGCGCGGTTACTTTCCCTGCAGGAGACAAGCCATGCATAAGGATCCGGCTGACTCTGGGCTGCTAAAAAGACCTTTTCTACTATAGCCTCAAGCTTATCCTCATTTTTATCCGGCGCAAATGTCTCGACCAGATCATAAAACGCCTGCTTTTTTCCGCCCTCTTCCTGTTCATGCAGCTCCATGAACATGTTCTGCATGACATCTCCCATGAGCAGGTCAAGCTCACCCTCATCACCGACCCTATAGCCGGGCTCAAGATCTGTCAGATGGCAGTAATTCCTCAGCACATAGGAGCAGAATCCGTCGATCGTAGTAATCTGGGCGTTGTGAATAAGCGTCGTCTGGCGCGCGAGGTGCTCGTTATCCGGATCCTTTTCCAGAGCATCCGCTATGGCTTTAGCTATTCGTTCGCGCATCTCTCCCGCTGCAGCCCGCGTAAATGTGACGATGAGAAGATCATCAATATCCACTTTATCCTGCAGTATATATGCCATGATCCGTGCAACGAGAACCGCTGTTTTACCGCTTCCCGCGGAAGCGCTGACCAGTATATTGTCGCTGCGGCTGTCAATTACCTTCTTCTGGTCATTTGTCCATTCCATACTGTTTCTCCCGGTATCAATTATTGCCAGACTCCTCGTCAGCCATAAGAGCCAGAACATCTTCCGAATTCATTTTGGGGATCCGTCTCTTCCTGTAGCCGCTGATGCCCTTGTCAAATCCGCACATTGTCTTAAACGAGCAGAAATCGCAGGCAGACCTTGAACCATATTCGTAGGGATTCATGTCTGCCGCTCCTTCCATGATCTCCGCCCCGATTTTTCTGATCTTGCGATCCACATATGCGGAAACCAGTCTGAAGCTGTCAGGATCAAGCGTGGAGGATGTCTTGTAAGGAGTTCCGTCTTTTTTTACTCTCACGTTTATTGCTCTTGACGAGCCGTTCCTCAAAATATCGCGGTCCAGATGGGTAAGGACTGAAACGTCATCCGAAATGATACCGGAGGCCTTCATATCCGCCAGCACTCTCTCGCGTATTATCTCCTCCGTGTCCCCCGCCTCAAAATCCACGATCGGGTCCTTTATTCTATAGTAGAATATTCCCGCCGGCTCCACAGTCTTTCCCCTGCGCTCATATATCTCCGAAGCCGCATTGAGGTAAACGATCAGCTGCAGATCGATACCGTAATATACCGCAGTGATATCGAACTTTTTTTCACCTGTCTTATAATCTACAATTTTCAGATAGGTGACTCCATCCGCTTCACAGATGTCGACGCGGTCGATTCTTCCGTTAAGCACGAGTTTTGTCCCGCCGGGCAGCGCGGCATTCGTTGCCCCAAGATTTTCTGACCCGTTAAACACGAACTCGTAGCCGGTCGGCTCAAAATCTCCGACTTTCAGCTGCTCCTGGAGCGCCCACACTGAGGTCTTCAGGATCCGCTTCATGCGCCTGATCTGATACTCACTGCGAGCACTGTCATGCAGGATCATAGCACCATAGGATTGCGCAGCCTCATCGATACACTGTTCGACCAGCGCATCTCGGCTTGAGTCATCGATCGTCGCCCAGGTCGCCGGCGTCCCATCCTCAAGCAACACCCTGGTTACTTTCTGACCGAATCTGTCCAGAGCGCTGTGCATGATATTGCCGAAGTCCGGTGCCCTGAACTCATACTCTTCCCTCTCCCTGAGGGCCAGACCATACTGGACATAGTGGGCGAACTGGCAGGAGGCGAATTTCTCCAGTCTCGATGCCGAATTATAGAGCTCCTCCCCGTAGAGTGCGCGTGCCACTGCTCTGCCGATCTGATCATTGGGCTTGTGCGCAGACGCTGCCATAAGCAGGGCATCAGTCCTTGTCCGGTATTCGGGCTTTGCCCGGTACCAGCTAAAAAGTTCAAGAAATTCCGGTGAAGGCTCATGCTCCGCCAGCTGGGAGAAGCCTTCGGTGAGGAGAGCAAGACCATTTGCAGACCTCTCGATATTATCGCGGATATCCGTGGACACATACTCTTCCTTAAGGAGCGGGAACAGATTCCGGATCGTCGACACAAGATATGCGGGCCTCTGCACTTCGCCCGAAGAATCTGAAACCGCGTAGGACAACATGAGTTTTAAGGAAGGCTTTGTGAGGGCAAGATACATGTAAAATCTTCCGATCGAGATATTTTCCCTCGGTGTAGGCTTCAGCCTGATACCGCTGCCCCGCAGCGCTTCGCGGTCGGACTCCGTCAGCATACCGCCCCCGTTATCCGGCTTCGGCACAATACCTTCGTTGAGGCCGACAAAGAAGAGGACTTTCACATCCGCAAGGCGGCTCCTCTCCATATCCCCAACGAGGACCTGGTCTGTGCCCGGCGGAATTATGCCGATTTTTTCTTCCGCAAATCCAGCCTCGAGAATCGCCCTGTAATCCCGCATGGATATCTTCTCATCCCCAAGGACGAAGACCAGCTTGTCCAGAAAACCCATGACTCTCGGAAACACCTGGCTGTACTGGCGGGCAAGATCCTGCCTGCCGGATTCGCGGAACTTATCCGCCTCCGCAGCAAGATAGGTTTCGCAGCCTGTACGCGCGCAGAACTCATAGAGGGCAGCCGTCTTTTCTTCGATGGTCCCCCCTCTCTTCGCCATGACGTCGGCAAACGGATCAATCAGGGCCAGCACCTTTTCCCTGAGCTTGTTGAGTTCCGCCATTACGCCTGGATCCTCGTTCCTCGAATGCAGGATCCATGTCTCGCGCCACTTCTTTTTTCCCCGGATTCCGAGCGCAAGCACATGATTTTCAAGAATATCGATTTCACTTGCGGCAAGGCCGGAAAGTCCGCTCCGCAGCATTCGGAACATACTGTCATACGAATAATTATCCGCGCACACCTCGACCGCCGCCCGCAGATACTCGACGAATGGGTTGCGCAAAAGAAATGCTTTCTCATCGATGAAATAGGGTATACTCATCTCACCGAATACCTGGCGGACATAGTTGCTGTATCTGCCGAGATCACCGGTGATGACTGCGAAGTCGCGATAGCGGAGCCCTCTCTCCCTCACCAGCCTTGCAATCACCTTCGCAGCTTCACGCATCTCACTTAGAGGATTGGAAGCGACAAGAAGATGGATATCCTCCGGCTCATACGCATACTCTGCGTGCTGCCTTCGCATAAGGTTGGACTCAAGGTGTGCAAGATCCTTAGATATGGCAAATCTTCCTCTGGGCTTTCCGAATTCCATGTTGGGAATTCTGACCGGCGCCGATACAGTAACACCGATTTTACAGGCAATACCGGCAAGCTGACCGATCATCTCACGGCTCATAGAGAAAAGGTCCGTCTTTCTGTAAGTTCCGAACGGTTCATACCGTGCGTCAAGAGTAACCGCCACATACATCTCCCGGCAGAGTTTCATCAGCTTCTCGACCAGAATGAGCTGAACCGGAGTGAACCCGGTAAACCCATCCAGCACAATGATCGAATCCTTAAGGATTTCCGACCGGTCGGCGACACGTGCAAGAACGTCCGGGATCTCCTCGGATGTCATATAGGAGTGGCGATCGAGATAGTCCCTGAACTCCTTGTAGATGAGCTCAATGTCATGCAGCTTCATTCCCAGCTGGGCAGAGTATGATGCTTTTCCGCCCGCCTTCCGCTCTTCCGCTCCTGCCAGATCTTCCGGCTTTATACCGTAGAGCATGAGCTCCGAGATGACCGATTTCATCTCTGCAATATTTCCCGGCTTTGTCAGACTGCTTCCAAGAAGCGACATGCGCTCAGTCGTGTCCAGAGCGATTTTCTGAAGGACAAAGCTCTTGCCGATCTCCTCCATAAGCTCCGCCTGCTTCACTCCGACCTCATCAAATACGCGGTGAGCGAGCCGGTTGAAAGACAAAACATCTATGTTCAGAAGGCCGTGCCTTGGGTGAAGTCTGACAAGCTCCTTCTGCGCCTGCATAGAGAACTGTTCAGGCACAATGACAAAGAACCTGTCTTTCGGGTTCTTTATCGACTGGTCAATAATTTCTCTGTAAAGCGCGCAGGACTTTCCCGAGCCGCTGCTGCCGGTGTACAGGTGTAGTGCCACTTCTGCTCCTCCAATCTTAATTGGCTGCTGTTGTTCGGTTATTCTTTGCTAACCAACTTCCCACGTTGTATTTCTTCCATCTTAACGCGATATTGCTATCCGCAAATTGCGTCATTGATCGTAATACTGTCTACGGGTGACTCTATCTCTACCTTGTCTAACCCTCCGGTTTATTCATCATCGAGACTCAATATCATATCTATTGCGATCCTTCTCTTGTCTGTCGTAATGATCTCACGAGAGTTGGTGTCCACGCGTCGGATCCTGACGCGCTCCGTCACGTACTCGCCGCCTTCCTTTCTGGCATCGGGCACAAAATATGTGATCTTCACGTCCGCCTTCGTGTCCGGATTCCGCATAAGACCGGCAAGCGCAGCATCCAGTTTTTCCCTCTCACTGTCCGAAATATCCTTCTGATCATCTGTCAATCTTGCGGTCTCCTCTATCGCCCCCTCGAATCCCGTCAGGGCAGCGAACGGCGAGAACTGTGCCGCCCTTTCTATGTTAGGCATATGAGGGTGGGACACAGACACGTGATGCGGCAGGTTTATTATATCATCATAGGGTCCTGTCATACATTTTCTCCAATTGCGCCTTATTGCCGCGGTTCTTTTGCCGTCGGCACATATCCGTTCGTCTCGTCCGAATTATGCCTTATGGCCGCCGATCTGCGCGTTGCGCTCCATGCCTGTCGCGCCCTCCTGCATGTTAAGACCGCGCACAATGGCATTCTTTCCGTACTTTTTCTTGATGTCCATCAAAGCCTGCTGGACCTTCTTCTCGCGGTCGCGCTCTGCCTTCTCGGCTTCTTTCTTCTTCTCGATCGCTTTATAGTCGGTGAAAAGATCCAGCTGCTCGTAGATTTCTTCTGTCCTCACTTCAGATTCAGGGATGACGCGGCCCGCAGTTATGAACATGCGGCGCACGAGCAGATCCGGGTGCACGATCGAATCATAGAGTCCAGAGACGGCGTCGATGATGACTCTTGATGAGGACGTCTTTGAGCCGAGATTGACAGTGCCTCTCGCCATCTTGGGAACCCGCTTGCCATACCAGTCATTGGTCACAGGTCCCTTATACTTTGCGCGTATCGTCGGATCCGTGAGTGATGCCGCGTCATAGCCGATATTGATGATGATCTGATCGGTCACAAGGCCTCTGTCGACCAGATCAAGAGACAGAGCGTCGGCCATCTCCCTCATAACAACGCGGGCTTTGTCCGCAGTGTAGGGGCACTGCAGGACCTGGCCGCTGCCGATACTGTTCGACTCGGGCTTGTAGGCCTTAATATCCGCCATTGTGCAGGGCTCCCAGCCCCAGGCGTGATCGATGAGCAGCTCCGCATTGATACCGAATATCCGATACAGCAGCTCCTCATTATAATACTGACCGGGCTGCCCGAGCGAGCATCTGGCAATGTCACCCATCGTGTAGAGTCCCTGTTCCTCGAGGCGTCTCGCGTAGCCCCGACCGACCCGCCAGAAATCCGTGATCGGCCTGTGTTCCCAAAGCTGCCTCCTGTAGCCCATCTCATCGAGTTCAGCAACTCGGACTCCGTCCTTATCAGCCGGCATATGTTTTGCAACTATATCCATCGCAATCTTGCTGAGATAGAGATTAGTCCCGATTCCCGCAGTCGCAGTGATTCCTGTCTCCTTCAGGACCTCCCGGATCATGGTCATGGCCAGCTCATGCGCTGTCATCTTGTAAGCCTTCAGATAGGACGTCGCGTCAATGAAGACTTCATCGATGGAATAAACATGCATATCTTCCGGTGCGACGTACTTGAGATAGATATTATAAATCTTAGTGCTGCACTCGATATAGTGGGACATGCGCGGTCTGGCAATCACATAATCGACAGCCAGAGACGGATCTGCCTTAAGCTCATTGTCATTCACAGACTTTCCTGAAAATGTATGACCGGGTGCTTTGAGGCGTCGGAGTTCATTGGCCGCATCCACCTTGCGAATGACCTCAAAAAGGCGGGCTCGTCCCGGTATCCCATGCGCTTTAAGTGACGGGGAGACAGCGAGACAGATCGTCTTAGACGTTCTGCTCTCATCCGCGACAACGAGATTAGTCGTCAGCGGGTCAAGTCCTCTGTCGGCGCACTCGACTGAGGCATAGAATGATTTTAAATCTATCGCGATATATTTTCGTTCCATATCTTTTTCTTACGATTCAAAAATTCCTCAGCCTAATACACAGTCATAATCTGAACATCTCTTGGCAAAAGTTATATACCTAAGCATTGAAGCAGCAGAGCGCCCTGTCCACAGAAGCTGCAGAACAACATATAGGTGGAGGTTCTCATCCAAAAATCTATCAATCGAATGTGCTCGTATCCTCGTCTTCAACCTCCAGGTCAAGGAGTTTTCTTGCCTCCGCAGCGTCGAGCTCCGTGACATTCCGCATCCTTCGCTGAATGAGCTCCGTTCTGTGACGAAGCCGGTCTGTAGATTTTGTGGCGTCAGAAAGCTTCTTCTGAGTGCGCTCGACCTCATCATCGAGCTTGGCGAACTGCGTCTTCACCGCCTCAAGAAGCTTCATGACCTCAAAGCTCTTTTTCGAGAGAGCAACATTGCGGAAGCCTGCCTGAAGGCTGTTCAGAATAGCCGTAATTGTTGTCGGCCCTGCCACGATCACACCGATCTGCTGGCATTTCTCCGTAAGGCCGTCGATACGAAGAACTTCCGCGTACAGACCTTCCGTCGGCAGGAACATGATGCCGTAATTGGTCGTGTGCGGCGGACTTAAATACTTATCCCTGATGGTGCGAGCCTCATCAAGAATCCTGACCTTGAGCTCCTGGGTCACCGCAGCCATGACTTTCGCGTCGCCGCTCTCCCCCGCCTCAATGATCCGGTTATAGATGTCAGAGGGGAACTTGGCATCTATTGGCAGATAGACCTGCTCTCCGCTCCCGTCCTGAGCCGGAAATAGTACCGCGTACTCCACACGGTCATCCGAATTCGGCTTAGTGACCACATTGACCGCATACTGGGACTTCGTCATCGTCTGTTCCAGGATACGTCCAAGCTGGACTTCGCCCCAGACTCCGCGAGTTTTGACATTTGCAAGTGTACGATTCAGATCGCTCACACCACTTGAGAGAGCCTGAAGTTCCCCGAGAGACTTGTAGAGAAGACCAAGCTGGTCTCCGACCATCTTAAAGTTCGTGTCAAGGCGCTCGTTCAGCGTCTTATCCAGCTTCTCATCGACTACTCCCCGAATCTGATCAAGTTTTTCCTCATTGGAAGACTGGAGGCGGTCCATCGATTCCGTCAGCGTCCGGGTGACGCTGTCCTGCAGCTTGAGCAGCGTATCTGTCTGATTCCTGGAAGAAGAAAGCATCTGCTCAGAAACAATGATCGACATCTCTCTCTGCTGTCTGGACTGCTCAGACAGACCGTCGCGCAGTGCAGTATTGACCTCACTCCGAAGGTGAGCGTTGTACTCAGCGGTCGTTCGCGCAGTTGTCTGGACCTGTTCACCGATGCGGACAAGCTCGTCCTGAAGATCCTCAATCCGCTCCGCGGAGGCGCTTTCTGTCCGTCCTTTTGAGAATCGAATAAGCAGCAGCGCAAGCAGAAGCAGCACTGCGAGCAGAAGTATTACGATAAGAGTGAATTGTGTAGCAGACATGATACCCCCTTTAGTGATCCCCGACGAAGAAATTATAGAACATTCGTTCTGTCAAGTCAATAGAGCTGATCCAGAATTACATTTTCATCCCACTTGACATCTTCAGGAGAAACCATCAAAACGGAGTTGTATCCACGAAGCTCGATGCATGGCTCATGTTCCTGAGCTCTGACGAACCGGACAAAATCATGTGCTTGTGTGATACATATCCAGAGTTCAAGCCGTTATACAACCATATTTACGAGATATGCCTGAACACGGAGGATGTCATTGGATTTTTTTCAGAAGAGCTCGCAATAATGGACCGCAACACGGTTGATTACATGATTGAAGAAGCGAAAGCTGAATTGGAGAAGACAAAAGCAGAGCGGGATCTGGTACAGGCTGAACGGGATCAGGAGCAGGCTGAACGGGATCAGACGCAGGCTAATAATATCAAGTTGCGGCAGCAGGTGATACAGTTCCAAAATGATCTGGAAGAAATGAGACGCGAACTCCAGAAATTAAAGAGGGAACTTACCGAAGCTCAAGCATCCCCGAAGTCCAAGCATTAAATAAAACCATCCACAAAAAAGCGATAATTCCACCCGAATGGGGTTAGATGGAATTATCGCTTTTAAGTTTGCGCCGGCCCAGGTCACGCATACTCATGTGTCAGGATCTCTTCCACCGGCTTCCCACCATCGAGAGCCGCGCAGAGAGCCTCCCAGCCGCATTTTTCCGCATGAGCGCGCAGCCTCTCGGCATGCTGCGCTACGCCCTCATCGTCCCCGAGCATTTTCCCGTAGATTGCCACCGTCTGATAGGCGATAAGCATATAGATATTAAGGGGTTCTTCCATATCGATCCTCGCTTCTTCTTGACACTTCAGTGCAGCATCAATATAATCCCGAACCCTTTCATTCACCTCGCCGCTGACCTCATATTCAAGCAGCGCGAGATAGCGGAAAATCGTCTGCACCGGGTCATATACATTCCTCCGGGGAAGCAGGCTGTCACCAAGTTCCCTAAGTTTCTCCATCACATGACCGGCGACAATCATCCTCGAAGTATAGCCGTCTTCCGGATTGCAGCCATCTACATGCTGCCCGGTCGTATACTCCGCCTGTACCGTTTCCCTCTCTGAGAGAGCAGGACTCTCAAGCGGCTTTTGACCGATCTCTTTTTCCGTCCCAGCGCAGCACGCCTTCACTTCCTTCAGATAAAACACATACAGCGCCTTCACCAGAGCATACAGTCCATACCAATCTTCTTTCCTGACGCAATTCGCAATCAGCTCCTCCATGATCAGTGGCTTATCGCTACTGTCTGTATCAAAGTACCTTGAGCACGTATTCTCGAAAGACTCCCCATCCTTTATCATCATCTCATAGTGCATCCGATGCGACTGCGTAATCTTTACATTAAATCCACCGCCAAATTCACAGATTGACTCGTCATAAAGAGCATAGATTTCCTCCTTTGGTGTCTCAGGATACGCAATCGCCTTGTAAACTGCCAGGGAACTGAGGGCACGTGCCAGAAGAATACTCCGAACATTATCCTCGCTTCCCATCTCAAATTCACTTCCGGCAGCGACATAACCGTCACGAACCCTTCGCAGTGCGGCGACATTCTTCTCCTGCATAGCAGCTGCTTTTGCGTATTCATACCCGTCCGCAACAAACACGGCGGCCCGGTTATTCAAATCAAGATACTCCTCAATTCCGATCGATTTTCGTTTTTCAGTAAGAAGTGCGGCAAGCTTCTGTCCGAGAATCACATCACCGGTATGATTGCAGGCTGCGACACCGCTGTTCAAAAAGCTGGTCAGAACATGTCCCGGCATTTCCTGCAAATGCGGCTCCGCCATTTTCCAGTAAAGTTTGAACAGGTATTTTGTAAAAGCTGCATCAATCTGATTTGCCTTTAACATCCGTTCCAATGACTCCGCAGCTTCTCTGAACTTCCTCCCGTCATATTCAAGAGTTTCCGGGTGCACATCATCAATGTCCGTCATATCCTCATATTCCATCCGGAAAATCGTCTCATACTTTTTTTTCTCACATGCCTGAAAAAGCTGTTCTATCTTCTCTACCGCAGCAAGCATGTCATCGGCACACTGGTAACGGTAAGCCGGATTATCATCAAGAGCACACTTCATGACTGCGCAGACAGCCCTGCACACACTCTCCGGAACGCTCTCCCTCTCACAGCGTTTTCTGATTTCCTGCGCGGCATTTCGCGCTGTATCGGCATCCGGACCGGCATCCGGCCTTTCGTAAATCTTTGTCGATCCCGAAAAGTCTGTCACGCCCGGAAGACTGCCGCCGACAAATAGTGTATAAAAGATTGCCGCCACCGAATAAATATCCGTGCTCACGGTGCAGACCGAATAATGTGGCACATATAATTCCGGCGCAGAGAAAGGTGAGACTGCGGCAATCGTTCGTTCCTCAGCTTTGCCATTGACCATCTTCACCGCTGTAGCAAAGTCGATGAACTTTGCGGTCCCGGCGATTTCACTTGCCGCATCCGCATTTTCCATAAATACATTGCCCGGATGAAGATCCAGGTGCAGATAACCTAAGCGGCTGGTATTTCCGGCAAATGCATGCAGCGTCGCAAGCGACCTCAGCACCTCCTCCGTACATTTCAGCGCATAAGACAGGCTGACTAATCCCTTTTCAATAAGCTCCGACAAAAAGATCCCTGCCTTCTCTTTATTCATCACAAGATAGGTATTTCCCTCATCGTCCACTTCCGTCCCGATTACAGGGACAACAATGCTGCGGTTAGCGTACTGCTTAATCATCTGGGTGATTTCTTTCTCACGGCGTACAACCGCCGCACTGATATCAGAATTCTTATATTTTTTCAGAATGAAGACCCTGTTCATCCGATCTTTATCACAGGCGTCATATATCTCTGCAGCATTTGTACTCACAATGAGCTGCAGATTCTCATAATTTCCAACACTTTTCATCTTTCAGTATCCTCCTTACCGCTCGGAGCCTTTCTGCCGCTTTTATACGTTGCCTGATCACGGTCATAGGTGAGCATCTCCCCACTGCGTCCCTTCCACTGAACAGGGAAGATCATATTCTGTCTGAGATTATCAAATCCGGTATATATTTCGTTCAGCTCTTCGATACTAGCAGCGGAGACTTTATGGATATGGCAGATGCCGTACATATATGCAAATGAAATATCATAGCTTATCTCCAAAATCAGCTCCCGCAGCGGGAACACGTCACGAATTCTGGTCCGTGCAACTCTTCCATTAGCCTTATCAGCACACCATTTTTCGATCAGTTTATCACGGTAAAGCAGGGCATAGATAACCAGTTTGTCGATTGGATCCGGATAAAATCCCTCCGCTTCACATTCAGACACAGTCTTACCTCCGGATATTTCTCTATACCAGTTTCTTTTCCAATAGCGGGCAAGCATAAGATACTCGCCAAGTTCTTCTTCCCGTCCGGCAGACAGGGCAAATCGCACAACATCATGTTTTTTCCTCATCTCATAAACATAGCCCGTTACGCTGCTCCCGCTTTCCCCGAATTCAATAGAATCTGCACCTTTGAAGTGCTTCTTCTCTCCCTCGAGCAGAACTCTTCCATATGTAAACCGATCTTTTTTATTGGGTTTGAAATAGATAAGACCCACGTCTTGATCCAAAACATCATAAGTCCGAACATACTGTATAAGCCGTAAGCAATCCTCATAGTATTCGTCAGAATCTACCTGATAAGCATCGGGCTTCGCTTTCTTTAAGTCAGTATCAATCGGATTTCGGAGCAAAGCAGCATCCTCACGCCCATTGTTTTCTTCCGAATCCTGAAGCTTCTTCAGTATAGCACTCACGCTGCAGTCATATACTGCCTTATCCAGCTTGAAACGCCTGTCGCTCCTAAAATCATGGGCGGCAAAGCCGGGCGTCAACTCCCATGTACACGGAATCAGATTTTTACGATAACGACGCCAGTCATAGAGATACTCCTTCGTCTTCTTTAAAAATCCGTAATATCGTTGGGTGAAAATGGCATTTGCATCTATACCCGAATCATGAAAATACTCTGCAACATCATGGACATTTCCGATTCTCTCACTGTAGTATCTGGTCAGGAATTTTGTAAGTCCAACGGCAGTCGGCAGGGTCGAAACACTCTGCTTATTAAGAATCTTTCTGAGTTCCTGCAACTCTTTATCGATATATCTTCCGGCAGCAGAAGTCAGAACGCCCATACGTGCTCCATCCGCAGTTCCTTTATCAACAAATACGATTCCCGGACCGTCCAGGTGTTGTAAGATATCATTGATATCGTTCTTGACTTTCCACAACACTTCATATGGCGATAGATCCAGTCTTCCTGCATATTCATTCAGGTTAATGATTGCGCATGCGTCAATTGCATCCAAAGGGTATAATCCGGGATATCCGGCTCTCATAAGAAGTTCATCTGTTTCATCCGCGTTAAGCCCCATAACAAAGGCGTGCTGAACAAGAACATCCCTCTTGATGCGAGTGTTATCCTTCCATTTCTTACGGCCTTCCGCAGAATAAAGCACCTTTCTCCCACTCAGCTGCTCTGTCTCTGAAGCTGCCGATCCTTTCTTTTGAGAGGAACGTTCAAGAGGATACACACAGGTAGGCGATCTCCATGCGGTATCTTTCATATAATAAGACGCCTGAAGCTTGGAATGCATCTTTGCAGTCTTGATCTGCTCTTTGCTAAGCCTGCGCTTACGCGACGAAATACCTGCTCCATTCTGATTCAAATACTCCTCCACTTTTCTTTCCGCAAGGCTCATAAGCTCTTCATACGGCAGACCGTATTCACCAGACTTAATAAACGTGTCAATGAATTCACATGCAAACGCCAGGTGATTTTCACTGGATAACGCCGCCTCAACATAGCCTTCAGAAGGGACACAGCTTTTTTTACGGGCTTCACGGTAGATGCTCAGGTTTTCGTTGATCACTTTCTCACTAATATCGAACACATCAACCCTTTTCCATTCCGGCATAAAATCTCCTCTCTGACTTTTTAAGTCTGCTATCCGATGCTAATCGTCCAGATTCGTCGCCACTTTATGATTTCTTTGCGGCAATTTCATCTTAACAGGCCTCCATCTTAATGGCACCAGCATAAAAAGTACCCATTTTTTGCACATTATGGCGCCTATTTTTCAGGTTCAGCCACTTTCTCCGGATCTTACGAACCACTATAAGTACTCACTAACGCAAGAAGGCGCACCAGTGGCGCGTCTTCATATTATGCCGATTTTCTTCGCATCAGCGATGCATATTTCTTCAAGGCGACTGGAGAAATTGACATTGTAGCTGAATTGTGTCAATCCCCTTCACATCGGGGAACGCATTTCTACGCATCATTTTAAACCCTCTTAAGGAGAGGGAAAGGAGGTGTCAATCCCCTTCACATCGGGGAACGCATTTCTACCTGCTCACACTTCGTAAACAATGTCCTGAATGATACAGGTGTCAATCCCCTTCACATCGGGGAACTCATTTCTACCACGGAGGTCAACTTGTGGTACAAATATTGGCAAATTGTGTCAATCCCCTTCACATCGGGGAACTCATTTCTACAAATGTTCGCATATTCGCACTCGCACGTGAAATGATTGTGTCAATCCCCTTCACATCGGGGAACGCATTTCTACTTATGGATATTTACAAAAAAAGAAAAAAAGAACAAGTGTGTCAATCCCCTTCACATCGGGGAACGCATTTCTACCTTTGAAATCAAATTACACAGAAAAAATGGTGGCTGGGTGTCAATCCCCTTCACATCGGAGAACTCATTTCTACAGGGACGGTCCTTATTTCCTTCCTTGCACTGGTCCTGTGTCAATCCCCTTCACATCGGAGAACTCATTTCTACGAGGAAAACACAGAATATCTAAGCTACGTCAAGAAAATGTGTCAATCCCCTTCACATCGGGGAACGCATTTCTACGCACCGGACACGTTGTTCGTCGCGTGGAGCTACATGTGTCAATCCCCTTCACATCGGGGAACGCATTTCTACACGGCTATGTCGGATGACTACTGCAAGGTAATAATTGTGTCAATCCCCTTCACATCGGGGAACTCATTTCTACACAGCGGGAATCAAAGGCAACCTTTGAGGCTCGCATGTGTCAATCCCCTTCACATCGGGGAACTCATTTCTACCAGGAAGGAGGTGATTAGTATGAAGGAGACCGTTATCATGTGTCAATCCCCTTCACATCGGGGAACTCATTTCTACGGGTGGCGACAAAAAAATGAGTCTAATGGATCTATTGTGTCAATCCCCTTCACGTCGGGGAACTCATTTCTACGCATTTTCACGAAGGGAAGAAAAGATATGACCAAATTGTGTCAATCCCCTTCACGTCGGGGAACTCATTTCTACTTTTGCTAATTTCAAGGAATGATAAAAGAGTTCGAATGTGTCAATCCCCTTCACGTCGGGGAACTCATTTCTACGGAGATGGAGGAATCTATGGAAAGAACAAAGAATTGTGTCAATCCCCTTCACGTCGGGGAACTCATTTCTACCATTAAACTCAACAATATCCTTGAGAACAGCAAAAGTGTCAATCCCCTTCACGTCGGGGAACTCATTTCTACCTACTTAGTCAGGGTAAACATGACATACGGAAACCATGTGTCAATCCCCTTCACGTCGGGGAACTCATTTCTACAGGTATTGGATCAGCAAGTACGAGAGAATTGCGACGAATTGTGTCAATCCCCTTCACGTCGGGGAACTCATTTCTACCTACAAATCCAGTAGCTCCAGTTCAAGCTCGAGACTGTGTCAATCCCCTTCACGTCGGGGAACTCATTTCTACTGGGAATTTCTCATCCATTTGATAATTATTTCTCTGTGTCAATCCCCTTCACGTCGGGGAACTCATTTCTACATACCTCCCTTACCAGCAGAAGAGTAAACACCTTGTGTCAATCCCCTTCACGTCGGGGAACTCATTTCTACATATAAATAGAAATGTTTCATCTTTTATGGTGTCAATCCCCTTCACGTCGGGGAACTCATTTCTACAGACACCAACGAATGTACAATCATCTGAGTATGTGTGTCAATCCCCTTCACGTCGGGGAACTCATTTCTACAGTACAAATTATGACACTATAACATTAGAAAATGTGTGTCAATCCCCTTCACGTCGGGGAACTCATTTCTACACACCACCTACCTAAGTCATTTTAGATATGGTAAAGATGTGTCAATCCCCTTCACGTCGGGGAACTCATTTCTACTTTCTCCTTCGAAAGTTCAGTCCCGGATGAAGAAGTTGTGTCAATCCCCTTCACGTCGGGGAACTCATTTCTACGTATTAGAATCACCACAGATGGGCGCATCCGGTGATGTGTCAATCCCCTTCACGTCGGGGAACTCATTTCTACCGGAGTATCAGATGCGTGTCCTGGTAGACAACGAAGTGTCAATCCCCTTCACGTCGGGGAACTCATTTCTACCATCATAAACCGTTCTGAAGAAGTAAAGAGATACATTGTGTCAATCCCCTTCACGTCGGGGAACTCATTTCTACATTCATATATACAAAGGAGAGAAATCATGAAAGAATTGTGTCAATCCCCTTCACGTCGGGGAACTCATTTCTACCCTCACCCTTATTTTTTGTTGAATTTATGCGGGTTTCCAGCCTCGATTTCGGGGGTATTTTCCAGACAATTCTGAAAACAGCTGTTTTTTAGGTCACTTCAGCATTTTGAAGTATTTTTTATAAAAGGGCAGACTATAAGGGGCACGCATTTCTACAGATTTTGGTCTTTTCTGCCTATCCAGACAGTTTCTTTCAAACCTACGGCTTTGTATCAGCCATACGTTATGATCGCCGTGTGTTTCCGCCGATTCGGATCACTCTTCCGCTCTCATCGCGCAAATGCAGGCCACGGCATACGCCGCGTCTTTCTCATCCAGCCATCCGGGCGACAGCACGCCTGACATAAAACACGGAACCATGTCAATGCTCTATGCCGCTGCTGCCTACAGGCATCTACAAGGCGATAGCTTATGCTCTTATCAATGTTCATCTATTTATATTTTACCACTTAAATATCACAATTCCAACATACTCCAAGTCACTTTATCAACAACATAGCGGCATCCAAGCAATCTACCAAGGCGGAAAACATCGGCTGATAGGGACAATTATTTGGATACTCAAGTGATTCCCCCTTCCAAAAACGTTCCACCACCGGACAACAAAAAAGCGCCAGAAGCGCTATGTTGTTATGTGTTCATCTTTATTTAAACATTCTGTGTGGGCAAATGTATGCAGCCAAGATGATTTCTATATTTTGGCGAAAAAGTATGTAGTATACGCGATGATATTGTTTGGAGGCATTCTCTCCGATCACGAATGCAGGCCATGGCTTCCGCCGCGTCTTTCTGATTCAGCCATCCGGACGGCTGACCGTCATTTGCAAAACACAAAACCAGGTTTATACTCTGCGAATCGCCAGTCTACAGGCATCTACTAAAAAGCAGCTTCCACAATTCAGCGTTATCTCAACTCCCCTTTACTCATCCTCTTCACATTCATCGTACAGCATACATAGTTTAATCAATTTTCGTATCTTGTCCATATTCTTTTCAAAATAATACTCCCCTCCTGTCATCGGCAGACCACCAATCAACTCCAGTCTCATCCGTGCCAATTTGTACCCTTCCATAACTCCGTCACAGTATATTTCGCGAATAACATTTCGAAGTTGATCATCGCCAAAACATCTAACCGTCTCGGAAAACTTATTCTCAATTATCTGCTTTTTGAGCTCTTCCTTCGTCATAGCCAGTCTCCGTAAATAATGTCACCATAAACAAATAATCTAATATACACGATCCTCTGTAGGACATTACCTATAACGCCCCTATCTTTCATAAATAGAAAATCTACCTCAAAAGAATCGTTTTAACGAATTATTTCGCTATAACGAATTTAACATGCAGACTCTCAATTGTCAATATTATGCGGAGTGCCATTTCTTGCTTTTATCACAAAAGACAGGGTATAATAGTCAATAATCTTTTCGAACGTTCTTTATAGAGTTCCTGATAAGCTGACGGTAGCGCCAAAGACGCTTTTCTGGTTCGATTATATTGTTTTGCTGTATTTTTTGATAAACCGTTGGAGATAGTTAGGCAAAAAAATGACGATAGGTGAGAGAATACTGAACCTGATACATGAAAAAGGCATGACTCAAAAAGAGTTTTCAGCACTGACGGGAATACCACAAAGCACAATGAGCAGTTGGAAGTCAAGGAATCAAGTCCCCGGCATGGATAAACTTCAGATTATCTGTGACGTACTCGATATTGATCCTTATCATCTGCTTTCAGGGGCAGAAGGAGAAACAAAAACCGGATTTATCAGAGTATATGAAACAGACATTGAGTACGAGATTATCGAAGGTTTCCGAAAACTGGATGATGCCAGGAAAAATCGGCTTTTGGGATATTTACACGCGCTTACCGGCGATTGAACTTCTCTTTCTCGAGATTAATCATCCGCTTCATCCGTATCTGCCATGGCTAAATTTCCTCTAATGGATGCCCCTAACAGCGCTTTCAGTAACTGATGTCCCTGTGGGAGGACAGCCACTATGTTAAGCTTTACAAAATGATTTGTTACAATCAATACACTGTCCCAGCCTAGCGTATATCGGAGATGTTATTGCGTTGTCTGTAATGACTGAGGCTTTATAGATGTAGTACCCGTTTCGGAGGAAATATGAATAAGGATTATGATTTCAGATTAAGCAGGGAAACGATGGCAGAAAAAATGGCAGAACGTGTTCATCAGTACACCTCAAGAGTAACAGAGTATACTCGTGCCACATACAATGAGACCGAAGTGCGGGTAGAATTTGTCAATCCTTTTTTCAAAGCACTCGGATGGGATGTAGATAACGAAGCCGGCCTCCCACAGCATACACGCGAAGTCACTCATGAGGCAACTGTTGTTGTGGACGAGAACGGTCAGAGGCGGAAGAAAAAACCTGACTACAGTTTTCGTATTGGGACTGAGACCCTGTTTTATCTAGAAACAAAAAAGCCCTCTGTTGACATAACAGCTGATAGTACCCCTGCATTCCAACTTCGCAGGTATGGATGGAGCGGAAACCTTAAAATATCTGTACTAACGAACTTTGCTGATCTGTACATTTATGATTGTTCCGTTCGTCCAGTCGAAAGCGATGATGTGGGCGTGGCTCTTATCGCTCATTACTCCTATACCGAATATGAAGAGAAATTTGATGAGATTTATGCTTTGCTTTCGAAAGAGTCAGTGCTCTCTGGTGCGTTTGCTGAAAGGTTCAAAAATATCCGAGGGGCTTTCCGACGCGAACCCTTTGATGAATTCTTTCTGAAACAAATTAAAACATGGCGCATGAACCTTGGCGCCGACATTAAACGCAATGTACCTTCCATAGATGAGGAAACTCTGAACATCAGTGTGCAAAGGATTCTGAACCGCATAATTTTCCTTCGTATATGTGAAGACCGCAGCTTTGAACAGTACGAGACTTTAAAGCAAATCAGATCATATGAAGCTCTAAAGCAGCTTTTCACTACTGCGGATAATAAATATGACTCCGGCCTGTTTGAGATTCTCGAAGAAGATCAAATTATTGTTTCCGACGATGTCCTTCTGGCTATTTTCCGTGATCTCTATTATCCTAATAATTCATATGAATTCAGTGTAGTCGATCCATTTATCATCGGACAAATCTATGAGTTATTTCTTGATGAAAAACTAATAATTGAAAATGATACCGTTTCAGCTGTACAAAAACCCGAATCAATAGATTCTCAAGGCGCAGTCAACACCCCCAAGAATGTAACGGATATTATCATTGAGCGAACCTTATCCAGGATCTTTGAAGGAAAAAGTGTGTCTGAAGTACGCGAAACCCGCATCGCGGACATATGCTGCGGTTCCGGGAATTTTCTTCTTTCTGCTTATGAATATATTGTCAATCATAACATTGACTGGCTTGTTAAAAATGACCGAGGCAACGCCATTCAGGATGGTCGTTTGATCATAGTTCCCAGCGCTGATACTTACCGTCTTTCATTTGCGAGGCGCCGTGAGATTTTGCTCAAGAACATATGGGGAGTTGATATCGATCCGCTGGCAGTTGAAGTTACAAAATTCAGCCTTTTCCTCAAATTATTGGAAGATACCAGTATTGATGAAATCAATTCTTTTATCGACATCTATCATGAACGTGTACTGCCAAGGCTTGATAATAACATCAAAAACGGCAACAGCCTTGTAAATAGCGCTTATTCACAATATGACCCGGATGTATTCAGTTCCTATGACAAACTGGGACAAATCCGCATGTTTGACTGGGAGACAGAATTCGGCACAGAGGGTTTTGATGCAATTGTCGGAAATCCGCCATATATCCGTGTTCAAAACATGGTACGATATTCCCCGAAAGAATATGGGTTTTATAAGAGCCGGTTTTCCGGTTTTGAAACTGCCAGTTCCGATCTCCTTGACAAGTACTATTTATTTATTGAACGTGCATGGAATCTGCTCAAGAACGGAGGAGCCATCGGGTATATTGTTCCACACAAATTTATGAACATTCGGTCCGGAGAAGGTCTGCGTCAGTTCCTGTCTTCCCAAGGTGCAGTTCGTGAGATTGTCCACTTCGGCACACACCAGGCATTCAAAAAAAGAAGTACCTATACGTGCATTCTCATTCTTGGGAAACCCGCATCCTCTTTATTCGAGATTGCTTTTATTCAGGACTGGAATCGCTTTCTCTTTGAGCATAAGGTAGAGTATACAGCTTATCCCGCAGATATGCTCAGTGCATCGCCATGGACATTTATCCCGGGCCAGATTACCCAGCGGCTTGCAGCAATCAGTGAACTGTGTAGTCCTCTCAGCGATATGGCACGAATTTTTGTTGGAGTGCAGACAAGTAACGACAAGGTGTATATCATCACTGCCGACAGCAAGGATGACAGCTACGTCTATTTCCATGATAAGAATGGGGTGGCACGTAAGGTGGAGAAAGGCATCTTGCGGAAGTGCATTTATGATGTCCAATTGAAAAAGTATCAGGCGATTACTCCCAGCAGCTACATTATTTTCCCATATCACAGTGAAGAAGGTAAGCCCAAGCTGATAGATATTGATATGATGCGTTCGGAGTATCCCTGTACATTTGAGTACCTTACAGCTTTTAAGGAAGAACTGGATCGGCGTCACATGATACAGGAAAGAACAGATCGTAATTGGTATGCCTATGGGCGCAGCCAGAGTCTGGCTCGTTTCATTTGCGGCGAACACCTGATATGGCCTGTCCTTTCGCTTGATTCAAACTATGTATACGACAACAATATGGTTGTATTTACCGGTGGCGGTAACGGACCATTCTATGGCATCGAAATGAAACCTGGCGTGGAAGAATCTATTTTCTACATTCAGGCCGTTTTAAATCACTGGTTGATGGAACTTCTTGTCAGGAATAGTGCCAGCACTTTCCGAGGGGGATATTATTCCCACGGAAAGCAATTTATTGCCAAGCTGCCGATTCGCAGAATTGACTTCTCTGACGGGACACAGAAAGCCCTGCACGATAGGATTGTAGAAAAAGTTCATCAGTTAGAGAGTTTGAACGAGAAGTTGAATGATGCTCAAAACTCTACTGCGAAAAAAGCAATTGACCGAGCTGCCAAAGCTATCCAAAATGAATTGTCTGCAATGGTTGACGGTTTATATGGCGTTGAAGAAGACTTGTGGAGGTCAGATACTGATGAAGCCGATTGATGGATATGACAAACTGCGCGGTGGTTATTACACGCCTGCAAGCATAGCTGACTTCATTGTCTCATGGGCATTGCGTGATGCAGGCGATACGGTTCTGGAGCCCAGCTGTGGTGATGGGAGTTTCCTTGCATCCATTCGTCGTAGGCGCTCAATCTTTCCTGCCGCTTCTGATGATGGAGTTACGGGCATCGAGCTGGATCCTGCTGAAGCGGATAAAGCAAATTCGCACGGATATGCAATCGTCAACAGTGATTTTTTCACATACTATCGTGAAAATATCGAGGAGAAGACCAGCTATGATGTAATTGTTGGAAATCCCCCTTTTATCCGCTACCAGAATTTTGACGACCAGTATAGGACAATTGCTTTTGATCTGATGAGAAAGCACGGTTTTCATCCGAACAAGCTAACAAATATCTGGCTGCCATTCCTCCTCCTGTCCTGTGAGGCGTTAAGCAGCCACGGCAGGATCGGTATGGTGATTCCGGCAGAATTGTTCCAGGTAAACTATGCAGCTGAAGCCAGAAATTATCTGAGCAGCCATTTTGATTTGCTCACGATAATAACCTTCAAACGACTGGTATTTGATGATATCCAACAAGAGGTAGTCCTGCTCCTCGGCGAGAAAACGTCCGATCACAAAGGCATCCGCGTAGTAGAACTTGATGATTTAGATGAACTGATCCGGCAAGGCCCGGAATGCCTAAACAGAGCAGAAGCAAAAGCCCTGGATCACAGCAGAGACAAATGGGTCAAATACTACCTGACCAACGAGGAATTACAGGTTTTACGCATGCTGAATTACGATAGGAGGATCTCAAATGCCATCGACCTGTATGAAATAAACGTTGGACTGGTCAGCGGTGAAAATGATTTCTTCTTGTCTGATTGGAACAATGTCGTTTCCCGTGGCCTGCAAGCCGAAATGATGCCCATTATCAGCCGCGCGGAACAGGTGAAGGGAATCTATCTGTCTGCGGAAGAGTATCAGATGTTGAGGGATGCGGGCAAGAGAGTTTCCATTTTCATGCCGGGCGACTTGCCAAAAGAGCAGTTGAGTAAAAATGCTCAGAGCTATATTAGCTGGGGGGAGCAGCAGGGTTTCAACAAGAATTACAAATGCCGCATCCGGAAACGCTGGTATGTCATTCCGACTTCGTGGACTGCGGATGCCTTTCTTATCAGGCAGGCGAACCTGTATCCCAAAATGATCCTTAATCCTGTTGGCGCATTAGTCACAGATACCCTGCATAAAGTTCGCTTTCACAAGGGGATTGATAGAAACGCTGTCGCGGCCGCGTTTTTGAACACATACACTCTTGCCCTAAGTGAAACTCTCGGCAGAAGCTACGGTGGCGGTGTTTTGACTTTTGAACCTGGGGAAATGCGCCAAATGAGAATTCCGATGATAGGATCTGAAAGGCTGGACATACAGAAAATCGATAGCCTTCAGAGAGCAGGAAGGTATGAAGAAATTCTCTCTTATACTGACGCTGTGCTTCTCGTTGATGGGCTTGGACTCAGCAGCCACGAAGTAGCTGTGCTTCACTCCATATGGAATAAAATGAGAGACCGCCGTTTGGCAAGAAAACAGAGTATCTGAGCGACCGGTTCCGTATCTATTTGAAAACTAACCGCCGAAGTTATCTACACTACCCATAACAGGGATGATGTAGATGGCTTCGGCGGTTTTTTGTGCTCTTAAAAATGTGCAGGGCATGTGCCGATAAAGAAGCTACCGCCAGTGACAGACGAACCGAAGCAGGTCCTCTTACGGCGGGTAAATCATTTCTACGAATACCTTCCAACTGAACACAAGCCCGATCTTGGCTGTGTTTTGGCAATCCCTTCCTATCGAGTTATCCATTACCACCATAAGAATATCCTTGCCAAAGTAGGACCTTAAATGTGACAATCCATTTCACGTCCGGGAACTCATTTCTACATATAACCGGAACATGGCAAAGGAACTGCTTCGCTTATGTCAATCCCCTTCTCATCAGGGAACTCATTTCTACGCATCCAACATGTCCGAACTAACGAGCAATGCCATGTGTCAATCCCCTTCACATCGGGGAACTCATTTCTATTCATTGCGACATCTCCAATGCATAGGCTCATGTTCCCTTGTGTCAATCCCCTTCACGTCGGGGAACTCATTTCTACTTGGGATTACTCGAGATTATTTCGGGATTCCTTAAAAGTGTCAATCCCCTTCACGTCGGGGAACTCATTTCTACGATCAGGTCAATAACTGGAGCTGGGCAGAATTAAAGGTGTCAATCCCCTTCACGTCGGGGAACTCATTTCTACAGATAAAGTAAGGAAAAACAAAGGAGAAAAAAGAGTAGTGTCAATCCCCTTCACGTCGGGGAACTCATTTCTACATGAAATGGAGGAAAACTTTATGGAAGAAAGATTTGTGTCAATCCCCTTCACGTCGGGGAACTCATTTCTACATGAAGCACTAATAGGAGCCAAAAGTGTTCCTGAATGTGTGTGTCAATCCCCTTCACGTCGGGGAACTCATTTCTACCTGTTTCTGCCGAACCGTCCGCTTCCTCCGCCACATCATGTGTCAATCCCCTTCACGTCGGGGAACTCATTTCTACCCCTCACCCTTATTTTTTGTTGATTTTATGCGGGTTTCCAGCCTCGATTTTCGGGGTATTTTCCAGACAATTCTGAAAACGGCTGTTTTTTTCGGTCACTTCAACATTTTTAAGTATTTTTTATAAAAGGGCAAACTCCGAGAGGCACGCATTTCTACAAATTTTGGTCTTTTCTGCCTATCCAGACAGTTTCTTTCAAACCTACGGATTTGTATCAGCCATACGTTATGACCGCCGTTCAACCCTCCTGACTCCTTGCGGCTTCTATAGCGGAGACCTTCTCTCCCTACCGCGATGCATACAACAAACTTACGTCCAATGTATGTTGGTCGTCCGAGTGTTTCCGCCGATTCGGATCACTCTTCCGCTCTCATCGCGCAAATGCAGGCCACGGCATACGCCGCGTC
>CADAIL010000013.1 GCA_902788035.1 uncultured Lachnospiraceae bacterium | reverse complement strand
GGAGACGGATCCGAACGTTGTCTATGATCTGAAAAATACCCTGGACGAGTTCAGGGTGTATCAGCAGTTGGAGATAGATAAATTTGCAAATATCTTCTATTCCGGAGATACACAGAAAGCCGGTGATCTGGGAAGGCTGAAGAGTGCTTTAAATCCGGCACTGCAGCGGTATGGTGCTCTGGAAACCGAGAGAAAGGATATCTTCAAATCTACGTTAGGACGCTTCAACCGGATATATGCTTTCATTACGCAGGTCTGCAGACTGTTCGATAAGGACATACATAAGTTCAGTGTATTTGCAAAGTTCCTTTACATGTGGCTCCCAAAGGGGGATCGCCCGGTTGTCGATATCGATGACAAGGTCCTGCTGGAATACTATCGTCTGGAGAAAGATTTTGAGGGCGGTATACAGCTCGAGCCTGTAGAAGGAGGCTTTGTACCAATCACTGGTGAGGCGGGCCATAGAGAGCCGAAGAAGGATCCGCTGACCGTAATCATTGAGAAGATTAACGAAAAGTATGGGACTGATTTTACGGAAATGGATAAGGTCCTTACACAACTGGAGAACGACTATGCTGCCCAGGATAAGTGGCAGGGCTATGCTCAGAACAGCGACAGGAAGACATTTATGTTGCTCTTCGAGAAGGACTTCCCGAACATGGCCGCCCAGCGATACGAGATGAATGACGGGTTTTTCGTTAAGCTGTTCTCGGAGCCGGAGATGATGAAGATGGTGATGGAGACGGTCGGCGGAGTGGTGTATGAGAGACTGAAGAAGAGGAAGGCGTATGAGGTGCCGGCGAGGCCGTTAGGGATGGTGGCGGAACAGCCTGCTAATTATGGGGATAAGACGGATTAACCTTAATAATACTACTGGCTTGAAGATATTACATTTTACGTCATTGACTATCAGGAGGAGATATGGCTGATCATATTGGATATATTTATATTTGTCAAGATTGCGGATATGAATTTGAAGTATCTATGGATGAGTTGATTAAGGATTTATAGATTTGATTGTTGCTGCCCTCTTGAACTGACGATAAATAAGTATAAACAAGAATTACTATTACTTATAAATATGTCAATGACACGTGTTTGATATTATCATATAATGTATGTAAACCATCACCAAGAATATGATTAAGAGGAATGTAATGCTAAAAAGTATAACTATTAAGAATTTTAAATCAATAGAATCAATGCATCTAGAACTTGGACGTATTAATTTATTTTTAGGTGCAAATGGTTGTGGTAAAAGTAATATTTTGGAAGCTCTTGGAATTGTATCCTCTGCAGTATATGGGATTGTTGATGATGAAACATTATTGCGACGAGGTGTAAGACCTGGTGTGCCCAAACTATATAAGACATCAAATAAGAAGCGTACGAGACAACCACATATATCTTTTGACGTAGAAGCTGCAAATGGCTGTGAGTACCATGTCTCATTATTAAATCCGCTGGAGAACCCAAAACCTCAATGGAGTTATAAGACAGAACGATTTGTTGACAGTGGCAAAAACGATTCTTATGTTGTTGGTGTTAAAACGAACAAAAATCCGGCAGCAGGTGGAATGCCAGGCGTTCTTAACGATTATGAGGTAGAATCTCCAGAAGAGCAGTTTATTCGTACCTTGAGAGAGTATGCTATATATAATCCGAACACGCCCATGCTACGAGGTCTAGTAAGTGATCCACAAAATAGGTTGCCGGTAGGGTTGTCTGGTGGGGGTCTGGCAGAAGGGCTTTTAGATTTATTGGTTCTTGGTATGGACGATGAAGATATAGAAGACGCTTTGACTGACGTTATTTCATTATTTCCTTGGGTAAAACGCGTTGGAAGTGAAACTAATATTGGGGCAATAGTATCCGGCTCTGTTCCAAGACCGAAACGCGTTGTAACCTTTATTGACGAATATATGAAAGATAGTGCTAATAAGTTTTCAGCAAGTGATGCTAGTGAAGGGATTTTATATGCACTATTTTTAGCAGTGCTTTGTCTAGCTAAAGAAGGTCCAAAAATGTTTTCCGTAGACAATATTGATCAGGCTTTAAACCCTAGGATTATACAACGGCTAATGGGACAGATGAAAGAATGGTTTGAAGAGCTGATTCCTGAAAAGCAGATTCTCTGCACTGCTCATAATCCTGCAATATTAGATAACTGGATTTCTTCAGATGATTCTGTTAGATTATTCATTGTGGATAGGGATTCTGATGGGTTAACTGTTGTAAAGAGATTCATAATTACGGAGGAACTTATAAAACTATCACAGGAGAAGCATATTTCTTTAAGCCGTATGTGGGTAGACGGGTATTTGGGAGGCGTACCAAATGTCTGATCTGAGAATTGGAATAATAGCAGAAGGTCCTACAGATATAATTATTATTGAAAAAATTGTAAAGCTTGTATTTAAGGATTACAGAGTTGTTTGTGTTGAAATTTCGCCAACGCCAGATGAATTAAGTGGCATTATAGATAAACCAGAGGGATTTGGTTGGGGCAGTGTTTATAAGATTTGCCACAATTTAAAAGATAAGCTTGAAATTTTAGAAGCAGGGAATGGCAGTTTTGATATGATAGTAATACAAGTAGACGGAGATGTAATGTTTGTAACATATGAATCTGCTAGAATACATGATGCTAAAATTCCAACGGAATTGCCTTGCTATATTGAAGGTGCAACAATTGAGGAAAATTGTTCTTTGTTAGAAAGTGTTATTTGTAATTGGAAAGATTGTGATGTCGACTCCAATATTATTCTCTGTATACCATATATAAATACGGAATTATGGGCTGCGTATTGTTTGTATCCATCCTATAAATCACAGTTAATAGAAACGCTTTCTAAAGATGACATCAATAGTTTTTTACTATCAATGCCTAGAAAGGAATCGAGGTTATTACGAGACAAGAATGGACGCATTAGGAAACTAACAAAAGGGTATAGAGATGCGGCAAATCAAATGGATGAAAGACTGATTGATGAAATGAAATCAAAATTCACTCAGTTTAGAAAATTTCATAGGATGCTGACTGACTTCAAGGGGCAGTGTTAGAGCCCGGAGAAATTAGCCATTCCGCTGATGCTATTTTGATACTAAAAATCTTTGATAATCAAAATCATACAAGAAATAGTATGGTATTATGCCCGGATTTAATACCGATTTATATCAGAAATACCACAAAATATGGCCAAGCGGATTCGCGAAGGTGGCCGTACAGTCGGTTCAGGCCGTGTTGCTTCCGTTATCGAATAATTCGAAACATAAAGCCAAGCAAACCGCAGTCCTTCGGGACTGCGGTTTTTCTGTCTGAACTGTTGATTATAGAGAAACAATCTGTAGCGAAGATTGAAAATATAGCTAGCCTTTTCTTCCAGTTGTGATATACTTGAATCACTTGCGTTAGATACGTCTAAGCAATAAACTTCACGCCTTAGCTGACGGCGGGATAGAAACAGCAGGCCGGAGTGTAAAAGCCCCGCCCTAAAGGATTATTGATAATGAAGCTACTGAGTATAATAAAGAAATCACCTGCAGGTAAACTGCTGATTGCTGTTCCTGTAATAATACTTGTGGTTGTCCTTTTTCTGGCTTTAAGGAAAGATAAAGTCGATAACAGTGTGAAACTGCAGCAGGGCATCGCGTATCTCGAAGCCCTGGAGGCCAAAAACCCTCAGGATATGATGGACGAGCTGCGCGAGAAGCAGCGGGAAGAAGAATCAGCCAAGGTCGATGAGATTCTCGCCAAGATCGACAGCGGTGAAATCTCCATCTGGTCTCAGTTCAACGGGGCTGCCATTCTGGGAGACTCCAGAGCCGAGGATTTTGTATTTGATGGATTCCTGACTACGACAAATGTATTTGCGGAAAAAGGCACGATGTGCACGGATGCCATGGATTACATTGACGCTGTCGCCTCCGCCAATCCGACACGTATATTCTTTACCTATGGAATGAACGACGTCGACGGCTACTGGAACACAGCCGCGGAGTTTATTGAGGGCTATACCAAGGTGATCAAGGCATACCGGGAGAAAATCCCCGGCGCAGTTATATTTGTCAATTCCATCATTCCGGTCAATGCCCACGCAATCGAGAATGATTCCAATTATAAAAATATCCCGGAGTACAACGAGGCTTTGAAAAAGATGGCGGATGATCTGGGCGTATGTTGGATCGACTGCGACAGCTATCTTGATGACTATCCGGAACTTTATGACACGGACGGTCAGCACTTTTTCGCGGAAATGTATCCGATCTGGGCAAGGACAATGCTGAAGACGGCCTTCGATTACGAGTATGAGCAGACCGGCGACGCGGATGCTCTGTCTCAGCAGGTTTCCGCAAATGCGAGCGCAGCCGATGCCGCAGCCAAAGCCGCGGATACCGAGAGCGCAGACAGCAGTGAGCAGACAGCAGATAACGCGGATACAGCTGACGGGAACACCGAAACTTCTGACGGCGACAGTGAGGCTTCAGCTAACGGCGGAGAGACTGCAGAAGCTGAGAATGCGGATGGGACCGAAGCAGAAGATACAGCTGATGGCGGAGATGCTTAACTAAGGATAATGAATAAACGGTCCTTTAAGGACCGGAAAATCAAGGGGTAAAGCTGTGAGGGAGACACGAAAACGAAGAAAGACACCGGTCGCGCCGTGGATCTATGTGGTCGAGGCGGTCAAGTGGGCTGCATTTGCAGTTCTCATTGTCATGCTCGTACAGACCAAAGCCAGCGCGCGCCCGTCTAAGACCGGTTTTGATGAAGTGAAAGCCGCAGTCACCAAGGACGCGGATCTTGATAATACAAAAGAGTCGGATATGCTTCTCCTTAAGAGGTTCTATTCGCTCGATTCGTCGGAGTATGATGGAGTTGTATACTACAGTCCGAAGACCAACATGGGAGCGGAGGAGCTGGTCCTCATCCGCCTGAAGGACGCAAGTCAGAGCGAAGCGGTCATGGAGGCGTATAATGCCCGTATCAAGACGCAGCTCAGCAGTTTCGAGGGTTACGGTGTAGATCAGACAGAGCTTCTTAAGAACGCTGTATGTGACTGTGCAGGCAATTATTGTCTTCTTTATGTGGGAGCCCGCGCAGATAAAGTACAGAGTGCGTTCAGAAAAGCGCTGTAAACGGAGGGAAAATTCGTCATGGTATTTAACAGTATATATTTTCTCTTTGTTTTTCTTCCGATCATCCTGATTCTTTATTATGTCATTCCTGCTCCGTTTAAGAATGCGCTGCTTGTCATCGTAAGTTTGCTTTTTTACGCGTGGGGCAGCCCGAAGTCGCTGGTTTTTCTGCTCTTTGCGGCTCTTTTTAATTACGCCAGCGGAATCGAGATCGAACATCTGAAAATAAGCCGGCATACGGATGCGGCTATGAAAATTATGATCGCATCCGTGGCAGCGAATGTTGTGCTTCTGGCATCATTTAAGTATTTCTTTGACGATATGCCGGTTGGAATGTCCTTCTTCACGTTCACTGTGCTGTCCTATCTCTTCGACGTCTACGGGGAGCGGACAGGAGCGCAGAGAAATCCCGTGAATTTCATTCTGTATGTAAGCTTTTTCCCGAAATTATTATCGGGACCGATTGTTCAGTATGCTGATATGGAAGCTCAGCTTACAGGAAGAAAAGCGGACGCTGACAAACTGATGGACGGCGGCGTTCTTTTTCTTGTCGGTCTGGGAAAGAAGGTACTGCTCGCAGACGCACTCGGAGCGGGCTTCGCCCTGCTTGGCCAGGCTGAGAATTCGGTCCTCGGCGCATGGCTCATGATGATTTTTTACAGCCTGCAGCTGTATTTCGATTTCAGCGGATATTCGGATATGGCGATCGGTCTGTCCAAAATGTTCGGATTCGAGTTCGAAAAGAACTTTGATTATCCTTACATGTCACTGACTATTTCGGAATTCTGGAGACGCTGGCATATTTCTCTGGGCAACTGGTTCAAGCAGTATGTCTATTTTCCGTTGGGCGGCAGCAGAGTCCCGGATATTCTTATCCTGAGAAATCTGCTCGTTGTGTGGCTGCTGACAGGTATCTGGCACGGAAATACGTTCTGCTTTGTCGTCTGGGGTCTGTACCATGGCGCGTTCGTCATTCTTGAAAGGTTCGTCATTAAGGGGCGGTTCGACGGTTTTCCAAAGGCGCTCCGCAGGCTTGCGACCTGCCTGATTGCCGGGATCGGATGGATATTCTTCTTCTCGCCGACGATTCCTTCAGCGCTCAGGGTGATATTGTCGATGTTCGGCGGAGCTGCATTTGCAACACGTACAGCAGTGTATGTTCTTCGCAGCTACTTCATCCTGCTCGTTTTAAGCCTTATCGGGTGCACGCCGCTCGGCAGTTTTATATGGAACCGGCTGTTTACAGAGAACAATATCGGGCTCAATGAGCATGTCCTGGCGCTCATCGCTGTTGCGCTGCGTCTGGGACTTCTGATCCTGTGCACGGCATCGCTGATCGGCAGTACGTACACGACTTTCCTGTACTTCAAATTCTGACGGCAGCGTGACTTGAAAGAGAGTGGTCATAATGAACAGTTCTGAAACACAGATCCCTGAGAGCAGGGCAGCTAGAAGAAGAAAAAACAGAATTCTGCGCGAGCAGAGACGGCGAAGACGTCTGGCCTATATCACGGGGCTGGTATGTGCCCTCTTCGTTGTAGTGCTGACAGCGCTCAGTGCGCTGACGCCGGATAAGACTTTTTCGGCAAATGAAAATCGAAACCTCAAGCAGAGACCTTCTATCAGCGCGGATGGTCTTCTGAGCGGGAGCTTTTTTGGAGACACGGCGGCTCATTTCTCGGACCAGTTCGCCCTTCGCGACAGGTGGATTTCGCTGAAGCTGACATACGACAAGCTGATCGGAATGAAGGAATCGCACGATGTATATCTGGGCAAAGATCATTATCTGCTCCAGAAGACAGTCGAGCCGGACGAAAAAGCCCTTGATGATATTGCAAATGCAGTGAATTCATTTGCATCGCTACATTCCGATCTGTCTACAAGAATGCTGGTCGTTCCCTGCGCGGCGGCAGTCCTGCCCGACAAGCTGCCGGGCAGTGCGCCTGTCAGGAATCAGACGGCTGATATTGACGCATTTGGGCAGAAACTCAGCGGGGTCGCGTTTACAAATGCCTCCGAAGCGCTGAAATCATCCAACGACTCAAGAAACCTCTATTACAGGACGGATCATCACTGGACCAGCTACGGAGCGAGGACGGTATACGAAAAATGCGCTCCTGGCCTCGGCATTGACGCGCCGGTGACGGATTTCGATGAATATCTCCTGTCGGAGACTTTCCTCGGGACTCTCGGATCGCAGAGCGGAAGCTTCCGCCGGAGAGACACAATTGAGATCTATGTTCCGAAGAACTGTCCCAATTATTATGTATATTACGCGGATCAGGGTAAGACGGTCTCGTCTCTTTATGTGAGAGACAAGTTGAATGAGAAGGATCAGTATCAGGTATTTCTGGGGGGCAATCATCCGATCGTCGAGATCCACACGGCGGCATCGACCGGCAAATCGTTGCTGATCTTTAAGGATTCGTATGCCAACAGCTTTGTGCAGTACCTGATTCCTCACTACGACACAATCATTATGATAGATCCAAGATATTACTTCAACCGGCTTGATAATGTCATTCAGGCAAACGGGATCACGGATGTTCTGTTCCTGTACAGCGCGAATACGCTTCTTGCTGACCATTCACTTGCGGTATGCCTTAACGCTTCGGCATAGGAGACATCATGAGTAAGCTTCTCTTTTTTGACATCGACGGTACACTGGCTATGCCCGGCAGAACGGTGAGCCGGCGAACGCGGGACGCAATTCGGGCTGCCCGTGCCAACGGCCATAAAGCTTTCATATGCACCGGGCGGAGTCCGGAGCTTGTGAACGAGGATATTCTGAGCATCGGTTTTGACGGCGGGATATTTCACGCCGGCGGAAGAGCTGTGATAGACGGGAAAACAGTCTATGAAAATCATGCTGACGCAAAGATGCTTGATGATGTTCTTCCTTCTATCAGAGAACACGCCGTATTCTATAACTATGAGACGACAGGCGGAGATTTCTTCAGCAGATTTGATCCCGACGTACTGAAGGAAGTGCAGGTGGAAGGTGCAAATACGGAACTTCTGCGCCTCATAGAAGCCCTGGCATCACCGGAGAACCGCCCCGTGAGCGAATATGCCGGAGAGGGAATCTATAAAGTGTTCTTCTTTGTCAGAAAAGTTGCCGACTATGAGAAAATCATTGGATCCTTCGGCCCGGGGTATCTGCCGACGAACTTTTCCAATATGATCGAAGACCTGCCCATCGTGGCCTGTGAAGTCACACGGGCAGATATCAATAAGGGCGCGGCTATTCTCGGAATATGCAGCTGCCTTAAGGCGTCGGTCTCTGACACGATTTCATTCGGCGACAGCATGAATGACATTATGATGATTCGCACGACCGGAATATCGGTCGCGATGGCCAACGCGGAACAGAGGGTCAAAGATGAAGCTGATATCATTTGCGAATCCTGCAATGATGACGGTGTCGCAAAAGAACTTGAAAGACTCGGTCTCATCTGAAAGTTCCGCTGCTTGCATTTGACATAATTCTCTTGTATCATATAGGTTACATGGGATTTACCGGGGACCGAGTTATGATCCCCGGTTCATTATGAGCTCTTCACAGACTACGTACGGAGGTTTTTATGCTTGAATTAAAACATGTCGGCTATGTGGCTGAGGATGACACGGAAATCCTGAGTGACGTAAGCCTTTCCATCAATGAGCGGTTCGTGGCTATTACCGGCCCGAACGGGGGCGGCAAGTCCACTCTCGCCAAATTGATTTCCGGCATCTATATGCCGACCAGCGGTCAGATTCTTCTGGACGGCATCGATATAACTCATATGAGTATTACGGACAGGGCCAATCTCGGAATTTCCTACGCGTTCCAGCAGCCGGTGCGCTTCAAGGGGCTCAGGGTACGCGACCTTCTCCGTCTTGCGGCGGGCAAGGATACGACGCTCGCTCAGGCCTGTGATTACCTCAGTGAAGTCGGCCTGTGCGCGCGGGATTACATCGACCGTGAACTGAATGATTCACTCTCCGGCGGCGAGCTGAAGAGAATAGAAATCGCCATGGTACTGGCCCGCGGAACAAAACTCTCTGTATTTGATGAGCCCGAGGCAGGGATTGATTTGTGGAGCTTCCAGAATCTGATCAGAGTCTTTGAGAAAATGTATGAGGAGACCAGGGGAAACATTTTGATCATCAGTCACCAGGAGAGGATTCTTAACATTGCCGACAAGATCGTTGTCATCAGGGAAGGCAAGGTGGACAGAGTCGGCAGCCGTGAGGAAATCCTTCCGGGGCTCTTAAAGAGCGCCGATACCGGGAACACTGTCTGTGATTTACTGACGCAGAAAGCAATGTCGTGAGGAGGGCAAGATGGACGAGATACGCATGAACTTACTTAAGGAGGTCGCTGACCTCGACGCACTCCCGGTCGGAGCGTACAATATACGCGAGAACGGCAAGGCAGCAGGACGCAATACCACCGCGAACATCGATATTGTCACCAAGCAGGACAAGCCGGGCATCGATATAATCATAGCCCCCGGAACCAAAAAAGAGAGTGTCCACATCCCGGTCATTATTTCACAGACCGGTCTCACGGATCTCGTGTATAATGATTTTTACATCGGCGAGGACGCTGACGTCGTAATCATTGCGGGCTGCGGTATCCACAACTGCGGCGGCGAGCTGTCTCAGCACGACGGTATTCACACATTCTGGCTGGGAAAGAACTCCCATATCCGCTATGTGGAGAAGCATTACGGTGAGGGGGACGGAAGCAAGAATGTCATGAACCCGACCACGATCGTGCACCTTGATGAGGGCGCTTCCATGGAGATGGAGACAACACAGATCGCGGGCATCGATGATACTGATCGGCGGACAGAGGGCGATCTCAAAGCCGGAGCGAAACTTGAGGTCAGAGAGAAGATACTTACGAACGGCGTACAGAACGCGAAAACCTATTTTAATGTCGATCTCAACGGGGAGGGCTGCTCGGCCAATGTAGTCAGCCGCAGTGTTGCCCGTGAGAACAGCACACAGTTCTTTGACAGCCGCCTCAACGGAAATGCGCCATGTGCCGGCCATTCCGAGTGCGATTCGATTATTATGGAGAACGGCAGGGTTACAGCGTGTCCGTCTCTTACAGCCAATAATATCGACGCGAGCCTGATCCATGAAGCGGCCATCGGAAAAATTGCCGGTGAACAGCTTATGAAACTGATGACACTGGGGCTTACCGAAAAGGAAGCAGAGGAACAAATCGTCAACGGATTCCTGAAATAAGGTGAAAAAGCACACCAACGGATGAAAGGAAGATAGCTATGGAAAATTATGTCATTTACACTGATACATCCGCCGATGTGAGCAAGGAGTTCCTCAGGGACAATGAACTGTTTTTTGTACCTATGACTTACACGCTCGGAGAGGATGAGCGAGTTTGCTGCGGTATGGAAGACGAGGATCTCCTGAAGAACTTTTACGATGGACAGCGTGCAGGTGATCTCACACACACAAGCCAGATTACTCCGCAGCAGTATATAGACGTCTTTGAGAAGCATCTTGCGCAAGGTGAATCTGTTATCTATCTGTCCCTGTCGAGCGGACTTACAAAGACTTTCGACAGTGTGCGGATCGCCAAGATGGATATGGATGAAAAATACCCGGACGCAAAAATATATCCGGTCGATACTTTGTCTGCAACAGGCGGGATGGGACTGCTTGCGGAGCTGGCAGTCAAAAATAAAAAGAACGGAATGAACGCTGCTGCAAATGCAGCCAATCTCGAGGAAATGAGCCACAAAGTCTGCCATATATTTATGGTGGAGGACCTCATGTACCTGAAGCGCGGAGGACGCATTTCCGCTGCTACCGCCGTTGTCGGCACTGTCATGAATATTAAGCCGATACTGGTCATTGACCAGGAAGGGAAGCTCATCACTGTAGCCAAGAAACGTGGTGAGAAGCTGGCCCTCAGGGAACTGATGACGAGATATCTGGACAGCCGGGACACCAGATACGGAAAGAACGCCTACATTGTTCACGCGGATGCAGGGGAACGGCCAGCGATCCTCGAAGAAATGCTGAAGCGCCACGACCCGTCTGTCAACTATGCAGAGATGTATCTCTCTCCTATTATCGGTGCGCATACCGGCCCGGGCATGACAGCAATCCTTTTCTTCGGCGACCGCGCTAAAATATGTGAATGATTATGGGAACTACGTAACGGTTCAGACGGACTGTATATGGGTTTATGAATCCGGTGCAGGCACCATCATCATCGAAAAACGCAGGTCCTTCCCTGTGAGCTTGCAAAATGCTATGCATTTTGCGATCTCTCGGTCGGACCCGCAATGTTTTTCTCACGAAGATGGATGCCTGCACCGGAAACGAACTTCATGAGCAGTCTGTCTGAACTGTTACTTACACCTAATCACAAAAATACAGCTCCTCGTGGATGCTTGACAGCACTACGAGGAGCTTTTTGGTTTATCTCAGTGGGGGAAGTCCCGCTTCTACAAGGTGGGTAAATCAATATCCGTAGCGAAGCGGATACCGCAGGGATTCGGTTTGGAATTATGTCAGCTGGCGCTGACCCGAATCCCGCGCCGGGTCTTGCGAGCGAGACCTGGCTGTGGGAAGTTTAGCAGACTATTTCTCCGTGAAGGAGAGGCCCGCCGCAGCGAGCGGCAGCAGCATGTATACACTGGAGAATACGTAGAGACTCTTGGTCTCCCACACGAGGTGGAAAAGGAACACGCCCAGCAGGAAGAGGATCGGGAACGCTGTAAAGACTGTGACGGTATCACGGTGACTGTATCTGTCCGTCAGCATCTGTATCCGGCGGATCAGGCTTTTTGCCAGGAAAAGGACACAGCCTGCCAGTACCACAAGATAAACAATACTGCATATCACACAGGTGATATCGTAAGCGCCTCCACCGGAGTAGATATTTTTGAAAAGGAAACCGCCGATCTTACCTGCTGAAGCCTCCTGAGGTCCGACCCAGACGGACTGGAATGTGGGTTCTGACCAAGTAGAAGCAAGTTTTCTCATAAAGAAAGTGTATGCGTAGTCGTGGTCACTTCGGAAGGCCTGAAGACGCTCTCCGATCAGGGCGCGGGCCGCTTCGTCGGTGGCTTTCTGATCGTAACCGTTTTCCCGGAAGGTATTATAGTTATAGCCATTGTACCAGCCTTCTGCCCTGGTTCCCTCAGAAAGACCCATTGCCATCCAGGCTGATCTCGGAATGCTGTCTGTTACATTATGGCCGCTGATGTTCCCGATGCCGATTTTGAGGGCTGTGTTCGGGATGATCATGGCAGCAATGAGAAGGACGGCCGCCGCAATATATCGGATTCTGCCGATTACTTTTTTGCGGTCATTTTCAAATGAACGGAGGAAGATAAGGAGCAAAAGTATTGTTTCTGCAATGACACCGATCATGTAATTGCTCCTCAGGACGATGGCAAAAGCTCCGAAGATCACTGCGCAGACGGCGTGGAAAATATTACCGGTCTCTTCAAATTTAATGAGAGCCAGGAAAGAAACGAGCAGTGCCGTGAGCCCAGGAATGATGCCATAGCAGAAGATGCTGAGGAAAAAGTGAGGAAGCAAGATAAAAGATAGCAGCACTGTCATGAAATTGGTTTGATCATTATGGAACAGCGCGTCCGAAATATTGAGCATCAGAAGATTATTGAGGAGAATCAATATCAGATTCAGAATAAAGATATAGCGAAGACCCGGCAGGACCCTCAAAAGAAGGCTCAGAATGAGTGTAATCCCGATCTGGTGAGGATATGCGGCCAGATAGCCGCTTGCATACGTTCCTTCGGCGGTGGCGGTATCAAGTATGAGTGAGGAATAATTTCCGTTCTTTATCTCTTCGGCCGCTGTATAGATGGCATACGCATCCGCCCGCAGGTCTGTGGGAATTCGAAAAATCAGATAAAGACCGAACCCGAGATACAGGATTGTACCGATGATAAAGAACAGCAGCACACCGCTTTTCGGGAAAAAACCGTGGGGATTCCTGAAGGTGAAGAAACCGAACGAGATGATGCACGCGAGGACTGTCATGAGGACGAGGTAGAACAGGACATTATCTGTCTCAAATGAAACGAGTTCCGCGTCTGTCAGAGGCATGAAAGCCGTACCTGTCAGATTCAGATATGTAATGAACAGGAGCGCGCCCCCGCCGAGAATATATATGATGCTCCGAAGTATGTTGTTAAGAGTTTTCAATGGTCGAACCTCGCTGAATGTAATGATATTATCGGAACCGCTCTGCGAACCCGATAATCGTAATTCGGGCGAATTCATCGCCCTTTTATCGGAAGCTGCTTACGCAGCTTCCGATAAGATAATTATATGCGTCTTCTCTCCTGCAGGCTTATGTAGAGGTCGTAGAGAGGAGAACCGGTCTGTCCTCTGGCAGGAAAATTGCTCTCAGGGAAATCGATGATCTGATGATCAAAGCTGTTGACAATTGTTGTACCGCAGCTGTGAGTCATTATGGGATTAAAGTGTCCATACGATTTATGCACGTGTCCATGGATAAAATACCGGGGCTTCCACTTCTCAAGCAGAGGATTGAAACACTCAAATCCCATGTGGGGAAGATCATCCATATCCCCGTATCCGCGTGCCGGTGCATGGGTCAGCAGAATGTCGAATCCATTCATAAGTACAGCCCTTATCTCGACCATTCGGACACGTCGCTTCATATCGTTTTCCGTGTACTGATTGCTCCCGGTGTTATACCGCATGCAGCCCCCGAGTCCCAGTATGCGGAGCCCTTTGTAGTTGTAGATCGTATCTTCGATGCAAATGCAGCCCCCGGGCGGCTCTGCTTCATATTTGCTGTCATGGTTCCCGCGGACGTAAAGGAGGGGACAGTTGGTCAGCGTGACCAGAAATTCCAGATAAGCTGAGGAAAGGTCTCCGGCGGATAGAATAAGGTCTATTCCGCGGAGACGTTCCGGATCATAATAGTCCCACAGGCTTTTTGATTCTTCATCCGCGATGGTTAGTATCTTCATACGGACTCCTTACTTTTTGACGCCTGCAACTGATACGGACTTTTTGGCGCTGTCATTCATTTCCCATGCCGGGGGAATCTCACCGTCGACATTTTCATTCAGCCAGTTGATCGAGAGAATCTCTTCGTAGGTGAGTCGGTCGGAACCGGCTGTCTTCACAACGCCTTCGCGGCTTCGCAGCTCTCCGTCGAACGGGCTGATGGTTCCTTTGACAAGTCCGTCTTTGAGAAGTTCGAGCAGCTTTAGTGTATTATAGGAAAGCTTTTTCGAATATATCACGTCGATGACACCGGATGAAATGCCATACCAATAGTTCAGGGAATGACTTTTATCCGTCAGGGATTTTGATTCCCATGCCCCGGTCAGGATGCTCTCAATGATCAGGGCATAGTAGCGTCCCCAGTTCTGCATCGGTGCGGCCAGGTTCTCTGCGCTGCCGTCCGGAAGGATGCGGTAGAGGCCATGGCGCCGCTTCTCATCTCTCGGAGTGATAAATTCCTTGCCGGAGATGACGGAAATGCCCTGGGACGTAAGGTCTGATTCCCAGTCATAGTTTTTTTTGCCCGTCCAGACCAGCGTGATACGGGCTTCGGGATCAATCATCGAAGCTCCGATCGCAAATGCGTTGATCTCTGCCAGCGTCCCGTAGATCGGGGCACCGGCACAGTAACCGATCCTGTGGTTGGGAGTTGCGATGGCCGCAAGAGCGCCCATCAGGAATTTCGCCTCATAGGTCCTGGCTTCGTAGGAGCGAACCGCGTTGACTGTGAGCCCCGTCGAGCAGTTGAGGAACTTGATACTCGGATTATCGATGGCTACTTTCAGGGCAGCGGGCATCATGAGCGGGGACGTGGTGAAAATGACATCGTCGTCGTCATCTATCGCGGTGTTTATACCTCTCAGGGTAGAAGCCTCGTCATTGCAGTTCTCGATTTTAATTGTGTCGATCAGGTCACCGTAAATGCGGTGGAGCTCGTTGCGGCCGAGTTCATGTCCGTATGTCCAGCTGGAGGACTCTTCGTCATTTGCATAAAGAAATGCGGCTTTGAGCGGGCGGGAGGCGGTATAGACAGGCATGACATTGAGCATCTTCATGATCTTGGCGTCATTCAGGGCGCCTGCTTTTTTATCGACCTGCCACGGGTTGTCGATGAGCTTCAGGTTTTCGGGACCGGACTCTGTGAGGAATTCTTTCCATAAGCGGTCCATGTGGCGGCCGAGGCTGTCGTTTCCGGCGTCCCGCAGTGTCTCAAGGGGATAGATCCCAAGTGATATGAGAAGAGCGTCTTCCGCTCTCAGCCCGGTCCTGGAACCGCCCTTCTGGTAGAAAACAGACGCAAACTTCTCGGCCGTATTCTTGAAGTCCTTCACCAGCGTCTCAGGCCACGGATTGACAAGGTCGCGCCCCAGCAGCGCGGCGAGTTTCTCGTAACAGCCCTCGCGCGTGAACATGAAACCGAAGATACCGGTCACTTCGTAGAAAGGAAGATACTCGTAGTAGATCTGGACATCGCGGCCATCTGTCTTTTTCGGGAGGCAGCGGATCACGTGGGTCGGGATCGAGTAAGCCCCGAGATATTTCATGACGGAGACTCTCTTATTGCCTTCCTCGACATAGAAGCGGCCCATGTACTCATATGCCTTGACCGGATCTCTTAAGCCCTCTTCGAGCTGCGAATCGTAAAGATCAGACCATTTTTTTGCAAATTCCGAGTTCTCTCCGAGCAGAGGCATGAAGTTTTCCGCAAATGCGTTCTGCCTGCCGCGCGTCCGTGTACCCGCATACAGATACAGGGGTATCTCGTGAATGCCGAGCTCCAGTTCGGCCGCAATATCTGAGGAAGAGACAAAGTCTTCCATTGATGTGAGATAGGGGCTGCGGCCGGATACAGTTGCCCAGCGTCTGGCACGCTCGCCCTGTCGTCTGGCGTCGTTATAATCATTTGTCATATGCGCTTTTACCTCCTTCTCTTATGCGTTAATAATACCAGAAATGAGCGGAAAAGTAACTATAATCGGACCTAAAAAAACTGCCCTGTCCGGGAGGGCATACCCTAATCGGATATGAGCTCCCGGGCGGGGCAGTTATCATACTTGTCTTATTATCCGAACAGTTCGGAATCTACATATGCACGCTGACCGTTATAATTAATGACGAACCAACCGTCCACATTTCCCTGAATCGTGACCCGCTCATCGGCGTCGAGCGTTCCGATGATCGTGTTCGGATCTCCGCCGGGTTCGCTGTAGACGTCCGCGATTTCAAGGGCGACCGCCGTGTTGCCTTCGGCGCCCTGGTCAGTGTACTCGTTATCTTCGACGATGCCGACTTCATAGTATTCTGTGTCGTCTGTCTGATCTTCCTCTTCTTCTTCCGCCGCGTCTCCGTCGTCCTGTACCCAGTCGTCGGATTCATCTTCGCTATCCTCGTCGGGCTCCCCGCTTAGGACCCACTCCGGAATTGATTCCGGGTCAGAGTCCAGGACCGGTGGAATTGGAGTCGGGGTGGGAGTCAGTGCCGGAGTCGCAGTCGGGACAGACGCGATGACTGAATCCGGTTTCGGTTGGTTGGCGTCCTCGGCGCCGCAGGCACTGAGAAGCAGGATTCCGCTAAGTAGAATCACAGTGCCGGTTTTAAACAGTTTTGTCATAACTTTATTCCTTTGCGTTTTGAATTTCTGACCTTCTTTTGTATACAGAAGGTGCTTTACGAATACAGTATAGCGATGATTTTAACATTTTCGAATCATTACGTCAATTCTACTTGTATATACGTTTATTTACGTTTTTGTTAAAGTGTAGTATCATAACCAATAAAATAAGAGAATTATACTTACTGCGAGCAGTTTCCGGAGCAGTCTCATAGGAAAAATCATTTTCGATTTTGACTGGCCGGTTATCGACAAGTGGGAAACAAGACTTAAATAGAGAAAAAACAGACGGAGAATACTATGTGGATCGCTGAAAATTGGAAAGATTACGAAGTTTTGGATACGAGAAGCGGAGAGAAGCTGGAGAGATGGGGAAAATATCTACTGATCCGGCCGGATCCTCAGGTCATCTGGCAGACTGAGGAAGCCCATGAAGGATGGAAGCACCCGAACGGTCATTATCACCGCAGCAGCAAGGGAGGCGGGAACTGGGAGTTTTTTGATCTGCCGGAGACATGGCAGATATCTTACGGTGACCTTCGCTTCAACTTGAAGCCGTTCAGCTTTAAGCACACCGGCCTCTTTCCCGAACAGGCAGCGAACTGGGACTGGTTCGGAAAGTTGATCCGTGAAGCAGGCAGACCGATCAAGGTGCTTAACCTTTTTGCCTACACAGGCGGCGCTACCTGTGCTGCGCTTGCGGCGGGAGCTTCAGTGACACATGTGGATGCTTCAAAGGGAATGGTCACATGGGCGAGGGAGAACGCGGAATCGTCAGGGCTGTCTGACCGACCTGTTCGCTGGTTGGTCGATGACTGCACAAAGTTCGTCCAGAGAGAAATCCGTCGCGGAAATACATACGATGCCGTCATAATGGATCCACCCTCTTACGGGAGGGGACCCAAGGGTGAAATATGGAAAATAGAGGATACGATTTATCCACTGCTCCTGCTCACTCAGCAGATATTGTCCGAAAAGCCGCTTTTCTTCCTGCTGAACTCATATACGACGGGGCTTCAGGCCGGGGTGCTGACCCATATGTTGAAGACATCCCTTGCAGCGTCGCATCCGGCGAGCGTTGAGTCCGGGGAGGTAGGCCTTCCGATTCGGGATACTGATCTCATTCTTCCGTGCGGCTGCGCGGGACGCGTCGTGTTCTGAACTGTTGGCGCGAGGACGATATTTCCCACAGTTGACACCAAAAGAGCCATTACGTATAATAATTGCAATCATGGGGAAGTAGAGACCTATCGGTTTTGGACCGCAGCAGGCGGCCAAGGAGGAGTTATTATGAAACCTTATCTGGAAATGACATTTGCCGAACTGGCAGAAGAAAAAAGGAAAGTAGAAAAGCAGTACAAAGAGATACAGGCAATGGGACTCAAACTGGACATGTCCCGCGGAAAACCTTCAAAGGCTCAGCTGGAGTTGTCCAGACCGATGCTTGATGTTCTGCATTCCAATATTTATTTTAATGACGAGACAGGCACCGACTGCCGCAATTATGGCGTCCTGACAGGTATTCCGGAGGCCAAGAGACTTATGGGTGAGATGTCTGAGGTGGGTCCGGATGACATGATTATTTTCGGAAACTCTTCACTTAATGTCATGTTTGACTCGATTTCACGTTCCTACACACACGGTGTGTGCGGAGGAACTCCCTGGTGCAAACTGGACGAGGTCAAGTGGCTGTGTCCGGTACCGGGCTATGACAGGCATTTCAAGATTACGGAATTCTTTGGTATCAAGATGATCAATGTTCCGATGTCGGAGAACGGTCCTGACATGGATATGGTCGAGGAATATGTCAATAACGATCCGTCTGTTAAGGGTATTTGGTGCGTGCCGAAATACTCGAATCCTCAGGGATATACTTATTCCGAGGAGACGGTGAAGAGATTTGCCCACCTGATGCCTGCCGCTATGGATTTCAGAATTTACTGGGATAATGCCTATTCTATCCATCACCTTTATGAGGAACCTGAAAGGCGGGACTACCTGCTCGAGATTCTGAGGGAGTGCCGCAAGGCGGGCAGACCGGATATAGTATATAAGTTTATCTCTACATCTAAAGTATCTTTCCCGGGTTCGGGTCTCGCGGCGCTGGCTGCTTCCCATAGGAATCTGGAAGACATCAAGAAGTATATGAAGATTCAGACCATCGGTCACGATAAGCTGAATCAGCTGCGCCATGTCAGGTTCTTCGGCAATGTCGCGAACATGCGCGACCATATGTCAAAACATGCGGAGATTCTGCGCCCGAAATTTGAGCTTGTCGAGAATACGCTCGAGAGGGAACTCGGACCGCTGAAAATCGCGTCCTGGACAAGGCCGAATGGCGGCTATTTCATCGGTTTTGACTCACTGGAGGGGTGTGCCAAATCGATTGTAAAAAAAGCGAAGGATGCTGGTGTCGTGATGACAAGCGCCGGCGCTACCTATCCTTACGGAAAGGATCCGAGAGATACCAATATCCGTATCGCTCCTTCCTATCCGACAGAGGCGGAACTTGAAAAAGCATGTGAAGTATTTGTGGTCAGTGTCAAGCTGGCTACGCTTGAAAAGCTGCTCCATAGATAAACTCTTAGGGGTGCCGCGCATTACGCGGCAGCCCTATTGCTATAAAAAAGATCGCGATTTACATGCATTGTCTTGAGGGGATGATAAAGACAGATGTCTTCCGAATGAAGCTATATGGAGATATAAAGGGAGTTAATTATGAACGATAATATGAAGGATAACATTCTGAATACGGGCGGAGATCCTCCGGGGACGGGCGGCATAGATTTCTCAAAAATGTCGGATGAAGAGCTCATGAAAATGGATATATCCGACATTTTCCTTGAAGACCTTGATAGATTTCTCGCAGAGAAAGAAGTGCGACTATCAAGGCGCGAGATGATGGAAGCCCGGGCGGAGGAGCTGAACGGCAAATCTGCTGCAAATGGCGATGAAATCGAGACTGCAGAGACTGCCGTTGAAACGGATTCGGAGACCATACAGTCGGGAAGCGATGCGGTCTTAATGCCTGCAGAACCGGCGGAGGCCGATGTGGCTGCGGGAATCGAACAGGCTGAAAGCGGCGATGTACCGGTGTCGGAGAGTGAGCCGACAGAGAGTGAGCCGACAGAGAGTGAGCCGACAGAGAGTGAGCCGTCAGAGAGTGCTGAGCCGGCAGAGGACACTGCGGCGGTGGAGTCTGTGGAAGGCACACCGGCGGTGCGTGCCGATGATGAACAAGTCGGTGAAAATCAGCATTCAGAGAACGATGAATCGATGGAGAAGAATGAGCCGGCGGAGAACACTGAGCCGGGTGAGGACACTGAGCCGGGTGAGGACACTGAGCCGGGTGAGGACACTGAGCCGGGTGAGAACACTGAGCCGGGTGAGAATGCTGAGCCGGGTGAGAATGCTGAGCCGGGTGAGAATGCTGAGCCGGGTGAGAACACTGAGCCGGGTGAGAATGCTGAGCCGGCAGAAGCCGGCCGGGAGGGGGAAGCTGCCCCGCCGGCAGCTGCGCCGCCTCAGGGAGGCACCGGCTATGTACTGCCTCCGCCTGCACCGGCGACGCCGGATCCGGAGCCGAAAAAGAGAAAAAAGCCGGGAATCGGAGCCCTGATCTTTGTCGGTTCTCTGCTCTGCTGCGCAATTATCGCAATCGCCGCGGCTTACTTCTACTACGCAGACTATTTTTCGAAGAGATTTTTCCCGGGCACGATCATCAACGAGCGTGATGTGTCTGTTCTTGAACCCGCCCAGGTCAAGCAGGATATTGCAAATGACATAGTGACCTATCATCTCGACATCAAGGAGCTGAACGATGTGACGGAGACGATCACGTCCGAGGATATTGCTCTGGCCTATGTCGATGACGGTTCTGTTGACAAGATCCTGAAGGAGCAGGATACAAAGTTCTGGTTCCTCAGACTTCTGGGAACAAAGACCTACGAGGTCAGCACAGGGACAACATATGACCGCGAGAAGGCAGAGCAGGTCGTAAACGGCCTGTCCTGTCTGAATCCGGAGAATATAACGGCTCCGGCCGACGCCCAGCTTGTCGATAACGGGACTTCTTTCTCCATTCAGCCGGAGGTAGAGGGCAATCAGCTGGATGAGGAGAAATTCAGAGCGATGGTATTTGACGCTCTTGACTCGGGTGCGACAGAAATCGATGTGGTGAAGGATGACTGCTATCTGCATCCATCGAAGCGCAGCGACGATGAAAACCTGAACACCCGCATGAATGAGTACAACGCGATACTCGGCGTCAACGTGTATTACGTGTTCGGCGAGAACACAGAGTATGTCAATGCGGATACGCTGAGACCCTATATCACGGACGACGGAAATCATGTCACTCTCTCAGACGATTACGCGAGAAAAATTGTTTACGGCTGGGGCCAGAAATATGACACCTTCGGCCTTGCCCGCGAGTTCACGACACATTCCGGTGAAGTCATCACTCTGCCGGCCGGCGGAGACTACGGATGGGTCATCAACAAGGATGCGACCATCGCCGATGTTCAGGATGCCGTGACGACACAGGCAGCCGGCGAGAGAACGCCTACCTTCCTCTATAAAGCTATGGGCTGGGACAACGGAGACATCACCGGGACTTATGTCGAGGTCAGTATCTCGGAGCAGCATCTCTGGTGCTACCACAATTATGAGCTTGTCATGGACACGGATGTCGTTACCGGACTTCCGACATCGGAGCGGGAGACGAGAAGAGGCATCTATGCGATTGATGCCAAGAAAGAGCATGCTACGCTGGGCAGATTGGATGTTCAGGGATACGCCTCACCGGTCGATTACTGGGCACCGTTCGATGGCGGCCGCGGTCTGCATGACGCGCCGTGGAGAAGCTCCTTCGGCGGAGATATTTATCTGTACGACGGTTCTCACGGATGTGTCAACATCCCGTCGCAGAACATGGCGGCAATTTACAACGCAATAGAGATTGGCAACGCTGTCATCATTTACTGATGATTCAATAAGGCAGTCGCCCGGATATCGTTTTTACGGGCGGCTGACCGCAGGGAATACACAGATCCTGCTGAATAGAAAAGACATCATATGAAGAAAAAGAAGAAAAAGAGAAGAGGCGGGATGGGGATAATTCGAGCAATCCTGTTCGTGGCAGCACTCTGTGTGTTCCTGTATTCCGCCTATCAGCTCTACATAATTTATCACGGCTATGCTGCCGCCGACGCAGAGTACGAGGGTCTGGCGGACGAATTCACAAAACCGGTAGAGAATAAAGAGCCGGACAGCACACCGACGCCGACGCCTCAGCCGGTACAGTCGGAGGAGGGGCAGGTCGTCGACATCATCGAGGACGCGGATCCTCCTGTCGAGGTCGACTGGGAGAACCTGAAAGCCATCAACCCTGACATTGTGGGCTGGCTCTATGTAGACGCCCAGAACAATATCAATTATCCGATCTGCCATACGACAGACAACGAGTACTATCTTCATAAGACATTCCGCAGAGAATACCTCTACGCCGGGTCGATTTTTGAGGAGTGCCTGAATTCAGGCGACTTTACCGATCCCAACACGATCGTATACGGGCATAACATGAAGAGCGGCAGTATGTTCGGTATGCTTAAGTACCTTCGGGGGCAGGAAAAATACGACTCTGCCCCATACTTTTGGATCCTGACTCCGCAGGGCAATTACCGCTATCATATTTATGCGGCTTTTCAGACAGCTGTCGACTCGGAGGTGTATAATATTTTCACAGCGAGAGGAAAGGAATTTCTCGAGTGGGAGAAGAGACTTCAGGCAGCTTCAGAAGTGAGCAACAGTGTACCGCTGACTGAGAACGATTTTACTGTCACACTGTCGACCTGCACGTCGGACAGTTCGGTAAGGTGTGTCGTTATCGGAAAGTGCGTATCGAGCACAAAACCGGTCAAGGCCGTCAAACCTGCCTCGTGAGAAAAATCTCCTTACACTGAATGAGGGCTGTGAATTCGGAAAAACAATTTGAACCGTGTGGATTGTGCCGGTTAAGGCACATTGAATGTGATAAATGAGAAGGAAGGTGAAACTATGAGCCGCGAAGTAGATGAACTTCAGAAGATTATCGACACTCACAAGAAGATCGTATTCTTTGGCGGGGCAGGCGTCTCGACGGAGAGCGGAATTCCGGATTTCCGTTCTCAGGACGGACTCTATAATCTGCAGTACAAGTATCCGCCGGAGCAGATCATCAGCCACTCGTTTTTTGTCCGCGACCCAAAAGAGTTTTATCGCTTCTATAAGGACAAGATGCTGATCCTCGATGTGGAGCCGAACGCGGCCCACAAAAAGCTTGCGGAACTCGAGGCTGCGGGAAAGCTCCTGGCTGTCGTCACGCAGAACATCGACGGACTTCACCAGAAGGCGGGAAGCAAGACAGTATATGAGCTGCACGGTTCAATCCACCGGAATTACTGCATGCGTTGCAGAAAGTTCTACGGTCCGGAATTCATTAAAAAGAGTCTTGGCATACCGACATGTGATGACTGCGGCGGGCTTATCAAACCGGATGTCGTCCTCTATGAAGAGGGGCTTGACAACGACGTTATAAGCGGCGCGGTAAGGGCAATCGCCAAGGCCGACTGCCTTATCATTGGAGGTACGTCATTGGTCGTCTACCCGGCAGCGGGACTTATCGATTACTTTAAGGGAGACAAGCTCGTCCTGGTCAACAAGTCGGCAACGACCAGGGATACGATGGCGGACCTTGTGATCCGGGAGCCGATCGGGGAAGTATTCTCCCAGATACACGTATAAGAAAACAGTAAGACAGGCAGCAGCCGCTCGACGATATCAAAGAAACATAAATTTGTCAGCGGCTGCTGATCATATCTCAGCGCGAGACTTTAATATGAAGGAAGGTAAGATTTGCATAAAAGGTTTATAAGAAAAACGATTGCCTGCCTGCTGGCAGGGATTCTCGCAGCAGCTGTCCCGGGAGAAATCATATTGACGGAGCAGGTATACGGTGCTGAGGATCCGTTAGACTATGATGAAGTTTCGGCAGATGAGCTTCCGGAGGATGAAGTCCCTGCAGATGAGGTCCGGGCAAATGAAATCCAGACAGATGAGGCTTTGGAGAGTGAAATCCATTCAGATGAAGCTTGGGTGGATGAAGCTCCAGCAGATGAGGCTTTGGCGGATGAAGTCACTGACGCGGACGAGGTCGGAAATCTTCCGGAGATCAATATGTCCGGGACCGGAGTCTTGCCTGCGCAGGATGATGAGGGAGAATGCCCGATACAACTTGAGACTTTGTTCTATGAGGATTATGAGCATGCGTCCGGCGGTATTGTCCCGATTTCATGGAATACATCTCGCAGCGAAAGCCGGAAGAGCGATCTGAATGAATTTACCGAGGAAATCGTAGGCGCGGGGTCGCTCCCATCGTCCTATTATAATAGCGCAAGATCAGGAATCAGGACCCAGAATGGCGATGCATGCTGGGTACACTCGATGACGACCTCGGCGGAGATGAGTATGATTGCCGCAGGCAAGGCAGACGAACTTGATTACTCAGAAAGACAGATTCTGTACGGATATTTTAACCAGACGGGCGGTGACACGGGAGTACCTGTGAGCGGCAACTGGGCGGGCACTCCGGGAAGTCCCCTTATGGCGGCCGCGGCAGTGGCTAATCACATAGGTTTCGGTGATGAGGATGACTTTCCCACGAATGCGGGTATGACACCGCTTGACATCGAAAATGATATTTCGCATATAGAAAAAGTTATTTTCCTCGGCAGCTGGTCGGATTTAAAAACTAAGGATCTTTGGAAGGGGAGCACATGGCAAGCCATTAATACATCAGTGAAAGCTGCAGTCATGCAATACGGGTCATGTGCCATTACCTGCTATTCGGGCTACCGCAGTTTAAATCTGAAGACGCACGGTTTTTATACGGACTGGTCAGAGACGACCAAACCTCAGCCGGATCATTCCCTCACGGTGATTGGATGGGATGACAGCAAGGTCGTAGCGGACGGCGTTACACCGGGGGCTTTCTATGTCCAGAATTCATGGGGAAGCGCAAGCTCCAGAACGGAGAACGGTTACAACTGGGTCTCATATTATGACGCCTCTTTAGGCAGCGCGACTGTGTACGTGCCCGAGCACGAAGCGATTGGAACGCTGCGCGATAAGGACGCCTTTTCCTATTCGGGCACAGGTTATATGAATAAGCTCACAGGTGTTTCGTATTCTGCAAATGTGTTCGAAGCGGAACACGATGAGATCATCGACTGCGTCGGCATATACACTACGGCAGCAAGTAAGTATCAGATTTACGTCTTGACGGAGCTTGCCGACAACACAAATCCTCAGAGCGGAAGGACCATGGTACAGCAGAGCGGAACGACTGAGGGCATGGGCTTCTTCAAAATCTACCTGAAAAATAGTATAGAAGTCGCCGCCGGAGACAAATTCTCTGTGGTAGTGAGCCTCCGGGAGAGCAGCAGCGGAACCCTTATAGCTACATTCGAAGGACCGACACCGGAAAACGGGCGGCGCAGGACTTCCTGCGCTTCGGGTCAGTCTTATGTCTACGACAGTAACAGTAAACGATATGTAGACTGCGCGACGGGCACACTGACGCTTTCTCAGGGAAATGTGATTTCCCTGAAGAATGAATGCGGCAATGCCTGCATCTACGCGTACGGGAATCCGAAGCCTGAGCCGGAAGGACCGTTTCCCGATGTTCCCTACAACCACGTGTACGCGAGCGCAATCACGTGGGCAGTGGAACGGGGAATCACCAAAGGCTACAGTGACGGTACTTTCGGAATCAACAGGATCTGTACGCGCGGCGATATTATGATGTTCCTCTGGCGCTACGCGGGGTGTCCGCAGCCGAAGTATGTGGCGAAGAGTCCCTTCTCTGACGTACCGAAAACTCACGCATATTATAAAGCGATATTGTGGGGCAGTCAGAAAGGAATCACCAAGGGCTACGACGACGGTACATTCGGGGTCAATAAGGAATGTACGCGCGGCCATATCATGATGTTCATATGGCGCTACAAAGGCTGTCCGAAACCTAAGTCCACTAAAAATCCATTTAAGGACTCCATAACCGCGGCTTTCCGCACGGCTGTGATCTGGGCCTATGAAAATAAAGTGGCGGGCGGCTTCTCTGACGGGACTTTCCGTGACACGAAGAGCTGCACCAGAGGCGAGGCTGTCAAGTTCCTCCACAAGCTTTACCTGAGGACTTGAGAAGAACTGCAATAGTTCGGACAGGCTGTAATGTAGCTCTCGAGTCCGGCGCAAACACCATCTTCGTCGAAAAACGCAGGTCCCCCTCTGCGAGCTTAGAAGATGCATCCGCATCTTCTGATCTCTCGGTCGGACCTGCAATGTTTTTCTCACGAAGATGGATGCTTTGCGCCGGAATCGTATTGCGAAAACAGCCTGTCTGAACTGTTGCTTAACATTACATGTCAGTTTTACTGCTACATATGGTCTCAGATATAGAAAATGTTACCTTGTCGAAGATCACATTGACCTTGCATAGAACACTTGAAAAAATAGAAAATCTGCTTGATTTATATGGCACCGTGTGATATAGTTTATTTCCGTGAAAATTTATAAATGTTCCTTGTCTTCCGTGAAACAGCGGAAGGCCAAAGGCCAAAAGGAGGAAAAGACACAGCATGAATAAGTATGAATTGGCACTGGTCGTCAGCGCAAAGCTGGACAGCGAAGCAATTGCTGCTACTGTTCAGAGAGCTAAGGATTACATCGAGCGCTTCGGCGGCACAATCGGCGAAGTTGAAGAGTGGGGAAAGCGCAAGCTCGCTTATGAGATCCAGAAGCAGACAGAAGCTTACTATTTCTTCATTAATTTTGATGCAGAACCGCAGGTTCCGGCACAGCTCGAGTCCGTTATGAGAATTATGGATAACGTTCTTCGTTACCTTGTTCTTGCCAAGGATGAGAATGACACATTCAAGGTAGCTCCGGAGAAGGCACCTGCAGCTGAGGAAGCAGAGGCAGCTCCGGTAGAAGAAGTTCCGGCAGAAGAAGAGGCACCGGCAGCCGAGGAAGAAGCGGCAGAATGAACAAAACCCATTTCCTGAACTGACATCAGAAAAATGAGGTGATTATATGAATATTTGTGTACTTATGGGTCGTCTTACAAGAGACCCCGAGACCCGCTTCTCGGCACAGGGACAGGGCGTTGGACGTTTTTCAATCGCCGTGGACCGCAGATTCAAGAGAGAAGGACAGCCGGACGCAGATTTCTTTGACTGCGTATGCTTCGGCCGTCAGGCGGAATTTATGGATAAGTACCTCAGAAAAGGTACAAAAGTTGTCATTAACGGATCCATCCAGAACAATAATTATCAGGACCGCAACGGCCAGATGGTCTACAGACAGCAGATCGTCTGCGACAATATCGAATTTGCAGAGAGCAAGTCGGTAAGCCAGCAGAATGCGGGCGCTTATCAGGCACCGCAGTATCAGCAGGCAGCACCGGCTCCGGTACAGACACCGGCTCCGGCCCCTGTCTCTGCACCGGATATCTCCGGCGACGGTTTCATGAATATACCGGATGGCATAGACGAAGAGCTTCCGTTCAGTTAATAGGCGGAGCGTAATAGAAGGGAGATACTATGGCTTACCAGAGAAATAGCGAAGGCCGTGAAGGCGGATTTAGAAGAAAGCAGAGCGGATTCCGCAGAAGAAAGAAAGTCTGCGTATTCTGCGGCAAGGACAGTGAGATCAGCTACAAGGACGTAAACAAGCTTAAGAGATATATCTCTGAGCGCGGCAAGATCCTTCCGAGAAGGATTACAGGCAACTGTGCAAAGCATCAGCGTGCCGTCACTCTGGCTGTTAAGCGTGCTCGTCACCTTGCAATCCTTCCGTATGTACAGGATTGAGACTGAGACCTGCATTGCAAAGGATTACTGAATAAGTTATAATGATGGGGAGTTGCCGCGTGCGGCAGCCCCCCATTTTCAATTGGACTTAGACGCGGATTTATGATGCGGGTGTGAATATGGATGAGAAAAATGTAATTGAGCGGATCAAAAAATTCATACAATGGCCGCTTTGGTTCGGAGCATACTGGCTTGCTATGGCAATCATTTTCCGCTTTGCGATCGGCAGGGGCGCGGCTCTTTTGTGTGTGTTCGGAGGTGCTGCCTACATGGCCTGTGCAGCCTTCATGTACAATCGTGAAAAGACAAGATGTGCATCGGGACTCATTCGTCTGGCTGCGGAGTACGGACAGATCCAGAATAAGCTGCTTAAGGAGTTTATACTCCCGTATGCCCTCCTTGATATGAAGGGCGGCATTCTGTGGATGAACGATGAATTTGCCGCGCTGACAGGAAAGAATAATAACTTTCACAAGAACGTGGCCGCAGTTTTCCCTCAGATTACGAACAGCAATCTTCCCGGCAAGGAAGCGCAGACCGAAGTCACTGTGTCAAAGGATGATCGCAAGTACCGCGCTGCCATGACCCTTGTGGATGCGGGAGATATGTTCGGGGAGGATACAGAGGAGACCGGCGACAGCAACTCCATGATTGCCATGTATCTCTTCGATGAGACTGAGCTTGCCGCAATCCGTGAGGACCGCGACAACAACCGGATCTGCTGCGGTCTGCTCAGCATTGACAATTACGAGGAGGCACTCGAGAGCGTTGAGGAACTGCGAAGATCGCTGCTCGTCGCGCTTGTCGAGAGAAAAATAAACAAATATTTCGCAGACGTCGACGGTATCGTTCGAAAGACCGAAAAGGATAAGTATTTCTTCCTTATTCGAAAAAGCTCGCTTGACGCGCTGGAGGCAGGTAAGTTCTCCTTGCTTGAGGACGTCAAGACGGTCAACGTCGGCAATGAGCTGGCACTGACAATTTCTATGGGTATCAGTTACGGTTCCCATTACTATATTCAGAATGCCGAGCAGGCAAGAAGCGCGATCGATATAGCCCTCGGAAGAGGCGGTGATCAGGTCGTTGTCAAGGAAGGCTATAACACGAGATACTTCGGAGGCAAGACAGAGTCGGTCGAGAAGTATACCCGAGTCAAGGCAAGAGTAAAAGCCCACGCGCTCAAGGAAATCATCACGGCAAAGTCATCAGTCTTTATCATGGGCCACCACATTCCGGATATGGATGTTCTCGGTGCCGCTGTCGGCATATATGCGTGTGCCAAGAGCCTTAATAAGCCGGCATATATCGTCATGGACAAGCCTCCCGATGCGATTTCCATGATGGTTGACACATTTAAGGACAGCCCTGTCTACGGGGAGGAAATGTTCATCAGCTCCCGCGACGCGATCGAGATGGTGAACTCCGCAGCTGTCCTTGTCGTCGTCGACACCAATAAGCCGAGTTATACAGAATGTGAGGATCTGCTGCGGCGCACTAATGCGATCGTCGTTCTTGACCATCATCGCCAGGGCAAGGAAACGATTCAGAATGCGGTCCTGTCCTATATAGAACCTTACGCTTCGAGCGCAAGCGAGATGGTAGCGGAGATTGTTCAATACTTTGATGACGCGCTCAAGATCCGGCCGATCGAGGCGGATGCCATGTACGGCGGTATTATGGTCGATACCAGCAACTTCCTCACAAGGACAGGCGTCAGGACCTTCGAGGCGGCGGCCTACCTTAGAAGGAACGGGGCAGATGTCATCCGGATAAGAAAGATGCTCAGAGACACGATGGAGGATGTCCGGGCTAAGTCAACGGCGATAGCCGGTGCAGAGATTTATGAGCAGTGCTACGCGATCTCTATATGTCCGAGTAGCGGTCTGAAGAGTCCGACAGTCGTATGCGCTCAGACGGCAAATGAGCTTCTGTCCGTTATCGGAGTGAAAGCTTCATTTGTCCTGACATTCTATAATAACCAGGTCTATATCAGCGCCCGCGCGATCGACGAGGTCAATGTACAGCTCATCATGGAGCGCCTCGGAGGCGGCGGACATCTGAACATAGCGGGAGCTCAGCTTCAGGATACAAGTGTATCCGAGGCAGTATCGCTCCTTAAGAGTACAATCAGCGAGATGCAGAAAGAAGGAGATATCTGATGAAAGTCATATTATTGGAAGATGTCAAATCCCTCGGCAAGAAGGGTGATGTAGTCAAGGTTTCCGACGGCTATGCGCGGAACATGCTGTTCCCGAAGAAGCTCGGCATCGAGGCGACCGCAGGAAATATGAAAAATCTCGAGCAGAAGAGAAAAATTGACGAGAAGAATGCAGCGGAAGAGTTGAAAAAAGCTCAGGAGTTCGCTAAGGATCTCGAGACAAAGTCCGTCACTGTGGGCATCAAGGTCGGCGCGGGCGGAAAGACTTTCGGCTCTGTCTCAACGAAGGAGATTGCCGACGCGGCCAAAAAGCAGCTCGAAATTGAGATTGACAAGAAAAAGATGGTGCTTGCGAGCCCGCTCCGCGAGCTCGGTGAGACACAGGTCCCCGTAAAGGTCCATCCCAAGGTCACAGCCAATCTGAAAGTTATTGTTAAGGAAATCTGAACGGTTACGATAAGGGAGGTCCGATGGAAGAAGCTCTCATTAAACGCATTCCGCCTCACTCGCTTGAGGCGGAGAAATCGGTCATAGGCTCCATGCTTATGGACCGGGAAGCCGTACTGACTGCACTTGAGATCCTCACCAAAGAGGATTTTTATGAACAGCAGTACGGTATTATTTTCGAGGCTATGAAGGAACTGGCCGAGAAGGATAAACCTGTTGACGTCATCACGCTTCAGAATGCTCTCAGGGAGAAGGATGTGCCGCCGGAACTTGCTGACATGTCCTTTGTCGCGGAGATCGTCACATCAGTGCCGACATCCGCCAATATCCGTCATTACGCCAATATAGTGGCTGAGAAGGCTACTCTGCGCCGCCTGATCCGCGTCGCCCAGGATATTGAAAATGACTGTTTCCTGGGCCATGAGGAGGTCAGCACGATACTTGAGAAGACGGAGAAGAACGTCTTTAATGTACTTCAGCAGAAGTCTTCCAGTGAGTATACGCCGATCAGGGATATTGTCATGCAGACACTCGAGAAGATCGAGAATGCGTCCAGATTAAAGAGTTCCGTGACAGGTCTGCCGACCGGATTTCTGGATCTGGATTACAAGACATCCGGCTTTCAGCCGTCTGATTTTATTCTGATCGCGGCAAGACCGTCCATGGGAAAGACAGCCTTCGTGCTCAACATTGCCGAGTACATGGCTTTCCGGAAAAATATTCCGTGCGCTCTGTTCTCTCTTGAGATGAGCCGGGACCAGCTGATGAACCGTCTCTTCGCGCTCGAATCGCGCGTCAATGCCCAGTCCCTCAGAACAGGCAAGCTCAAGGATGATGAGTGGGCGAAACTCGTGGAGGGTGCCGGCATTATCAGCAATTCGCAGCTGGTCATCGACGATACCCCGGGCATTAATCTGCAGGAGTTCCGCTCCAGAGCCCGCAAGTATAAGCTGGATCACGATATTCAGATCATATTTATTGACTATCTTCAGCTGATGGCGGGCAACGGCGGCAGGAATGACAACCGCCAGCAGGAGATATCGGACATTTCCCGTGCGCTGAAATCCCTGGCTCGTGAGCTGAACATCCCGATTGTCGCACTGTCCCAGCTCAACCGCGCGGTCGAGCAGCGCGAGGACCACAGACCCATGATGTCGGACCTTCGTGAGTCCGGCGCCATCGAGCAGGATGCCGATATGGTCATGTTCATATACCGCGATGACTACTATAATAAAGATACAGAAGAGAAGGGCATAGCCGAGATCATTATCGGCAAGCAGAGGAACGGTCCGATCGGAACCGTGAAGCTGGTGTGGCTGCCTGAGTACACGAAATTTGCAAATATGTCCAAAAATACGAAGCAAAACGGGTAATACATCTGCAAATCTCCAAAGCTTGCGCTGTTTGGCGTGTTTGATTTGGCATTTCGATTCAACTCATGTATAATAAGGGAGTTAATCGTTCAGATAACCTTAACCGCAGGAGGAAAAGAATTGTATACTCTCGAAGACATAAAAAAAGTTGATCCAAAAATCGCAGATCTTATTCAGAAGGAATTTAATCGTCAGAATTCACATATTGAGCTTATCGCGTCCGAGAACTGGGCAAGCAAAGCTGTCATGTCAGCGCTCGGTTCGGTGCTGACCAATAAATACGCTGAAGGCTACCCGCTTCACCGCTACTATGGCGGATGCGATGTTGTCGATGAGATTGAAGAGCTGGCAATCAGCCGCGCGAAAAAACTGTTCGGCTGTACATATGCCAACGTCCAGCCGCATTCCGGCGCTCAGGCCAATTTTGCCGTGTTCTACGCGCTGCTCCAGCCGGGCGATACATTTATGGGAATGAAGCTCGATGAGGGGGGACATCTGTCTCACGGATCATCTGCCAACGTATCCGGTGACTATTTCAAAGCCGTACCCTACGGAGTCGACGCGAACGGTTTTATCGATTACGATGAGGTCGAGCGCATCGCGAGATCCTGCCGCCCGAAGATGATCATTGCAGGCGCGTCAGCTTACTGCAGAACAATCGACTTCAAGAGAATGCGCGATATCGCGGATATGGTCGGCGCTTATCTCATGGTCGACATGGCTCACATCGCGGGTCTCGTGGCGACCGGATATCATCCGAGCCCGATTCCGTACGCCCATGTCACGACGACAACGACCCACAAGACACTTCGCGGACCGCGCGGAGGTATGATCCTGTCCGACGCTGAATTTGCCAAAGATCACAAGCTCAACAAGTCCATCTTCCCGGGCACACAGGGCGGTCCACAGATGCACTCGATCGCTTCGAAGGCAGTCATGCTCAAGGAAGATCTGCAGCCTGAATATAAGGAATATGCCGGCAGGGTCATCGACAATGCGCAGGCTCTGGCCAAAGGCCTTATGAACCGCGGTATTAAGCTCGTGAGCGGAGGCACAGACAATCACCTCATGCTTGTCGACCTTCGGGGAACTGAGGTCACTGGAAAAGAGCTTGAAGCGCGTCTCGACCTGGCTAATATCACTGCAAATAAAAATACAGTCCCGCGCGACCCGAGATCTCCGTTCGTTACCAGCGGCGTTCGCCTCGGCACACCTGCCTGCACGACCCGCGGCTTTAACACTGAGGACATGGACCGCGTAGCGGAAGCAATCGCAATGGTCACAGAGAGCGAGGCCAATATTGACAGCGCGAAGGCTATTGTAAAAGAACTCACAGACAAGTATCCGCTCGAGTAATGTTCGAAGCGGGAACCTCAGTCGCTTAGCCGGAAACTAGCCGGCCCAAGTGACTGGATCCTGCGCATGTCCAAAGAGAGGGACTTTGCGCAGGAGATTCCGGAAGTATACGGAGATACAACTATATGATGAACAGAAAATGGCAGCGAATTATCGTTGCGATCATAGCCGTTATTCTGGCTCTGACTATGATTCTCGGTCTGGTCATGCCTGCAATGGCATCTGATTTTGACAGTTCCACTGAGAGCTCTTTAGTCTCTGATGTCCCGGATGATGAGAGCAGCATCTCAGCCCCATCCGAGGACACCGGAAAGTCAAAGGAACGCACGATACTGAACGGCGTGACGATCGGCTCTGTGGATGTTTCGGGCATGACAGGGGCGGAGGCTCAGGCAGCGGTCGAGGAGCATATAAATGAGATGGCTTCCTCAAAGCTGAAGATCCATGTCGGAGAGGATTACACGCGGGAAATCGCCATGTCCGATCTCGGATTCCACTGGACCAACACGAATGTGGCAGAGGAAGCCCTGAAGCTCGGCCAGAGCGGCAACATAATTGAAAGATATAAGATTCGAAAAGACACGGCTGAGGAGGGGAGAACATTCCTTCTCGAGAAATCCTATGACTCAGATACTGTAAGATATTTTATTGAGGAGATCGCCGACGAGGTGTATAAAAGCCCCGTGAGCAGTAAAATATCCGTAAATCCGGACGGATCCCTCTCGGTCACTCCAGGCTCGAACGGGATCGAGGTCGATCAGGACAGCTCCTTCAGCCAGCTGAATGTATATCTGAATTCCGGCTGGCAGAACGGAGATCCGGAAATCACGCTCTCTTCGAAGACGCTGAAACCGAGAGTCCCGGCAGATTCACTGGACAAGGTCAAAGACGTTCTCGGGCGAGGCTGGACTGACTACGGCGGCAGTTCAGACGCGCGCAGCAAGAATATTGAGAACGGTGTGCGCCTTATATCCGGCACGATCATAATGCCCGGCGACTCATTCTCCCTTCTTGACCATGTGGTGCCCTTTACCGCGGATAACGGATATGCGCTTGCGCCGTCGATTGCGGAGGGGTCACTCGTCGATACCTACGGCGGCGGTATCTGCCAGGTCGCGACGACCCTTTATCTGGCTCTTCTTGACGCTGAGCTTCAGGTAGATGAGAGACATAATCATTCTATGATGGTCAGCTATATAGAAAAGTCCAAGGACGCCGCAATTTCCGAGGACGGAGGAAAAGATCTTCAGTTTACCAATAATCTCGATGTGCCCATTTACATCTACGGGGAAGCGGACGACGGAGATCTGCGTTTCGTCATCTACGGCGCTGAGTACAGACCAAAAGACAGAGAAGTGACCTATGAGTCGAAAGTCACTCATACTGAAAAAGTCGAGGTCGTTATTAATACCAGCGATGAGAAATATCTCGGTTACTTCGACTGCACGAACGACGGATCGGAAGGAATCGACGCGGAGCTGATTAAAACTGTGACTCAGGGCGGAGAGACCTATCAGGAGACGGTGAATACCAGCTACTATCCCATGCAGCCCTGCACATATGTGGTCGGCCTGAAATCTTCTGATGAGCGCGCGAGAGACAAGGTGGCTTCAGCTGCTTACACGCAGAAGATTGAAAACGTAGAGAAGGCTCTGGCCGAGTGTGGTTATTGACGCATATGAGTGAGAAAATCTATGTTGTAAATACGATTGCGCTGGGAGCGGCAGGATGGCTGCTCGAAAATAAGAGGGAGGAACTTGAAACGTTCTTTCCTCATTTTTTCATGAGACGTGCGGAGGAGGCGGTAAGGTTCTATTTAGCGTGCGCCGAGGACCTCCCAGCATATCTTCCGGAGTACTGTTCATACGCTAAGGAGATCGGCGGGCAGGGGATATTATCTGCCCTCTGGCGCATGGCGGAGGAACTCGGGACAGGACTTGAAATACACCTCAGAGATATACCGATCAGACAGGAGACAGTCGAAATTCTGGAGAAGTTCGACCTCAATCCTTATTATGCACTCTCGGACGGCGCGTATCTCGCTGTTACCGTTCATGGTGACGAACTTATGAAAGCTGCCCAAAGGGCAGGGCTCACCTGTGATGAGATCGGGGAGCTGAGACCCGGCATCGCAAGAACTGTGATAAACGGTGAGAGCGTCCGCTATCTGGACAGACCTCAGCCGGAAGAGCTGAATAAAGTGAAATAATTGCTGAGACGCCCGCACAAATCCGGACAGACCTCAGCCGGAAGAACTGAATAAAGTGAAATAGTTCAGACAGGCATATTCTGCGATCCGTTTCCGGTGCAGACATCCATCTTCGTGAGAAAAACATTTGCAGGTCCTTCACTGAGAGATCAGCAATGCGAAAGCTTGCTAAGCTCTCAGAAAGGACCTGCGTTTTTCGATGAAGATGATGGCTGCGCCGGATTCCGGAACTTCGTCATAGCCTGTCTGAACTATTACATCAAGAACGGCCCTGCGTTCTTGCCGCTTATTATGCTTATTATGCCATCTCGAGCGTAAAGATGAACTCTGTGCCAACGTTCTCCGTGCTGACGACGGAAATTGTCTGACCGTGAGCGCTGATAATTTCCTTGACGATCGAGAGACCGAGACCAGTTCCCTGACGGTCTCTGCCACGGGAAGAGTCGCTCTTATAGAAGCGGTCCCAGATTTTGGTCAGGTCGTCGCGGGCTATGCCGCAGCCCTCGTCCTTGACTGAGACTGCGCATTTGCCCCTCTGGATGGTCGTTTCGATTTTGACTTCAGAGCTTCTGTCACTGAATTTGATCGCGTTATCGAGCAGGTTGTAGACGACCTGCTCTATTTTTTCCCTGTCTCCCCGGACAAAGAGTTCGGTCCCGGTCAGCACCAGATTGATGCTGATCTTTTTCTTTCTGCAGCTTCCCTCGAACACGGCTGCCGTGCTCTTCAGCATAGCGTTGATGTCAAAGCGCGACATGTTGAGAGAAGTCTTATCCCTGTCCATGCTGTTGAGTTCAAGGATCGTGTTGGTGAGCTTGTTAAGTCTCTCCGTCTCCTGCACGATGATCCCGAGATATCTGTCATGCATCTCCGGCGGGATGGTCCCATCGAGCATGGCCTCCGAAAATCCCTTGATCGAGGTCAGGGGGGAGCGGAAATCATGGCTGACATTGGAGATGAAGTTTTTCTGATAGTCATTGTTCTTTCGGAGCTCACCGGCCATGAGATTCAGTGTGTCCGCGAGGTATCCCATTTCATCGTGGCTCGTGACTCTGATTTTATGCTGCAGATTGCCGGATGCAAATTCCTTTGCCCCGTCCATGATCTGAAGCATCGGCCTGTAGGTCGTGAGCGCAAAGAAGAGCAGGATGAGGAAGGAGAGACCGAAGTTCACGGCGGCGATGATCATCATGATCCTGACCGTCGCTGCAACTTCATCCCGGATCACAGTCAGATCTTCGGTGATTGCTATGTAGCCTCTCACACGAACACCGCTCGTTACAGGGCAGATCACGCTCAGACAATCCTCCGCATATTCGTCATAAAACGTACCGATCTCATATATTCCGGGTCCGAAGGTCGCATAATTGAAAGATTCAATGACGTGAGGCTTCTCAGGATCATAAGGCATATCCGTGTTTATGATTTCCCTGCCGTCTGTTGCTATCACCCGGATCACTGTTTCGTCCGCGGCGGCAATTGTCTGCAGATTCTCATAACTCTCTTTGAGATCAGCTGATGCAATAAAATACCTCACGCCGTGGGAAGCGGCAATGCGGGAGGCCTCCGCGTACATTGTATCGGCTTCCGCCCTGACGCGGCTATTTTCCACCAGCTGTCTGCCGAGTGTCGTCACGACCAGCAGAGACAGGATAGCGAGGATCAGATAAGCAAATATAAATTTCCAGTAAAGCATTCTTCTCATGAAATATTCTCCGGGGAATCCACGATCATTTCACTTCGAACTTATAACCGATACCCCATACTGTCCGGATCGCCCAGTTCTCATGATCGCTGATTTTCTCTCTCAGCCTCTTGATGTGGACATCCACGGTCCTCGTATCGCCGATATATTCATAGCCCCAGATGTGGTCCAGCAGCTGCTCGCGAGTGAAGACCTGATTCGGCTGTGACGCCAGAAAGTAGAGGAGTTCCAATTCCTTGGGAGGCATGACAAGTTCACGTCCGTTATAGGTGACGGAATAGTTGGTCTGATTGATCGTCAGGTTCGGATACTCTACGACCCGGATCTTCTGTTTTGGCTTTTCCGGGGCAGGCGCCGCTTTGCGGTAGCGGCGAAGCACGGCCTTTACCCGCGCGACCAGCTCCTTCGTGTCGAAGGGCTTTATCATGTAATCATCTGCACCCAGCTCAAGGCCGAGTACTTTGTCAAAGGTCTCTCCCTTTGCGGAGAGCATGATGATCGGCGTGTCCTTTTGTTTTCTTATCTCCCTGCACACCTCATATCCGTCTTTACCCGGGAGCATTAGGTCGAGAATGATCAGATCCGGCTCAAAACTCTCAAAGAGCTCCAGAGCTTCATAGCCATCTTCAGCGACCTTTGTCTCGAACATTTCTTTGATCAGATACAGGGAAATAATTTCTGCGATATTAGAGTCATCATCGACAATTAAAACTTTTTGTCTTTCAGCCATAAGAAAACCTTCTCTCTCACTTGAGTTCTGCGATTGTGACACCCGCATCGCCCTCACCGTATTCACCGAGGCGGAAAGTCTTTATATGTTTATTGCGTTTCAGATACTGCTGCACGCCCTTTCTGAGCGCGCCTGTGCCCTTGCCATGGACGATCCGCACCGAGGGCAGATGCGCCATGTAAGCGTTATCGATGAATTTTTCGAGTTCCATACAAGCTTCATCGACTGTCATACCGAGCAGGTTAATCTCCGTGGTGGCTGTCGATGACTTCTCCATTCTGAGCTTCCCGGTCGAGCTCTTCTTGACGCCCGGCGCGGTGATCTCGACTTCATCGATTTTCTCGAGATCCGTAAGTTTGACTTTTGTCCTCATGATACCCAGCATAACGAACAGATTGCCCTTCGAATCCGGGAGCGAATTGACCGTTCCTTTCAGATTCAGGCTGATGACTTTTACCGCGTCGCCTACCTTGATGTCCTTAGCCGTCAGCGTGCCGGATTTAGACTTCTGCTCGTCGATGTCCGTAAGACTGCCGTTTAAATCGTTGATTTTTGTGCGCAGAGCCTGGCGCTCCTTCTCCATATCCTTGCCGGAGGCAATGCCGCCGTGCTTTGCAAAATAGCTGATCGTGCGGTCCGCATAATCCTTCGCGTCCTGCAGAATCTTTCTGGCTTCGACCTGAGACTGGGCAATCAGCTTCTGCTTCTGCTCCGTGAGGTGAGCTTTCTGGTATTCGAGGTCCTTTTTAAGGGCTTCGATCTCCCTCCGCATTCTCTCGGCATCCTCTTTTTCCTTTTCGAGACCGGCTCTCTTGGATTCCAGATCGGAGATGACGTCCTCGAAGGATTCTGCCTGATCGGAGAGCAGAGACTTTGCGTCCTCAATGATGTCCTCCGACATGCCGAGCTTTCGGGATATTGCAAATGCATTACTCTTGCCGGGCACCCCGATGAGAAGCCGGTAGGTAGGGGAGAGAGTCGCGACATCGAACTCACACGAAGCGTTCTCAACACCCGGAGTCCTGAGCGCATAGACTTTGATCTCGGCGTAGTGGGTCGTCGCAATTGTCCGAATTCCTCTCTTGTGCAGGCTGTCAAGAATTGCGACCGCAAGGGCGGCTCCTTCCGTCGGGTCGGTGCCGGCGCCGAGTTCGTCGAACAGTACAAGAGACCTTTCGTCCGCCCGGGCGAGGAAGTCGACGACATTCGTCATGTGGGAAGAGAATGTCGACAGGCTTTGCTCTATGCTCTGCTCATCGCCGATGTCGGCGTAGACTTCATCGAACAGCGCGATGCGGCTCCTGTCCGCTGCCGGAATATGGAGACCGGACAGGGCCATCAGTGTGAGCAGACCGGTCGTCTTGAGCGTAACTGTCTTTCCACCGGTATTGGGACCTGTGATGACCAGCAGATCGAACTGCTCTCCGATACGGATATCGATCGGCACGACCTTCTTCTTGCTGATCAGCGGATGTCGGGCTTTCTTGATTTCGATGATCCCCTCGCTGTTGACGAGAGGCTTCGAAGCGTTCTGCTCAATGGCCAGACTTGCCCTCGCAAATATGAAGTCGAGTGAGCGCATGATCTCGTAGTCGTATTTTATAGCCCCATCGTACTCTGCCAGCATATCGGACAGTTTAGCGAGGATGACCTCGATCTCCTTCTGCTCAGCCAGCTCAAGTTCGCGGATCTCATTATTCAGCTTGACGACAGATGCCGGCTCTATGAACAGAGTGCTGCCGGACGAGCTCATATCGTGGACAATGCCGCCGACATTGGCCTTGTGCTCGACCTTTACCGGGACACAGTAGCGCCCGTCGCGTGTTGTTATAATGCTGTCCTGCAGATAATCTTTGGAGTGTTGAGCAATGATTTTGTTGAGCTCGGAATAAATGCGCTCTCCTGCTGCTTTAATGCTTCTGCGGATCTGTCTCAGATTGCTCGACGCATTGTCGCTGACTTCGTCCTCAGAGACGATGCAGCGGCGGATTTCATTTGTAGCGGACGGAATTGGGTCAAGTCCGTTGAAAAGAATCGTCAGGATATCGTCGGGCTGATCCTCGCGTTCCTTCCTGCCATAAGCGCGGACCAGGGATGCGTTCTCCAGCAGCTTGCAGATCTGAAGAAGCTCTCGGATGCCCAGGGCGCTGCCAAGCTGGAGGCGCAGGAGTGAGGCGTTCACGTCGAATGTGTTTCCGAAAGATATACTGCCTTTTGCAAATATCCGCCCGACGGCTGCGGCTGTCTCCTCCTGCAGCGTCTCTATCTGCGTAATGTCCGTCAAAGGCGTGATCGCACGGCAGAGAGCCTTGCCGGGGGCGGAAGTAGCCCGCTCCTCGAGCAAGGTAACGATTTTATCATATTCCAGTGTGTGTAATGCTTTCTCATTCATATGATTATTGTACCCTAAAGTTGCGTCGTATAAAAGACTTTCCTTTGTCTACCTTTACATCCCATTCATAAATTGTTCATATTCAAATGATACACTTAAGTTTGGTATACGTTCAGAGTCTGCCTTTTTGCAAGAAGGATCCGAGAATCCGCGTGTTCGAAAAAATGGAAGAGAACTTAAAAAGAAAAGACAACGATAATCCTGACGAAGAGTATTCTTTTATAAAAGAGACAGTAAAAGATGTGCCGGTCGATCCGAAAAAGAGGCGCATATATGTGCTAAAACTGGTTGTTTCGGCTCTGGTATTCGGTCTTATAGCCGGTCTTACATGCTCGGCTGTTTTTAATATGCGTATGCGTCAGTCCGTCAGCGCCGTGACGATCCCCGATGACGAAGAGTACTATGAAGACATGTCACAGGACACCGCGGAATCAGATATGGCCGAGTCAGATGCTTCCGGGGAGGAGCGTCCTCCCGAGGAGGCACTCACGGAGGAAGAGAAGACCGAACTTGCGGTAGAAGACCTCGAGCGCTTTAACCGTGCGGTCAAGGCGGTCGCCGATGAGGTGAGGACTTCCATGGTCACTGTGTCCGGCTATGAGGGGGCGGAAGCGTACGCTGACGGTATCGATGAGGCCGTCACATCAAGGAGCGGCATCATTATTGCGGATAACGGTCAGAACCTTCTCATATTGACAGAACAGGACGCGGCATTTGAGGCTGCGACAATCATGGTCACATTTGTAAACAACACGGCGGTAGAGGGAAGCTTTGTCAGCCGTGACCCGGTGACCGGACTCTGCATTGTGCAGGTATCCCTGCAGGCTGTCCCTGACAATGTTCTCCATGCAGTCAGCATAGCACAGCTGGGGACCTCGTACGGGACCACGACAGGCACGACGGTTATCGCTGTGGGATCTCCCTGCGGCACAGAGCGTGCATTTGAAGTCGGGCGTGTCGCGGCCATGTCGCGAAAAGTGGTCGTGACTGATGGCGCGTATACTATGATTGATACGGACATACCGGGAACTGAGACCGGCAGCGGAGTGCTTATCAACATGAAAGGCCAGGTCCTGGGAATTATAGCCCAGAAATATGTCCAGAAGGGATCAGACTGCATCTCGGTCATTCCGATCTCCCCAATCAAGAATCTTCTGGAGAGACTCTCCAACAATGAGGAGCTCTGCTATCTTGGAATCAGAGGGCAGGATGTCTCGGCCGTCATGACGGAAGTTACCGGAGTGCCGACCGGCGTGTACGTCGTAAAGGCATTTGATGATTCACCCGCCCAGCAGGCAGGAATCCAGCCGGGAGATGTCATCACGGCTATCGATGACACGAATGTCACATCACTCGCGGTACTTGGTCAGCGCCTGGTCACAAAACAGCCGGGAGACGCAATCGTCATGACCGTGCAGAGATTCGGCGCGGGGGAATATGTGGAGGTCACCCTGCCGATGACGGTCGGAACACGAGAGTGAGACTTGAATTTTCCTTTCGACTTGCTATACTAAGTGGGAAGTAAAAAATAGGCAGTTCAGACGGGCTGCAACTGAGTTCCTAAACCGGCGCAAACATCATCTTCATCGAAAAACGCATATCCTACCCTGCGAGCTTAGTAAATGCAGTCGCATTTACTGATCTCTCAGTCGGATATGCAATGTTTTTCTTACGAAGATAGATGCTTTGCTGCCGGAAACGCAACTTGAGAACAGCCCGTCTGAACTGTTGAAAAAATAGATTGGAGACTTTCATGCGTTATATCAGTGAGCTCAAAGAAGGGTCACGCATACAGGATATTTACCTCTGCAAGCACAAACAGTCAGCTGTGACAAAAAACGGCAGGAATTATGAGAACGTCATACTGCAGGACAAGACCGGTCAGCTCGACTGTAAAATCTGGGACCCGAATTCCGGCGCCATCGGTGAGTTCGAAGCTCTCGATTATATTTATGTAGCCGGCAGCGTCAGTAACTTCAACGGACAGCTGCAGGCATCACTCAAGCAGGTGAGAAAAGCCGACCCGGGCGAGTATATCCCGGCGGATTACCTTCCGGTCACTAAGAAGAACCGAAAGGTAATGTACAGCGAGCTCATGAACTATATCCGGTCTATAGAGAATACATACCTGAAGCAGCTCCTTCTCAGCTTCTTTGCCGATGATAAAGAGTTCGTGACAGCTTTTGCCGGTCACTCCGCAGCCAAGACTGTCCACCACAGCTTCGTGGGCGGTCTTCTTGAGCACACTCTGCAGGTGACAAAAATGTGTGACTTCCTGGCTCGCAGCTATGCGGCCATCAACAGGGATCTGCTGCTCACAGCCGCCATGCTCCATGACATAGGCAAAGTGCAGGAGCTTTCTGATTTCCCGTTTAATGAGTACACGGATGACGGCCAGCTACTCGGCCATATCATGATCGGGGCGGAGATGGTGCATGACCACGCCTCCCGCATAGAAGGCTTCCCGGCAGAGCTCGAGATGATGGTCAAGCACTGTATACTCGCTCACCATGGCGAGTACGAGTACGGCTCACCGAAGAAGCCCGCTATCATTGAGGCTATGGCCCTCAACCTGGCAGACAATACGGATGCCAAGCTCGAGACGATGTCGGAGGTGCTCGAGTCGGGTCCCGCTGAGGAGACGTGGCTCGGATGGAACAGGTTCTTTGACACCAACCTGAGAAGAACAGGAAAATAATTTGAAGAAGGTCACGGGTCCGGTCTCGCGCGTTTGCGTACAAGTGCCGGACCCGTGTTTTTGCAGAGGAAAGATATGGCAAAGAAAAAGAAGGCAGAAGCTACATACATGTTCAACAAGAACGACATTGTCCGGACGGATATTGTCGATATGACCAATGAAGGCGACGGTATAGGTCATGCGGACGGCTATACTCTGTTCGTCAAGGATGCCGTGATCGGTGATACGGTCCTGGCAAAGATCACAAGACCGAAGAAAAGCTTTGCCTACGCAAGGCTCGAGCAAATCCTAACGCCCTCTCCGGCCCGGGTGGAGCCCCGCTGCGCCGTCGCAAGGCAGTGCGGCGGATGCCGCTTGCAGGCGATGAACTATGCAAAGCAGCTCGAGTTCAAGGAGGGCGTTGTTCGAAGGAATCTCGAGAGAATCGGAGGTTTTCGCGACATCCCTATGGAGCCGATCATGGGCATGGAGGATCCGTGGAGATACAGGAATAAGGCCCAGTACCCCATCGGAAAAAATAAAGAGGGAAAGCTGGTTGCCGGCTACTATGCGGGCAGAACTCACAGCATTATAGATATAAGAGACTGCGCTCTGTCTCCGGAAAAGAATGAGGAGATTCTGCGGACGGTGCTGGCATTTGCAGAAGAATACAAAATCTCCGCCTATGATGAGGGGACAGGAACCGGACTCCTTAGGCACCTGCTCGTAAGAGAGGGCTTCTCAAGCGGTCAGGTCCTCATCTGTCTTGTCATAAACGGAAGGAAGCTGCCCAAGTCTGACGTGCTGGTAAGCCGCCTTAAGGAGATTTTCGGAGTCACCAGCATCTGCCTCAATGTCAACACAAAGCGGACTAATGTCATCCTCGGGCAGGAGGTCATTTCTCTTTATGGTGAGCCATGGATTATGGATACGCTTCTTGATTACTCCTTCCGCATTTCGCCGCTCTCGTTTTATCAGGTCAACCCTGCGCAGACGGTGAAGCTCTATGGGAAGGCGGTTGAGTATGCGGCGCTCACAGGGGAGGAGACTGTCTTCGACCTTTTCTGCGGGATCGGGACTATTTCGCATTTCCTTTCGTCGAAAGCCCATGAGGTCTACGGCGTTGAGATCGTGCCTGAGGCTATAGAAGACGCCAAGGCCAATGCGCAGAGAAACGGGGTCACGAACATGAAGTTTTTTGCGGCGGCAGCTGAGGACGTGGCAGAACGTGGGTATTTCGATGAGGAGAATCCGCTGGTGAGACCGGATGTGATTGTGCTCGATCCGCCGAGAAAGGGCTGCGAGCCGTCCCTCCTTCGTGTGATCCGTGAGCTTGCGCCGGACCGGATTGTGTATGTGAGCTGTGACAGCGCGACGCTGGCCAGGGATCTTAAGATCCTGTGTGAAGGCATGTATGAACTTGAGAGGGTGTGCGCGTGCGATATGTTTCCGCAGAGCTGCCACGTCGAGACAGTCTGCTTATTGTCCAAACTTTCCGGAGCAAAACATCATGTCAGTATTACACTGGACATGGAGGAGATGGATCTGACGGCAGCTGAGAGTAAGGCAACCTATCAGGAGATTCAGGAATGGGTGCAGGAAAAGTATGGGTTTCATGTAAGCCATCTGAATATCGCGAAAACGAAGCGGAAATGCGGGATCATTGAACGGAAGAATTATAATCTGCCAAAGAGTGAGGACAGCTGGTCACCGGAAACACCAAAGGAGAAGGAAGAAGCTATCAGGGAGGCATTCAAATATTTCCAGATGATTGATTGAACGATGAATTAACATAGTAATATCTTCTGCAGCTGATAGAAATCCGCGTTTCTGTTAGCTGCTTTTCATTGTTTGGAAATTACGGCTCATCATTGTAGTACGACATGTAGAGGAGAAACCAGCAATGTTTTCAAAGAATTGCTGTTGTAATAGGGGACATGAAAATTTTGATTTTCTTTTTGGTGAATGAGACATTTCATGCGACTGATCCGTCTAATAGGTGTAAGGAAAAAGACAGATACTTTTTCTTAACAAGCTTCAACGCGTGGGAGTAAGCAAAATGGACAAGTCAACAAGAAAGTTATTACAGAAGGCCATCAAGCGGGATCCGGACGCTTTTACGGAACTGATGCAGCTTCAGATGGAAGAAATGTACCGCACAGCGTACGCAATCCTGTCAAATGATGCAGACGCAGCTGACGCTATTCAGGACACGCTTCTCGTTTTATGGGAGAAAATGGGAACCCTGAAAAAGCCGGAATTCTTTCGGACATGGTATACACGCATTCTGATGAATCGATGTTTTGATTTAAGAAGAAAGCGAGCCACTCAAATATCATTGGAGGAATGGGAAGAACCTGCAGCAGAGGATGAATGTACTCTTGAGTGGAAAGATGCGTTGTCAGGAATTGACGAAAAATACCGTATCATACTGGAATTGTTTTATGGCCAGGGGTACAGGACTTCTGAAATTGCGCAGATGCTGGAGCTTCCAGACAGCACGGTGAGAACGCGTCTGGCAAGAGGACGGGAACAGATGAAAAGATACTACCAGGATTAGTTAGGGGGTGCCGACAATGAAAAAACATCAGGATGTGTTCGAGGGAAGAATAGAAGTGCCTGAAATTGTCCGGGCAAAAGCTGATGAAGTCTTCCAGGTGATCAGAGAGGAGAAGATAGAAATGATTGAACTTCAGCATAAGGATCATGAAAAAGGAACGGGCCGCAGATATCTGCATTTCTTTAAATCGCAGACAGCGGCAGCGGCATGCGTAGTTGCTATCGCCTGTGCTGGTATCACAGCTGCCGCAGCAGGGTTTCATCTCTGGAGCAGGGGAATGCAGGGAACCATCCAGGCTACACCACAGGAACAGCAGAGCCTGATTGATCAGGGAGTCGCTGTTACTGATGATAATATTTCTGAAGAGCAGCAGAACAATCTTTCAGGCCTTGCGGTAACAGATAATGATATAACCGTGTTACCAAATACAGTGATTATCGATGACAGAGTTATGCATATTTCGTTTAAGGTTCAGGGATATGATATCGAAGATGGAAAAGAACCATCATTTGACAATATAGACGTATATCTCGATTCTGAAGCAGATGAGAAGGAACTGATGGATGACGGGAAAATGCATCAGAATTCATCTATTAACTGGACTGGCGGTTTTTATGATGGAATTTTGCCGGATCTGGCAGATGCACTTGGAACTGGAACTTACGAGGACGGGACATCACTTAAGACAGATGAAAACGGAAACCTGATACAATACTACAAGGATGATGAAGGTAACCTTGAGTTTGTTCTGACTGCATGGGATTCTCGGCAGGACATGAGTTTGTTAGGACAGAAGATCCATGTGGATTTTAAGAACCTGGGGACTGTATCGAAAGCAGCTTTTGAAGACGATAAAGAAGGCGAAGGCAAATGGAATTTTACGATTCAACTTCCGTCTGTAAGTTCCGGAAAAACGATCGATGTCGGAAAGCAGATTGAGGGAACAGATTTTGTGTTGAAGGATGTCAATATCTCCCCGATCTCCATTAGGCTGGACTATACTTCGGAGAACTCACACGAAATAAATGGCGATGTCCTTGGGATTCCTGATTTTGTTGGGGTTGTCCTGAAGGATGGCACAAGATTGGGCTATCTGGATGGCGGAAATATTCTTGGCTATACAGACGAGTCTCTGACAGATGCTTACGGACAGTCTAATTTCCGAAAGGTCATTGATCCTGATCAGGTAGCATTTCTTCTGATTTACCAGTCGGATTCGGGAAATAATACAGAGGCCAATTTGTTAGAAGTGCCATTAAATTAAAATAAGTAATCGTAATCATATTTGGTATAATAAATCGCGCATAATAAAGCGACAGCAGAAATTTGTCTGTTGTCGCTTTTATGATACAAGGGCAGTTCTGACTTCTGTAATGGAGAGAGATCAACCGTAAAAAGTTGGTCTCTTTTTTTGCGCTTTTTTCCGGGATGGTTCCCTTCCGGTCATTTTTTCTGGGATTTATGGGAGAAGAAATCTTTTTTACTGGAATTTATTTTTCTTCAGTTACTTGCATTGAGGGCTGTTGAGATTGGGATAAGTGAGAGGATTTTTCTCTTGGATGCGGAACTGATGTGCAGGTGATCGGCAGGGGTCAAGGGGAAGCATCCCCATTGTCCGGGTGCAGGGTGGAACGATCCTGCGTGGGTCGAGGGCAAGGTCCCGCCCAGTTAAGTGATGGGAACCGTCACTTAGTACTGGGTATTACCTGCCGACACGCTTTTCGATTTTCCGGGAATTTGTAAGGCAGGGAAAAACCATGTTTAGGAAAATTGGCAATGCAGAAAAGGGGAATTCCCACTGTGGTTTGGTTGACTCCGATTCTGCCATTTATCAATGATACAGAAGAAAATATTACAGCTATCCTCAATGAATGCGTTCTGGTCGGCGTAAAAGGCATCATAGATTTTGGTATGAGACTAACGCTCAGGGAAGGCGACCGGGAATACTATTATGCTGCGCTTGACAAGCATTTTCCGGGGATGAAGGAACGCTATATCAAACGATATGGAAACGCGTATGAACTACCAAGCTCCAAAGCCAGGAAACTGACTGAGATATTTCAAAGGATCTGTAAAGCAAACGGGGTTCTGTCAAGTCCGGAGGATTGTTTCAGGTTTATGAGTGAACTGCCGGAGAAATATCCGCAGATGAGTATATTTGATCTATAAAGAGGGGGACTCAACATATAGAGTACATCAGAGTTACAAAGGATAATCTGGAAAAGGAACACATCTGCTGTGCCATTTCCAATAATAAGGATGTTCAGGTTTCATCGAAGAAGGCGTGGCTGGCAGACAGATTTGATTAAGGACTTGTTTTTCTCAAGAGCGTGGAGCGAGGAAAGTGCTTTATTGAGTATATTCCGGCTGAGAATGCCTGGGTTCCGATCAATGCCGATGGATATATGTATATTGACTGCCTGTGGGTGTCCGGCTCCTTCAAGGGACATGGATACTCTACGGATCTACTGGATGCCTGTACCGAAGATAGTAAAGAAAAGGGGAAGAAAGGGCTGTGCATACTGGCGGCGGCAAAGAAGAGGCCTTTCCTTGCTGATCCAAAGTTCCTGAAATATAAAGGTTTTACTATGTGTGATGAAGCGGATAATGGAATCCAGTTGTGGTATATGCCTTTTGGAAAGGAAGCAGACAAGCCTGGGTTCAAGGAATGTGCAAAGCATCCACACGTAGAAGAAAAAGGCTATGTTCTGTACTATACCAGTCAGTGCCCGTTCAATGCAAAGTATGTTCCGGTTTTGGAACAGACCGCTAAAGAGAATGACATATCCTTCCATGCAATTCATATTGAAAGTAGGGAGGAAGCACAGAATGCGCCGACTCCGATTACAAATTATGCGCTGTTTCATGACGGGAAATATATTACGAATGAGCAGATGAACGATAAAAAGTTCCTGAAGCTTGTAAACGGATAGGAGGGAGAGTATGGCATCAACAAAAGAGTATCTGGACTTTGTTCTGGAGCAATTATCAGATTTGGATGAAGTCAACAGCCGGGCGATGATGGGCGAATACATTCTTTATTATCGAGGAAGGGTATTTGGTGGGATATACGATGACAGTCTTTTGGTTAAGCCGGTTCCGGTGGCAGTGAAGCTGATGCTGGATGCAGAACTGGAAATGCCTCATGACGGGGGAAGGAGATGCTTCTGGTGGATGACGTTGATAACTGGGAGTTCCTGTGCGGGTTGGTTCGGAGCATGTGGGAAGAACTGCCGGAGAAGAAAAGGAAGAATCCAAAGAAACCATAGGTTTCGTGGCAGGGGATTCCAAAGGCGGACAGCGTCCCTTTTGGCACACGACTTTCCAGGGAAAGTCTAGTGTGTTATACTTTTATGAAGCAGACCGAATACGGAAACAGAACGCGCCCCTTTGATGCGTGTTCTGTTTCCGTATTTTGCGCGATAAAGCCGGAGAGCGTGCACCGTGCTTGCGACGCGAAGCTAGTCCTTTAGGGCACGAGTGCACATTCGACGGCTAACGTACATCGAAGCGGCTTTGCCGCGAGATGTGCGAAAGACTGCTCCCGTAGAGGGAGCAGCTTGAGCAAAGAAAAGGTACAGGCGAAGTGACGTATGTCACGGGACCTGTACCGGCACGGTCTGCGGAATGGAGGTATATCGAAAAAACGAAAGGAACGATTATTGCCCGGGGAGCGCGCGGCGGACATTATTTAATGCGGCTTTTTCCGTATGCCTTGCCCGGCTCAGACTGAGATGAAAATGCGCGGCGGTTTCGCTTTGATCATGAAGAACATAATCGAGAAAACCGAAGCGGTAATGAAGATAGGTCCGTTCACGATCAGAGATTTTCCCAAGGGCATTTCGGACTTCTGTAATGGTCTCTTGTCTGATAAAAAGCTGCTCAGGATTTTTGCCGTAATCGTCTGGGAGAATATCTGCGTAAGTGATATTTGCTTCGGAATCAAATCCCGGCGGCGAAGCGTCAAGACTGAGAATGCTGCCGGAAACCGGAATCGCAGATGCACATTTCCGCACATAATCCAGCATCGCGTTTTCTGCAATTGCCTGCGCATAGGTCAGGAACAGATTTCCGGTTTCCGGGTCATACGTCTTAAAGGTCCGGAGCATTCCGATCAGGGCTTCCTGCACCAGGTCATCCGTTTCAAGCAGGATGCCGGAATAACGCTTTTGGATATTTGCGGCTGTGATCCGGATGGACGGCATGACATTTTCAATCAGGGCTGCTTCGGCAGCTTTATCTCCTTCCCGGACGAGAGAACAGAGCTGCTCATTCGTCATTGCCGGGCTCCTTTGCGGATTCAAACAATTCTGTCAGAGTCTCTTCCAGGTTTGATAGAGTATCTGGCGGGAAATTCTCTTGTCTCGCATAATGCATGATGGCCTGCACCATATCATCAACAGTAAGAGATTTCAGGTCAAATCCTTCCTCGCCTTTTGTCAGTGTGTTCCGGAAGTCCTCCAGTATTTCTGCAGTAGCAGCCTGATATTTTTTGCTTTCAGCGGCAGCGCTTGCCTTTATATCCGCGACGATCTGCATAAAGACCGTCCTTATTGCATCGGTATCCGCGGAGACCGGAGGTGTTTTGAGATCCGATATCTTCTGTGCCAGGTCTGTGGCCGTCGCAGCATCTTCGGGATGAAATCTGGCCTGGCCTATAAGGAGGGATCGCAGAAATGTATAATTCTGATTTGCGGCCCTTATGCCGTCAAGCATAGTTTCATCCTTATAGAGGGCAAGCAGGCGGATAAGGTGCACGAATTTCTGATTCTCGAGCAACAGATTTAAGATGCCGGAATCGATCTTTCCGGTATACAGTAATTTCGCGGATTCTGCGGAAAGCCCCAATTCTTCAATATCATAATTCTTCCGATCCGGGATGTCCGTTTCTCCCAGTAGGAAGTCTGTGGATACATTAAAGTGCTTTGCAATCTTAATGATATACCCGTCGCCGAGCATCTGGGTCTGGCCTTTCAGGTAGCGGCTGAGCGCACTTTCAGAAAGGCCGATGATGCCTGCCAGCTCGGCCTGGGTGATGCTGCTGTTTTTAATTAAGTCCTGGATGCGCTGCCGCGTATCGCCGGGAAGATATGCCTGAGACATAGCATGGTTCCTCCTTTGCCTAAATGTCTGATCTATTCTCTGGCTTTTGCAAGACAGATTTTTTGATTTCTACTGTTTGGTTTATCCGGATAAAGATAAGCCACTTCTCCTGTTTCTAACATTTCACTTATCACAGCACGCAAAGTATTCGTACGCCTTTTATAACCGAGTGCTGATGCGATTTCGTTTGTAGATAGATTCCCCTGTGTATTCAGCAATTCGATGATAAGACGATGCAGTTCATTCCTGGATCTGCGGGAGGAATCCTTCTCCGGCTGTTCACTAATATGAGTGTCCGGCCTTTTTATAAAGTATGGGTGGATCGGCAACACAGTCAGAAAGTAGCTTCGGTCTTCATCGGTTTCAAAGACGGGCAGACCGGAACCGTTATTCTTCATGGAGCTGACAATGAGGGGCACTCCGGTGTTCCGGCCTTCCACAATATCCAGCTCTTTCAGAAAGTCGCCGATACGGCGGTTCCTGTATCTTCTTGATATCAGCACACGGTTTTCGAGATGTTCATCCGTGATCGAGCGGTCTGGCCCCGGAAGACTTAATATTTCCAGCTTCTCCGGGGTTATCGTGACTGTGATCGGCTCATGTATCTGATACGATCGGTGATAAACCGCGTTGCTGAGAGCTTCCTCAACGGCCTGATAAGGCCAGTTGAATGCGCGAACGGCAAGCTCACTGTCGGGTACCTTAGTGACATACTCTTTGATGATGTAGTTCCGGATATAAGCAAGGGCATCCCTAAGCTGGCGGTCCAAAGGACCTTTGAAGGTTTTCTCTGTCATGCCGATTCCGGTCGGGTCCGGCTTGTCCACGACTTCAATCTGTGCGAACGAGAAGAACTGTTCCGGATGTTCATTAAAAAACATGAGTCCGACATTCAGTGGTTTCCGATATTCTGAAGGACCTCTGACAAGCTGCATATCCGTAGCAACCTCTTCAACAGAACGGTTTAATGCATTCTCGTAAAGATCACTTCCGACAGTATGAAGATAATCGGCCAGTAAGGCAGGTTTCATATCGACAACATCGGCATGATAGTTGATGCGGTCATCAAACGGAATGTCTCGCGCCAAAGAGATCAGCTCGCGTTCCTCCCGGGCATTAGCTTTTAGTGTGCGGGCGCCTTTTCGAATATAATAAGCCTTCGGACTCTTTTCTCCGCCTTTTTGCGTATATACCTTTTCAGGGCATTTGTAAGGGCGGTCTTCACCACCGGGAACCCACAAAACAAGAATATCTTTCCCGTCAATCGTATAGGGCTCTACGACAGGAATACAGCGCGGTTCAATGAAATTGCATTTATTCAGGAGATCCATCTGGATCGCGTCGATCGAATCAGGATCGAGACCTTCAAGCGGCAGTTTTGGTCTGCCGTTCACTTCCTCCACCCCGATTAGTATATAACCACCGCCCATGTTGTCAAAATCATTGGCAAAGGCCGTGATCGAATGAATGATCGGCTCGGGATTCCAGTCTGCCTTATATTCAATACGTGTTCTCTCCACTTTTCGTTGATGAATTAAGTCTTCCACATTGATTGGTAATGCCATGTGCAATACTCCCTTCGAACTACTTGCTCTTTAACTTGTTCCTTATCTTGCTCTCTGATTATATCAAGGAGCAAGTCGGAGAGCAAGTTATATCGCGTGATAATCTGGTGTTTTTGATTATACTTCGAATTCGGTTTTGAAAACCGGACTCGATTGCGTTTTTGCAATTTTTCCTCCGTCCACTCCTCCCAAATCCCAATATCGCCCAATTTTTCAAGTCCGCCGTTTTTCCTCCGTATAAGACATCAGGATCAGGTATCCGAATAAAATCCAAAGGAGGAACCAGACTATGAATCTATTTGAAACTGTAAAAGCAAGTGTGAGCGTGCCTGACGCGGCAAAGATGTACGGGCTGCAGCCAAATCGCCACGGTATGGTGAGGTGCCCCTTCCATGATGACCGGCATCCCAGCCTGAAGCTGAATGAAGATTATTATTACTGTTTTGGCTGCGGGGCTGCCGGGGATGTGATCGATCTGACAGCGAGGCTCTTCTCTCTAAGGCCCTATGAAGCGGCGAAGAAGCTGGCTGCGGACTTTGGGATCGATCCGGACAAGCCTCCGTCCGCAGCGGCACTTGCGAAACCTAAGCACCCGATGATCAGGGCGTTTCGTGAAGACGAACGTTACTGTCAGCGGGTGCTTTGTGATTATCTGCACCTTCTGGAGGACTGGAAGGTACGGTATGCACCCACAAGCATGGATGGCGATTATGATGACCGGTTTGTGGAAGCCTGCCAGATGCTCGATTACGTCGAATATCTGGCAGACATCCTGACGGTGGGGACTCTGGAGCAACGGGCAGCAACAGTAAAGGATCTTATGAAGGACGGAATGATCGGCGGACTGGACGAGAACGAACGTATTGCCGGCTGATGCGCCGGCATGGGTCACAAAGGACAGGCAGATCAATGAATTGATTTATTCCTGCAGTTTTCTGTCGGCACATCCAATGAAATGCATTCACGGAAGGTTTTTTACAGTGGATGGTCTCGTGCCTGATGAAGGCGGCCTGAAGCAGATCATCTTTGATGATATCAGTGAATGGAAGGAAAGCGGCGTGGCCAGGAAGGTGGACGACCTGCTGAAAACGATCAAGCTCATGGCTTATTCGGAGGACATCCCGCTGCACTATGACCGGATCCATGTGGCAAACGGCACCTGGTATCTGGATGGCCGTTTCACCGGGGATAAAGAATACTGCCGCAACCGGCTGACGGTCGATTACAACCCGGATGCAGACATGCCGGGTGTTTGGCTGGGGTTTCTTTCTGAGCTTCTGATACCGGAGGATATCCTGACACTGCAGGAATATATGGGATACTGCCTGATCCCGACGACCAAAGCACAGAAGATGCTGATGCTGATCGGGAAAGGCGGTGAAGGCAAGTCCCGCATTGGTCTTGTCATGAGATCTCTTCTTGGAGTCAATATGAATACAACCAGTATCCAGAAGGTCGAAAAAAATGACTTTGCCAGGGCGGATCTGGAAGACCGGCTTCTTATGGTGGATGACGATATGGATATGAGCGCGCTGACCAAAACGAACTATATCAAATCGATCGTCACTTCCGAATGTCAGATGGATGTTGAAAGGAAGCATGAGCAGAGCTATCAGACACTCCTTTATGTCCGGTTTCTTTGTTTCGGAAATGGTGCCCTCACCGCACTGCACGACCGGTCTGACGGGTTCTTTCGCCGACAGATCGTGATCACAACGAAGGACAAACCGGCGGATCGTGTCGATGACCCCTATCTGATGGACAAGCTGGCTGCTGAAAAAGAGGGCATTTTCCTGTGGTGTCTGGAAGGCCTGCAGCGGCTTATTGCAAATGACTATCGTTTCACCATCAGCGAACGGTCAAAGGAGAATATTGCCGCCATTGTAAAGGATGCCAACAACATTCCGGAGTTCCTGACTTCCGAAGGATATCTCACCTTCCATGAGGACAGTAAAGCGGCGACCAGCGATCTGTACGCGGCATATAAGGAATGGTGTGAGGACAATGCGGAGAACGCGCTGTCCATGAAGAGCTTTGCCAACTACCTGTCCCAATATTCAGGGACTTATCACCTGATACCTGATAACAACATTTATCGGGGAAAAGGCAAACGCTGCCGGGGATATCGCGGCGTAGAGATCATCGATCACAACAATCCCTTTTTATAAGACAGCACAAAAACTGTGTACGTGCGTACAAGCGTACACTCCTTAAACATCCATCAAATGTACACAAGTACGTACGAACGCAAAAAAGAAAGACTTTTATAACGCGGGAGACCGCAGGGAGGACAATATGGGAGCACAATATGCGATTATGAGATTTGCGAAATATAAGGGACCAGAGATCAGCGGGATCGAGGCCCACAATGAGAGAACAAAAGAGAAATACGCAAGTAATCCGGACGTGGACACCAGCCGAAGTCATCTGAACTTTCATCTGATCGAGCCGCAGGGAAAGTACCGGACTGAGGCAGAGAAGCAGATCGCTGCTGCCGGGTGCCGGACACGGACAGACAGTGTAAGGCTTGTGGAGATGCTGGTGACAGCCAGCCCGGAATTCTTTAAGGACAAAAAGCGGGAGGAGATCCGGACCTTCTTCCAAACGGCGCTGGACTTTATCAAACAGAAACAGAATCCGGATACGATCATTTCAGCTGTGGTGCATATGGACGAGAAAACGCCCCATATGCACCTTTCTTTTGTCCCGCTGACGGAGGACGGCAGGCTCTGCGCCAAGGAGATCATCGGGAATAAGAAGAAACTGACGCAGTGGCAGGATGCTTTCTGGGAGCAGATGGTCAGGAAATTTCCGGATCTGGAGCGAGGCATGAGCGCCAGTGAGACCGGTCGGGATCACATCCCTCCCCGGGTGTTCAAGGAAATGACAAGACTGAACAAGCAGAGGGAGAAGCTGGATAAGCTGCTCTCCCAGGTCAGTATGTTTAATGCCAAAGCAAAGGCAGCGGAGATCTGCAGGTATCTGGACAAGTATATCCCGAATGTCGAAAAGATGAGCACTCAGATGAAGAAGTACAAGGGTGCCTTTCAGGATCTGACTGCAGAGAACGAAGCTCTTGTCCGGAAAAATGAGAACCTGACAGCTGCTCTTAAGGAAAGTAAACAGGAAAGCGTCCTGAAGAGAATGGCCGATCTTCAGCTTCAGCGTGATTATGAACAGACGGTCGCCCTGCTGGAACGGATACCGCCGGAGATACTAAAGACCTATGCAGGCCGTCAGCACAGAGACAAAAGCAGAAATCAGAGGAGGAATCAAGATGCCCTGGAATGATGAATGGAGCGGATTGGCGGACTTTCTCGCAAATATGATCGAGAAGTACGCCGGGGAGATGGGTCTGGACACACTGCCGGATCCGGATAATTATTACAGGATGAAACAGATCAAAGAAATGTATCGAAAGTATATGCAGCTGAGTGCGCTGGCACGTAAGGCAGCATAGGTACTGACCGGTTCATTGGTATATGCATTAGTATTTGACCAATGGACCGGCTCCTTTTTTATTGTAATCAGAGAGCAAATATGCTAAGATTAACGTGACAACTAAGTCCAAACTTAAAGCAGAAGGAAGATCAAGGTGAATCAAGAAAAAAAGAAAGTATATGTTTACACCCGTGTCTCGACCGCGATGCAGATCGATGGATACTCCCTGGAAGCACAGCGCACCCGTATGCGGGCCTTCGCTGAATTCAATGAGTATGAGATCGCCGGGGAGTATGAAGACGCCGGTAAGTCCGGAAAATCCATAGAAGGCCGGGATGAATTCAACCGTATGATGGAGGATATCAAGACCGGCAAGGATGATGTTTCCTTTGTGCTGGTCTTTAAACTGTCACGCTTTGGGCGGAACGCCGCCGATGTCCTTTCCACCCTGCAGACCATGCAGGATTTCGGTGTCAATCTGATCTGTGTGGAAGATGGCATTGATTCCTCCAAGGATGCCGGTAAGCTGATGATCTCAGTCCTGTCGGCAGTGGCAGAGATCGAGCGTGAGAATATCCGTGTCCAAACCATGGAAGGACGGATTCAGAAAGCAAGAGATGGAAAGTGGAACGGCGGGTTTCCCCCTTATGGGTACAACCTGAAGAACGGTGTGCTGGAGATCAATGAAGAGGAGGCGCCTGCGATCCGTACCATTTTTGAACAGTGGGTCTCCACGGATATCGGTGCGAACGGTCTTGCCAAGTATCTGGAGAACCACGGGATCCGTAAGATCCCGAGACATAATGGAAAGAATCCCCTGTTTGACGCGGCCCTGATCCGTAAGATCATTAAGAACCCGGTATATTGCGGGAAGATCGCCTATGGCCGCCGGAAGACGGAGAAGGTTCACGGTACCCGTAATGAGTACAAGCTGGTCGAACAGGATGATTATCTTGTAGTTGACGGCCTGCATGAGGGTATTGTGTCTGAAGAGATGTGGAATCAGGCCCAGGTCAAGATGATCGCCCAGGCAAAGAAATACGAGCATGTGAACAAGGCCAAGGATACCAGGACACACCTGCTTTCAGGACTGGTGAAATGTCCGATCTGCGGAGCCGGCATGTATGGCAACAAGAGCATCAAGCACCGCAAAGACGGTACAAAGTATAAGGATTTCTTTTACTATGGCTGCAAGCACAGAACGATGACCAGGGGTCATAAGTGTGATTATAAAAAGCAGATCAATGAAGATGTTCTGAATGCGGCCGTAGTGGAAGTGATCACAAAACTGGTAGCCAATCCCCGGTTCGCATCTATGATGCAGGAAAAGATCAACATGAAGGTAGACACTACCGTCATCGATCAGGAGATCACGGCCCTGGAAAAACAGCTGAAACAGTCCTATGCCGTAAAGCGGAAAACATTGGAAGAGATTGAGGCGCTGGATCCGGACGGCAGACACTATAAGCGACTGAAAGCAGACCTGGATGACCGTCTGTACCGGATGTATGATAATATCGATGACCAGGAGCAGAGCCTTATAGAGGCGAGGGCGAAAAAGCAATCCATCGAATCCGAAAAGGTCACAGGGGACAATATCTATAAGATCCTGATTTACTTTGACAAGTTCTATTCACTGATGAATGAGGAGGAACGGCGTAAGCTGATGGAGTCGCTTATTGAGGAAATCCAGATCTACGAAGAGCGCCAGCCAAACGGTCAGTGGCTGAAGTCAATCACCTTCCGTCTGCCAATCATCGAGAAGGATATGATAATATCCGTTGGGGATGGTTTGGACAGTGAACAACATGTCGAGACGGTAGTACTGCTGTCACGCGAAAACAAATAAGAGGGCTGAAAAAGCCTGAAATAGAAGGATTCTGAGGATTTCATCCAGATAGGGTGATTTCCCGGAATCCCTTTTTTATTGCTTTGACAATAGTTTCGACCACTGGAAATCAGCAGGGCGAGGCTGAACAACTATTGTCAGAGGGGTGGGAGACTATGGAACTATTATCAAAAAGCTCTATCAAGTTTCGCCAAATTCTGATAGACTAATAACCAAATGGACAAAAATGATGTGATTGTATATATAAATATAGGAAAGAATATACAAAAGTAGACTAATAAACAAGAGGATAATATTGTTGCGATTGATGATTAGTCTAACGGAGGAAGAAATGGCTATAGGCTCAAAAGTCAGTGTCATTCCATCATATAAAAATAACCCTGGAGTGAAGAAAGTGGGAATCTATGCGAGGGTTAGCACAGCAAGAGTGGAACAGTTGCGCAGTCTTGCAGCTCAGGTTTCTGCTTTATCACAGTATACATATCAGAGAAACGATATGCTAATCAGAGATATTTATATAGATGTTGGAACCGCAAAAACAGGATCAAGCAGGAGAGAGTTTGCACGACTGCTCGAGGATTGCAAGAATCGCAAGGTGAATTATGTGCTTGTAAAGAGCATGTCGCGCTTCGGAAGGGACACGGTTGAAAGCATAGAATCAATTCGTCTGTTGCAAAAAGCTGGTGTGGCAATCTATTTCATGGTGGAAGAAAAAGAGATTACAAAAGATACTCCAGAATTTGATTTGTCAGTAAGAGCATCGATTATTCAATCTGAGAATGAGCATCGAAGCGAGAATATCAAAATTGGCTTAAGGCAGAAGGCTGAGCTTGGGACCAGTGGATTATACTCAAAACCATGCTATGGTTATGTGAAAGGCGAAAGCGGGAACCTGGTTCCGGATGTTTACCAGTCTACCGTTGTTCAGCATATATTTCAGCTGTATCTGGAGGGAAAGAGCGAGGCTGCGATCATAGAGGAATTAGCAGAACGGAATATCCCCACCTCCCGTGGCAAAGAACGATGGAGTAAGAAGGCGATAGAAACCATTCTCACCAATGAGAAATATACAGGAAATGTGAAAATATTGAAATCTGGTCCTAATAAAGAATGTTATTTGGCGTCTAATTTACATGAAGCGATTATAACGCAGAAACAATTTGATGAAGTGCAAAAAGAGCTTTACAGACGAGCAAAGAGGAAAAGGAAATACTGACAAATCGGAATTGTGCAGGAGACGGGAAAATGAAACTGAAGAAAATCGAGCATAAACTGACTGTATGTAAAGTGGCAGATATATCTGTAATAGACATGATAGGAAGGAGAATATCACGATGAAAGATCCAGGAAAACATATATGCCGCATTGCGCTGGTACAGGCTGAACCGGTTATGTTCAATAAGCAGGAAAGTCTGAAAAAGGCTCTGGGTTATATTGAAGAGGCGGCGGAAAATAAAGCAGAACTGATAGTATTCCCTGAACTGTTCATTCCGGGGTATCCCATTGGGATGAACTTCGGGTTCAGTGTCGGGAAGAGGACGGAATCAGGAAGGGCGGACTGGAAGAGATATTACGATGCTTCTGTCGTGGTCGGCGGAGATGAGTTTATTCAGCTCTCGGGTGAAGCGAAAAAATATGGTGCATATATAAGTATTGGCTTCTCAGAGCGAGATGCGGTTGGAGGAACTTTGTATAATAGCAATGTTATCTTCGAACCGGACGGAACATATAAAGTGCATCGCAAACTAAAACCCACAGGGTCAGAAAGACTTGTTTGGGGAGACGCTGATAGATACTATTTTCCAATCACGGAAACACCATGGGGGCCTATAGGCAGCCTCATATGCTGGGAAAGCTATATGCCGCTTGCCAGAGTCGCTCTGTATCAAAAGGGAATAACGATTTATATCTCGCCTAATACAAACGATAACCCTGAATGGCAGGCAACCATCCAGCACATAGCGATAGAAGGCAAATGCTATTTTATCAATTCCGATATGATAATCAGAAAAGAGTCATACCCAAAGGACCTGAATACAAAAGCAGAGATAAAAGACTTGCCGGATATGGTGTGTCGTGGCGGAAGTTGCATAATAGACCCATTTGGACATTATGTTACAGATCCGGTATGGGATGAAGAGACGATAATATATGCTGAACTGGACATGGATCTTCCGGCTTCATCCAAGATGGAGCATGATGCAGTAGGCCATTATGCAAGACCAGATGTACTGCAGCTGGTAGTATTTGAAAGATAATATCCATTTTGTGGAGGAAAATGATTAATTATGTGAAATGGTAAAGACTATATAACTATCTGATTTTCAATGTTTTAAAAGCATTGATATTACATTATCTTTGAAAGACTAATAATCACATGTCGAGACGGTAGTACTGCTGTCACGTAAAGATGCATAAGAGGCCATAAAAGGCTTGAAATCAAGGGATTCCTGGGTTTCTCTCAGATAGGGAGATTTCCCGGAGTCCCTTTTTTATTATTTTGACAGTAGTTCTGACCACTGGTAATCGTCAAGGTGAGGCTGAATAACTATTGTCAGAGGGGTGGGAGACTATGAAACTATTGTCAAAAACACAACTATTCATAAGTGGCAACTATGTGTACAGGTTCAATGACGGGACGGTATCCGTTATCGCGGAAGGAAGCGAGGCAGAGGTCTGGATCCAGTCGCTACATTCCCTTGAAGATGCGGAAGTCTACAACAACATCAAGAACAGCAGGCCGCAGCTTGAGTCCTGGCAGAAGAAGGCTCTGGAAGAGTGGAAGGCACAGCATCCGGGCGAAGAGCCTGAGAAGAACTGGAACCTGTCGATGGACGGATTGATGATGACAGAGAATCCGGACACAAGCATTTATGCGAAGCAGCTTGCGGAGATGACGGCGGAGGAGTCTGATCCACAGAAGGAGCTTCTTTATGAGAAGCTGTCTGAGCTGCCGGAGGAAGACCAGGAACTGTACCGTCTGTATTACACGGAAGGCTATTCGCAGGAAGAGATCGCGGAGATGAAGGGCGTGTCGCAGAACACGGTTTCCAAGAAGCTCCGCAGGATCAAGAAGCAGCTGACGGAGATGTGCAGAAAAGCAGTATAAGGCAAACGAGAGTATTTTTAACTGAATGCGGTGCCATATGGCGGCGGGAATTTTTCCTACCGCTTTTGATGATTGGATATTGACAAAAAGCAATCATGAGGTTATACTGATGATGGAATAAATTAAAAATCCTATCATACACTCTGCGGAGGATAATGTATTGAACATAGATCAGAAAGAAATATAGCAGTATCTTTCCGAGGTGAAGGAAGCTGCCCTAAAGGATAATTACCGGCTTGACCGGAACGCCAGACGGCAGGATAACATCAATCTGTTTCTGGATTATATTATTGACGAGGCGAAAGCCAAAGAAATCATATTGAGCCTGACTGCAATGGATTTTTCGGAAATCCTGCAGAATGAGCATAAGGGATATGAACACGAGAAGCTGTATGTATTCGGCAAGGATGTAACTCTCTTGGAGAGGAATGGGACGGAAGAAAAAACAGTATCTCTGTATATCAAGTTCAACAAGCTGGAGAACTGTTTCGTGATCGTCATTTCGTTCCATGAACAGAAATATCCGCTTACATACTATTTCAGATAATCAGGAGGCAAATCGGAGGTGACCATTATGACAGAGAAGGGAAGAAGAGATTTCTGCATAGAGTGCAGGAAAGAGACAGAGTACCTTTTGCAGAAGAAGGACATCGTGAAGAATATAAGGGATAAGGAATATACCTTTGCAATTACTGTGGCTGTCTGCGCAGAATGCGGGGAGGAAATGAGCATTCCGGGTCTTATTGATAAGAATGTTCAGGAAATCGATGAGCAGTACAGGACGGCAGAGGGGCTTGTATCGATTGATGATATCGAAAGACTGATGAAGATCTATAAGATCGGAAAGGCTCCGTTGTCCCTGGCGCTTGGGTTCGGAGAGGTGACGATTCCGAGATATCTGGAAGGACAGGTGCCGTCCAAAGAGTATTCAGATATCTTGAAAGCAGCACTTTCATCCCCGGCATACATGAAGCAGAAACTCATGGAGAACAGGGAGAAGCTGACGGATGCGGCATACAGGAAAGCTTTTACTGCGGCAGAAAGCATAGAAAGCCTGTTTTCCGTATCAGATAAGATGCTTCGGGTGATCGCATATATCTTTGAAAAGCTGGAGGAGGTAACGCCCCTCATGCTTCAGAAGCTGCTTTACTTTATCCAGGGAGTGTATTCCGCATTATATGGAAGACCAATCTTTGAAGAGGATTGCAGGGCTTGGGTACACGGCCCGGTCTATCCGGAGGTATATGAGCTGTTCCGGGATTTCAAATATAATCCGATCGATGATGCGCGGTTCGCGCTTTTGGAAGGGACAGAGGATGCCCTGACGGATGACGAGAAATGTGTAATTGACCTTGTTGTGAATACGTTTGGGATGTATGGCGCAAAGGTACTGGAGAGGATCACACATAATGAGGATCCGTGGATGGAAGCGAGAAAAGGATATGGAGACAGCATTCCTTCCAGTGAGCTTCTGCCGAAAGAACGGATCATGAAGTATTATATCCTTATAAACCAGAAATACGGCATAGACACGGAGGACGGTCTTCGGACATATATCCATGACATGCTTGATAAAGCATCATGATCCATAATAATTGAATTCGGTTTATAAAATCAGAGCATAAGGCTCAGAAGAGTTAAATCTTCTGGGTCTTATTTTTTTGCTTTTTTCTCTGAGAGGGGTTTAAAAGATCCCTCTTTCTTTGACTGGGATATGTAAGGAAGAGGAACTTCCTGCAGAAAGAGAGGTGAAGAGCTATGGCAATTAAACACTAAGAAATATCCGAAGAAGAAAACTGTATGAATAAAGAAAACTGCCTGACATTGAGCGGGGGATGTGCCGTCAGATAAAGAATTCAGACAACTCTGCGCTGGAAGAAATTTTTTAAAAAATCTTCACAATTTCAAGATTGAAGTGTGAAATATAATAGTGTAGTATTGACATATGGAATGAACACAGATACATTGCGTGTTCATTCCTTACTGTTCCAACTGTCGGCTCCAACATTTTCCGGAGAGCCTTTTTTCACTATTTCGACAGCAGATAAGTCGTCTTATACCTATCACAGCTTAGTAACCCATGAAGATTCAGACCGATATAGCAAAACACAGAAAGGAGGATCAGAGGATTTCTTTTCAAATAACTGAGATTTGCAGAATGATTGAGAAAGAGGTAATGAACATGAAAAAATGGATATGCATTCTTTTGACTGCCCTCCTGCTCCCTGTTCTGGCATCCTGCGGCAGCACAAAGACTGAAGAAAAGACAGAATCGAAACCTGAAGAGAAAACTGAAACCGCTGAGTGGACCCGGGCGGGCTATTTCCAGGATGAAAATGAAAACATGCTCTCGATCACCTGGATGGATGATATCGATGAGCCCGGCTGGTACGTCGGCTGCATGATCGGAGAAGATGCGATTGAAGACTCCTGGGGCGGCACGCTTGCTCAGGAAGGCGGTACCCTGCACGGTGTTCTGACTCCCTCAGGCAGCCAGGATGAACTCACTGTCACCGTCTCGGAGGAGGGAGAGGATGGACTTCTTCTCGCTGTCGATGGCGGTGAATCCTATCACTTTGTACCTTTCGATATGCCGGATGCCAGCATTTTCATCACGATCAATACAGAGGGCATGGGCAATATCGAGTACACCGAGGGAGAGGAAACCCCGGAGCCTAACACGGAGTATCCTGTGCAGTCAGCGCAGATCAATCTGGGTGAGGCAGCCACATATACATTTCTTGCCTGGCCGCAGACGGGCAGTGTGTTCGTAAAGTGGACGAAGGACGGCGAAGATTACAGTACAGATCCGCAGATTACAGTGGAGCTTACCGAAACGGCGGATTTTGTTGCAGTCTTCGAAGACGATCCGGGCTGGCAGAACCCCGTGATGAATTTCATCGGCGAGTATCAGTGTGACAGAGCGCACGCTCTGGTCGAGCCCTTCGACAAAGAAGAAGCCTGGATCACCATCGATTGGGGCGGAAGTGCCGATGAGACTGCCCACTGGGATATCTTAGGACGTCTTGACACTGACACTCTTACCATTGAGTATTCTAACTGTACAAAATCAATTATTACTTATGACGAGAACGGAGAAATCGAGAGTCTGGAGCCGGAGTACGAAGATGGTTCCGGTACTATCGTCTTTGGTGATGACGGGACCTTCACCTGGCACGAAAATCAGTCCGAGAGCGGGGATGATATGGTATTTGAATGGATCCCGGTAGAGCCGGAGCCTTCGACTGAATCGTAATACAGGCACAGGAAAAATACCGCCTTTCGAGAGGTCGGATGTAACAGTACAGCCGTCAGGGAAGCTGTCGGCGATAAGATAGAAATCATCGTGGACTGCGGATTTGCGACTGTGGACAGCATTGACGATTCGGTGATCTGGAAATGAACAGAGGTGCTGCGGTTATCTGAAAGTGAACAGAGCCATTATGGTGACCGCAAAGTGAAACAGAAAATCGAACGAAAGTAAAGATTTTGAAAAAAGACCCGGACGGATTGCAGAGCGTGCTGCATCCGCCCGGGTCTATATTCTGCCCGAAAATCTTACAGGAATTTACTGCTTGATAAATTTTGCATCGTGGGCAGAGATACCGGCTTCATCCGTGACATAGCGCTCCGCTTTCATATGCAGATCATATTTCTCGCGGAGTCTTGCGATCTCACCCATCATGGGCGATGCGTGATGCACATCGATGGCTTCCTGATCCTTCCAGCTGTCGATAAGAAGTACTGTCTCGGGATCATCCATCGGGAAGAAGTAAGCGTACTTCTCGTTTCCGGCCTCAGCTCTGATGGCACCGGCAACTCCGCTGCTCTCCATCTCCTCGGCAAATTTTCTTGCGTTTCCGTTCTCTCCTGTGTAGTAAAGATTCAGTGTGATACTCATGTCATCCTCCTTCTGTTTTTTGTGTCATTTTGGTTGCTTTTTTTATCTGCATAGTCAGTGCATGCGTTTAATCATAAGCCGACTTTACCGGCAGAGGAGCCTCACGAGGCAGGAATAAGTGAGCTCGTAAATCGACTGATATACATAATCTACTTCTGCTTCCTCCATGGCTGTCCTCTGCTTATCGCTGACAGCAGTGTACGGATAGATGCCGAACATAAAGGGGAAGAAAACATAGATGAAATTTTGGATGTCCTCATTACTCATGTCAGGACGGAACTTTTCGAGCAGCCTTTTGACGTTCGTTATAGATGCTCCGTAAGCCCTCTTGAATGAGACGAGGAGCTCCGGCCGGCTGTTTTTTTCCATATCATAGTTGTTCATAGACAGAAGCTTAAGGAGCTGGGCCCGGTGCTCGATGGATCCTGCGATCTTATCCGCAAGCTCTGTGTCGGAGAGAGCCTCATTTTCTTCTAAAATGGAGACTAGTTCAAGGTTCCATCTGCCATATTCCCTCTCGTAGAGAGCGAGAAATATCTCTTCCTTTGTCTGAAAGTAATTGTAAATGGATGTCCTGGTAAAAGTAGTCACGTTTCCGATTTCTTTCAGAGTGATGTCTTTAAAATTCATTGTCTGATAGAGCTTTTCGCATGCGTTTACTATCTCTTCCTTCCGCGCGGCGGTCAGTTCAGGTGATCCTTTTGGCATGATTCCCCCGTTAAACAATATTATTTTGACATAGTGTCAGTGGTTTAAATGTACCATTTACGTCGATAAGTGTCAATAAAAAAGAAGAAAAGAGAGACCGTGCGGCCTCTCTTTCCTGAAAAGAAGTATGGGTGGGATTTAAGCAGAATGAATTGAAACATGCATAGTTCTATCGGAACTCTGTCTGAATGAATCCATTCTGGCAGGTCAGTTCTCGTAAATCGCAATAGACTCATACGGCCGGAGGGCTGTCACTGTGCCTGTCGGCTCATCTAAGTACGAAGAGAGAAGAACCTTCTTGCCCTCAAGGCTGATCGGCTCCGAAAGGAGAAGCTCCTCACCTGCAAGACTGCATACAACTGTCAGCTTTTCCTGTCCGTACGTCCGCTCGTAAGCGAGTACGGAATCGTGACCGGAATCCAGATATCTGATCTGGCCGTCGGCTATGATTTCCATCTCCTTGCGGAGGCGTACAAGCTCTTTGTAGAAGGCATAGATGGAAGTCGGATCATTTTCTTCCGCCTCTGCGTTAATCGTGACGTGGTTGTCAGGAATGCCGAGCCACGGAGTTCCCGTCGTGAATCCTGCGCCGGCTGTTCCGTCCCACTGCATGGGCGTTCTGCCGTTGTCGCGGGATCTTGCGGCGATAATGTCAAGGGCTTCCTCTTTTGATGTGCCGCCTTCTGTCAGAATACGGAAATAGTTCGTGCTTTCAACATCGCGGTACTGGTTTATATCCGTGAAGTAGGCATTGGTCATACCGAGCTCTTCACCCTGGTAAATATACGGGGTGCCCCGCATCAGATGGATCAGCATAGCGAGTGATCTTGCGGATTCTTTCCAGTAGTTCTTGTCGTCACCGAACCGGCTGACGGCTCTCGGCTGGTCGTGGTTGCACCAGAAGAGGGCGTTCCATGCATTTGCATCCTGCATGCCCTCCTGCCATTTCTTAAAGAGCGCGCGAAGCTCGGCGTAGTCCGGGGCTTTGAGCGCCCACTTCTGACCGTTAAGGTAGTCAATCTTCAGATGATGGAACGAGAAAACCATCTTGAGTTCTTTCTCATCCGGGTTCGCGTAGCGGACACAGTTGTCCAGGGAGGTAGAGGACATTTCGCCGACTGTCATATCGCCTGCGATTCCTCCGGCCTCGACCAGCTCTTTGAGATACTGGTGAATTCTCGGACCGTCTGTGTAGAAGCGTCTGCCGTCGCCGATCGTGTCATCCTCGTATTTATCCGGCTTGGAAATCAGGTTGACAACGTCGAAGCGGAATCCGGAAACACCCTTGGCCTTCCAGAAGCGCAGCACCTTGGCCAGCTCCGCTCTGACGGCGGGATTTTCCCAGTTGAGGTCGGCCTGAGAGACGTCGAAGAGGTGCAAATAGTATTTTCCCAGAGACGGGACATACTCCCACGCGTTGCCGCCGAATTTGGATTCCCAGTTGGTCGGTGCGTGTCCGTCGACCGGGTCGCGGAAAATGTAGTAATCCATGTAGGTCGGATCGCCTGCAAGGGCTTTTTGGAACCATTCATGGTCGGTGGATGTGTGGTTGAAGACCATGTCGAACATGAGACCGATGCCGCGGTCAGCGGCTTCGCGGATCAGTCTGTCCGCGTCGTCCATTGTGCCGAACATGGGATTGATGCTGTAATAATCAGCTACGTCGTAGCCGTTGTCGTTCATGGGCGAGAGGAAGAATGGGGTGATCCACAGATAGTCTACCCCGAGATTCTTCAGATAATCAAGGCGGCTTATGATTCCGCCGAGATCGCCGATACCGTCGCCGTTAGAATCGCAGAAAGATTTAATATAAATCTGATAAACGGTGCTGTTTCTGAAATCAGACATATAGGTCCTCCTTTAGAGTGTATCTCAGTGGGGGAATCTGTCCCCCACCCGGATATATTGTATGCCGGGTCCAGGGACACCGGCAACAATATTTTACCATGTTAAAACTGTTACTTAACTCCCCTTGCCCGACCGAATATCGTAGTCAGGATGAACGGAACTACGATTGCGATCAGCATGGCAATTGCGAAGAAAAGCATCTTGTCGGGACGGATGGAAAGAATACCCGGAAGACCGCCGACACCGATGGAGAGAGATTCTACGCCCGTGAGGACTGAGAAGACAGCCGCACACGCGGAGCCTGTCATAGCGCAGACGAACGGGAACATGTACTTCAGGTTGACACCGAAGATGGCCGGTTCAGTAACACCGAGGTAGCAGGAGATGCAGGACGGAACGTTGACTTCCTGTGCCTCCTCGTTCTTCTTCTGCAGCATGATCATAGCCAGAACAGCGGAGCCCTGAGCGATATTGGAAAGAGCAATCATAGGCCAAAGCATTGTGCCGCCGAACTCAGCGACGAGCTGCAGGTCGATAGCGTTGGTCATGTGGTGCAGACCGGTGATAACAAGCGGAGCATAAACGAAACCGAAGATTGCGCCGAAGAGGACCTTGACCGGACCTGTGATACCGGCGTAAACGACTGCGGAGATAGCGGAACCGATTTTCCAGCCGATAGGACCAAGGATAAAGTGAGCAGCCATGACGGCAAGCGTGATGGAGAAGAACGGTACGAAAATCATTGAAACAACTGCAGGTATGATCTTTCGGAAGAATTTCTCAAGATATACGAGTGTGAAGCCTGCGAGCATAGCCGGGATGACCTGTGCCTGATAACCGATCATGTTGACCTGGGCGAAACCGAAATTCCACTTCGGAATGTCAGCAGCTGCTGTGGAAGCAACGGCGTAAGCGTTGAGCAGCTGACCGGAAACAAGTGTGAGACCGAGGATGATGCCCAGCATCTCTGTTGTACCCATCTTCTTGGAGATGGACCAGCAGATACCGACCGGAATACCTACGTGGAAGACCGCTTCACCGATTAGCCAGAGGAAATGATCAAGGCCTGCCCAGAACTGGGACAGCTCTGTCAGAGTATGACCGCCCTGGAAAATGTAGAGGGAGTCGATACAGTTACGGAAGCCGAGGATAAGACCTCCGGTGATGATGGCCGGCAGGAGCGGTGCAAATATCTCAGCCAGGACCGTAGCTACACGCTGCAGAGGATTCTGGTTCTGCTTTGCAGCTTTCTTCACTTCATCCTTAGAGACACCGGAGATGCCGGAAACTGCTGTGAAATCATTGTAGAATTCTGAAACTGTGTTGCCGATGATGACCTGGAACTGGCCTGACTGTGTGAAGGTGCCTTTTACGACCTTCATCTTTTCGATACCCGGCACATCCGCTTTGCTCGGGTCCGCCAGTACAAAGCGCATACGTGTCATACAATGAGAAACGGCAGAGATGTTTTCCTTACCGCCTACGAGCTTTAGCAGCTCAGCTGAATCGTCTTGATACTTTCCCATAGTCTTTTCCTTTCCGCCGCCTTTGCGGCATACCCGTTATTTGCGTTAAACTTGTTTGAACATGTTTGGACTGCGTATTTATAATATCTTGTCTGAACAAGAAAGTCAACAACTATTGAAAACTTGTTTAAACAAATTTTTGACACGAAATTTGGTACATTTGCCATATGTTTTCCGGAGTCTTCTTAAGGTATCTTTTTTACGCAGGCTTTCCAAGGCGCCTTATTAGTGTTTGCGGCTCGGATCCTTTAGGATACGAAAAGAATACGTTTTAATGAATGAGAGTAATCATGGGCTTTGTATGACAGAAATCATGAGAATAAAGTACATAAAGTGAAATTTTTAGACTATTGTCACTTGTTAAGACAGCTGTTAATCTTTATAATAAAATAGCATTACTTTAACATTCCTGCTCAGAAAGTCCGATTCAAGGCTTCTGCACAGCAATGTCCACATACGGCGGCCACGCAGCCATATGGCTTTTGCGCGAAAGCCACCAAACCGCAGCATGAACGTCTGCTATTGAAAAGGGTCAGAACAATATGCCAAGAGCAAAATATCAGTCTATTTACAGAGATATGAAACAGCGGATCGAGGCCGGCGAGCGCCAGGCTCAGGATCTGCTGCCTTCTGAAAATACTCTTGTCGGTTTTTACGGTTGCTCACGAAACACGGTCCGCAGGGCGATAGCTGCCCTGGCTGAGGACGGATACGTGCAGTCCCTGCACGGGGTCGGCGTCCGGGTGATTTACCAGCCTGTCTCCCAGACGGCATTTTCCATGGGAGGAATCGAATCTTTCAGAGAGTCCGCTCTCCGAAATAACAAGGTGCCGGGGACGAAGGTCCTTAATCTGTTCACGATGAATGTGGACGACCGGATCGCCGCCCGCACAGGCTTTCCGAAGGGTGAGGAAATTTATTTTCTGCAGAGGGTGAGGTATCTTGATGAGAAGCCGCTCATTTTGGATCTGAATATGTTCCTGACAAGCCAGGTGCCGGGGCTAACAAAAGAGATAGCGGAAAACTCAGTATATGACTATATTGAAAATGAATTAGGGATGACGATCGTCACCAGCAAGAGGTGGATCACTGTTGAGAGGGTCACCGAGCTGGATGAGAAATGGCTCGACCTCGGAGATTATAACTGCATGGCGGTGATCACAGGTCAGGTCTACAACGCAGACGGAATCATGTTCGAGTATACCCAGTCCCGCCACAGACCGGACTACTTCAGCTTCCACGATACGGCGGTCCGAAAGAAACCCCTGAGACTGTAAAGTATAATTTATTAAAATAAAAAAGGCTGTCGCATTAAGAGGCACCGCCACTATATATGGCAGACATCATTTGCAAATGTCTGCCATATATAGTGGTGACACTGTCTAATGCGACAGCCTTTTTTATTCATGCCGGATTATTTAACGACGACCCGGTCCTGCAGAAGGGCGTAAGCCCTGTCCGTCAGGTAAGAGTAGTTGACGAAGCCCTCGCCGTACTGCTCAAAGAGTTCTTCGCGGGTTGTCCCGACTTGACCGAGGACACCGTCGATGTAGGACTCATAATCCTCACCTTCGCAGGCGATGTTTTCTTTTTCGGCGACCGCAAGAAGAAGGAGATCAGCCTGCATCTGCTGATTGAGACCTTCGCCCAGATACTCTTTCATATAATCGCGGTTGCTGTCGTATTTTGCGGCAGCTTCCTTCAGCGCGTCGGCACCATAGTAGTTGGTGTACATCTGAATGTAGTAGTCATAGTAATAGTTGGCCAGACCGTCCGGATACTCGCCCGTGAATTCGCCGAGCTTCATTAGAGCCTCCGAAGTTTTAGCGTTTTTGTTGGACGTCCGGATGCTGTCCTTCAGGTATTCGTTGTACTTTTCCGTCGTGTCATAGTCCGTGTTCGCTGCGACGAGCTCATCGGTGTATTCGACCGGCTCGCCCGGCTTGATGGAGTTGACTGTGACGTCAAAAACGACCGCGGCTCCTGCCAGTTCCTCCGCGCCGTAATCTTCCGGGAAAGTCAGGTCCAGGGAGACCTGGTCGCCGGCCTTTGTGCCGATGAGACCATCTTCGAATCCGTCGATGAATGTGCCGGAGCCAAGGGTGAGATCGTAGCCCGAAGCTGTGCCGCCGTCGAAAGCGACGTCATCCTTTTTTCCGACGTAATCGATATTGACCGTATCTCCGCTCTTGGCTTCGTAGTCAGCCGGCGCGTGGGATGTTGTGAACTCATCAATCTTAGCCTGCAGCTGTTCTTCTGTCGGTTCGATGTCTGCCGCATTGATAGCAATCTCGCTGTAATCCGCGAGTGTGACATAGTCGGAAGCCTTAAAAGAAGCAAGATCCAGCTTCGGCGCGACTACCTCTTCTGCTGCGACGGAACTTTCTGTATCCGCGCTCTCGGCTGCCGCAATACCCGAGTCAGTAGAGGCCGCGTTTCCGGCTCCTTCACTTCCGCAGCCAGTCACGATGAGACCGGCAATAAGACCGATCGATATGTATTTAGCCAAATTCTTCATCAAAAAATCCTCCCTTTAGTCCTGAAAAAAAGCTCTTACTACTATAATCCACAACGATTGCGGTAGTCAATAACAGTAAAGTACAGAAATGTGAAAACACAGTGAAAAGAATATGATTATATAGGAATAGACTCATTATTCTTCTGCGCGAGCCGGAACTTGCGCGGAGTCGTTCCGTACTTCTTCTTGAACTCCCGGAAGAAGTGGCCGGGGTCTTCGTAGCCGACATTTGCAGAAATCTCTTCAATCGACAGATCGCTCTCGACGAGGAGCTGAACAGCTTTCTGCAGACGCTTCCGCTTTAAGAGTTCCTGGAAAGTCGTGCCTGTCTTCTGGCGGATCAGGCGGGAGAGGACCGATACATTCTGATGCGTCTCGTCCGCGAACCGCGCAAGCTGGGCGGTCTGATAGCGGGAGTCGATATAGCGGAGGACGGACTGGACGAGAAGCTCGTGGTAATCCATGGAGGAGTTTTTTGTCAGGCCGTCGACGTGCCGGAGCAGGTGCAGGAACACGATGCCCATCATATACTGGTTGATCACCTCATCGAGGTCGCTCTTAAAGACGATGGAGGCAATGATGCTCTCTATGAGATTCTCAATATATCTGTCTTCGTTCAGCTGGAAGTGCAGGTAGTGGGGGACCGAGTCCTTGGTCCGAAGGATCCCGAGGAGGAACTCCGAGATGGCGTTGCCGCTGCCGACCATGCTGTGGGGAATATCGAAGAATTCCTGGCGGGCAATGAAGTTGATCGCGACATCGTCGCGGCCGGCGGCTTTTATGCCGTGCTCAACGTGCTGGTTCATGACCAGAAAATCGCCCTTTTTTAAAACGACTTCGGTACCCTGTATTATGTGCGTAATGCTTCCGCTGCAGACATACATCATCTCAATATAATTGTGGGAGTGGGGCTCAAAATCAACGAACCTCGTGTGAGGTCTCACGGTGAGGAGCTTTTCGTCCTCGAGAAAGCGGTAGCTTTCAATTTTGTTGGAGCGCTTGGAAAAATAGATTTCGTCGCTCGCGAGCGTCATTTTTTTGTCGAGGTAGAGCTGCTCTTCAGGTGTGATCTTCTGAAGCTCCTTCATGATTGCCGCATCCATGTTATGTCCTTTCATTGTGACTGTTCAGACAGGCTGCACCCCGGCTTCATAGACCGGCACAAACATCATCTTCATCAAAAAGCGTAAGTCCTCTCCTGCGAGCTTAGAAAATGCCCTGCAGTTTCTGATCTCTCGGGCGGACTTACTACGCTTTTGTATGAAGACGGATGTATTTTGCCGGTAAAACGAACTTTGAGAGCAGCCTGTCTCAACTGCTGCCACGCATTAACTTGTGCCATCAAAAAAAGCCATTTTTCAGGTCATATTATACACTAAAAAACTGTCTTTTTTTACTGTATATTAAAAAACATAAAAGAAAGCTGATATGGCACGTAAGGAGGAAACTCACATGACAACATATTACCTTGCAGTCGACATCGGCGCCTCAAGCGGTCGTCACATGCTCTCACATATGGAAGACGGAAAGATGGTCCTGGAAGAAATCTACCGTTTCGAGAACGGAATGGACATCATTGACGGTCACCGTTACTGGAACACCGACCGCCTCTTCGCGGAGATTAAGAACGGTCTCAAAAAGGCTAAAGAGCTAGGCAAAGTTCCGGTCAGCATGGGCATCGACACATGGGCTGTCGACTATGTGCTTCTCGACAAGAACGATGTGCCCTGCGGCAGGACCTACGGCTACCGCGACAGCCGCACGACCGGCATGGACGAGGAAGTATATAAAATTATCCCGGAGACAGAGCTCTATGCCCGCACCGGCATTCAGAAGCAGATCTTCAATACAATTTATCAGCTTATGGCTGTCAAGACACAGGAGCCTGAAGTTCTGGCTGCCGCAGAGACAATGCTGATGCTTCCCGATTATTTCCACTTCCTGCTGACAGGCGTTAAGAAGCAGGAGTACACGAACGCTACATCGACGCAGCTCGTAAATCCCCACACCAATGACTGGGATTATGAACTGATCGAAAAGCTCGGATACCCGACAAAGATGTTCCTTCCTGTCACAAAGCCCGGCACAGTCGTGGGAGACTTCACGGACGAGATCGCCGCTGAGATCGGCTACAAGTGCAAGGTCGTTCTTCCGGCTACTCATGACACGGGTTCCGCAATCATGGCTCTTCCGACCCAGTCTGATGATACGCTGTACATAAGCTCCGGCACATGGTCACTCATGGGCGTTGAGAATAAAGAAGCTGTCTGCACTCCGGAAGCGCAGGCACACAATTTTACAAATGAAGGCGGCTACGACTACCGATTCCGTTTCCTCAAGAACATCATGGGTCTCTGGATGATTCAGCAGGTGAGACACGAACTGAACGACGGATATTCATTTGCAGAACTCTGCGATATGGCGGAGGCAGAGAAGGACTTCCCGACACGCGTAGACGTGAACGATGTCTCTTTCCTCGCTCCGGACAATATGCAGGAAGCAGTCCGCGAGTACGCAAGAAAGACGGATCAGCAGGTCCCGGAGACGACCGGTCAGATGGCAGCGGTCATCTATCAGTCACTTGCCCAGTCCTACGCTAAGACAGTAAAAGAGATTGAGGAGCTGACAGGTAAGCACTACGAGGCAATCAACATCGTCGGCGGCGGCTCCAAGGCAAAATATCTCAACGAGCTCACAGCGCGCGCGACAGGCCGCAAGGTCATCGCGGGCCCGGGCGAGGGAACCGCTATCGGCAACCTGATGGCTCAGATGATCACGGACGGTGTCTTTAAGGACCTGAAGGACGCGAGAGCATGCGTCACAGTATCCTTCGACATCACGGAGGAGGAAGCGCACTGAGGACGCCCGTAAAGATTGAGAGCATGGCAGAAAAACAATTGCGCTGAGAAATAGCCGCGCGTCGGGCGCGGACACAGTAAGGCGAGATCTGCTGAGGAACACATAAACATATGCCCCGCATATGCGGGGCAGGATGATAAAGAACACATAAGAGAGGAGATTATAATGAAGGTTTTAGATGCTGAATTTGTACAGGGATTTATCAGATTATGCAGTGACGGCTGGGAGCAGGGCTGGCATGAGAGAAACGGCGGCAACCTGTCCTACAGAATTAAGGATGAGGAAGTCGAGTCCGTAAAGGAGAACTTTGAGCCGAAGGAATGGCAGGCAATCGGAACGACAGTTCCGGCCCTCGCAGGTGAGTATTTCCTTGTAACAGGTTCAGGCAAATTCTTCCGCAACGTTCCGCTTGATCCGGAAGCAAATATCGCTATCATCGAGCTCGACGCAGCCGGTGAGAACTTCCGCATCGTATGGGGTCTCAACAAGGGCGGCCGTCCGACATCCGAGCTTCCGAGCCACCTTATGAACCTTGAAGTCAAGAAGAAAATCGACCCGTCCTACAGAGTCGTTTATCATTGCCATTGCACGAACATCATCGCTCTGACATTTGTCCTTCCGCTCACGGACGAAGTTTTCACACGCGAGCTGTGGGAGATGGCAACAGAGTGTCCGGTCGTATTCCCGCAGGGTGTCGGCGTTGTTCCGTGGATGGTTCCGGGCGGACGCGAGATCGCTGTCGCTACATCCAAGCTCATGGAGCAGTATGACCTCGCAATCTGGGCACATCACGGCATGTTCGCAGCCGGCCCGGACTTCGACATCACATTCGGTCTTATGCATACAGCTGAGAAGTCCGCTGAGATCCTTGTCAAGGTCCTCTCCATGACAGATAAGAAGCGCCAGACGATCCTTCCGGACGACTTCAGACATCTTGCCAAGGACTTCAACGTCAATCTGCCGGAGAAGTTCCTGTACGAGAAATAATCATTCGTTTTTCTGAGAGGTGTTTCATTTTTATCCCGTATGGGATATAATCTCAAAGTGAATGGATTTTGAGGTCATATGAAAACACTTATCGTTATACCTGCTTACAATGAAGCGCTGAATATTGAAAGAGTCATCCGCCGTCTGACAGAAACTGCCGGCAGCATCGATTATGTGATCATCGATGATGGCAGTTCTGATCAGACAGCGGATATTTGTCGTGAAAACGGCTTTAATTATATTTCCCATCCCGTCAATCTCGGACTCTCTGCAGCCGTTCAGACCGGCTTTATCTACGCTCTGAAAAACGGATATGACGCTGTCATCCAGTTCGACGGCGACGGGCAGCACAGAGGTGAATATATCAGAGAGATGGAGAAGCGGATCGAAGACGGCAGCGACATCGTGATTGGGAGTCGCTTCGTCACGGAAAAGAAACCGCTGACAGGCCGCATGATCGGGAGCCGGCTCATAGGGGCAATGATCCGTCTCATGACCGGCCGCACAATCAAAGATCCGACCAGCGGAATGCGCATGTACGGCAGGAGGCTCATCCGATTGTTTGCGGAAAACAGCAGGATGACGCCGGAGCCGGACACTGTATGCCACCTCATGAGGCTGGGAGCCAAAGTGACGGAAGTGCAGGTCGTGATGGATGAGCGCATAGCGGGGACCAGCTATCTGAATCTGTCAAAGAGCATTCGATATATGCTGACAGTGAGCATCAGTATCCTGTTCGAGCCGTGGATCAGGGCGGACAGAAAGCTTGCCGGGAAGGAGGAGAACGCATGAGTGTTATTTTCAGACTGCTTCTCGTGGTCGGCGCGATTTTCGAGTTCATACTTGTCATCCGCATGATCAGGAAATCGGCCATGCCGATCGCTGACAGCGTTTTCTGGTTCGGGTTTGCTTTCCTTCTTCTGCTCCTTGCGGCATTTCCCGGAATCGCATTTTGGGCGTCTGAGCTTCTGGGCATCGAGTCGCCTGTCAACCTGGTCTACCTGGTCATCATCGCCCTGCTCATTCACAGAGTGTTCAAGCTGTATGTGCGGCTCTCCGAGGTGAATGACAAGCTGACGCGGCTTGCGCAGGATCTCGCCCTGAGGGACCACGAAGAGAAGTGAGGTGTATTAATGCAGCATTTAATGATCATTATCTATATATTCTTTACGACAGGCGGCATCACGCTGATGAAAATGGGAGGCGACTCTCTGCGCCTCACACTTTCCGACGGTTTTGCGCTGTCGATGGGGTGGAAAACATTTGCAGGATTCTGCTTTTATATCATCAGCTTCCTGCTCTGGCAGCGCCTCATTGTGAAATATGATCTGTCGATCATGGTCCCGATCGTGAACGGAGTCGTTCAGCTTGTCATCCTGGGACTCGGAACGATCGTATTCCGGGAAAAAATCAGCACAGTCACGCTGATCGGCGCGTTTGTCGTCATCGCCGGCATCGTGATCATGGCCTTTGGAACGCAGGGCAGGTAAAAAGATGGAACATACGACAGCAAGGCACACATACGTCGTGTGCGCCTATAAAGAAAGTCCATATCTTGAAAAATGCATCGAATCACTCATGAAACAGACCGTAAAAAGCCGGATCATTGTCGCCACGTCGACGCCCAACCAGCTGATTTCCGGTATCTGTGAAAAATACGGTCTGCCGCTTCGCGTGAATGAAAATCACACGGGGATCGCGGGTGACTGGAATTTCGCGATGGAACAGGCGGATACCGAGCTTGTGACAATCGCCCATCAGGACGATATCTATTATCCGGCCTATACTGAGAGCATCCTGAAAGTCCGTGCCGACGATGCACTGATCATTTTCACCGACTACGCTGAGATCCGGAACGGAAAGACCGTTCTTGCCAATGTGAACCTGCGCATAAAGCGCATCCTCCTGGCACCGCTCAGAATAAGTCTGCTGCAGGGATTCCCGTTCGTCCGCCGGAGGTCGCTCTCCATGGGCAACCCGATCTGCTGCCCGGCCGTGACCTATGTGAGAAGGAATCTCCCGCAGCCGTTTTTCACGGAGCATTTCAGAAGCAACGTGGACTGGGATGCGTGGGAGAGAATCTCGAGAAATAAAGGAAGATTCGTCTACATCCCCAAAGTGCTCATCGGTCACAGGATCCATTCGGGCTCGGAGACATCCGCCACGATCGAGGGAAGCGTGCGGAGCGGTGAGGATATGGAAATCTTCGGCAGATTCTGGCCGCCATTTGTTGCCGGTCTCATCAACCGGTTCTATGTGAACAGCGAAAAATCAAACGAGCTCTGATGCGCGGAACTCCGCGGCGGATCGCCGGTCGCCCGGAACCGCGCGAAGGAAGACGCACAGAGTGCGTCGAGCATCTCGCACGATCAGAGACCGAGATTTACTGAATGCGGTGTTATCAGAACGGAAAATAAGGAAAATGTGATTATGGCTCTATCGGGTAAACTGCGGGGAAAAGCTGTCCCCGCACTCATATTAATAGTGTTCTGGGTTCTTGTATCTTTTCTGTACATCGTGCTGCCGGAGAACAGGACCGTTGCCCGGCGATACGGAGGCATGAGGGAGAACGAAGTCAAGCTGTGCGGCGGAGACACCGTTGTCCAGGATTATCAGTTCCCGTTCGACGGCGCGCGTGATATCACAGTATTCCTTGAAGGAAAAAAGCTCGGAGACCAGGAGATCGACGTCGTAATAGAAGATGTTCAGTCGAACAGGATTTTGGTCAGCGAGACGGTAAACTCAGTAGATCTCGGAATCGGTCAGCGCTTCACCTACAGTATGCCGATGGAGAATTCGGCCGGTCATGTGTTCCGCCTTACCGTCACGAACAGAGGACAAAAGGGCGAAGACATGGAGGTCAGGCTTTTGGCGAGCGGGACGGTCCGGTCGTTTGAGTCGAAAGTGAAGGTCAACGGCAGAGAGGAAAATCTTACCCTTGTCTCCCGCATCGGGTTTTGCGACGCGCATGTGAACTGGATCTACTTAGGCATGTGGATTCTCTTTATCGCAGGATCTTTCCTGTGCCTTCTTCTCATTGGTGAGAATCACGCGAGGAATTTCCTTGCGATCGGCCTTCTGTGCGGCCTTGCCTGCGTTTTCTGGAACCCGTACCCGCAGCCGATCGATGAGCCTGCCCACTTTTTCAGAGCATACGCGCTGGCGGAAGGTCATCTGAACGCCGAACTGTCGGCGGACGGGAGCATTGGAGCCAATATCTCAGACAATTACGGCCTGTATGACTGCATCTGGGTCTCGCCGCTGAATACGTACGCCAACAGTGAGCTCTTTTCTGAGCGGTCGTCCGCAAAGCGCGAGTTTTTCGTGCAGCCGTATTCCGCAAATTATATATCTGTCAATTACCTGCCTGCGGCAGCAGGCGTAGCTTTGGGCAGAGCTCTGGGGCTCGGTGTCGGGTGGCTGGTATATCTGGCAAGACTCTTCAGCCTGGCAGTCTATCTTGCATTTGGCTATTTTGCGATACGTACCGCTTCGGTCTTTAGAACCGCCTTTTTCACGGCGGCATGTCTGCCTCTCCCGCTATATTTTGCGGGCAGCGTGACCATTGACACCGCACTTAATGGGGCAGCCCTGTATTTTTGCGCCATCTGCGTTAAATACATTTTCTCGGAGACAGAGACTGAAAAGATCGGCATTCCGGAGATGCTTAAGATCCTGCTGGCGGCAGCCTTTATCGCGTCGCCGAAGTTCCTCTTCTACACGCCGCTCTTCCTGCTTCTTTTCTTTATACCGAAAGAAAAGTATGCCAGAAGACAGTATCAGTTCATACTGTTCGGAGCGGGAATCCTGCTCGTTGCAGCCATGTTCCTCTGGCAGATCTATCTCATGCGGACATTCGTATTTGAGGAGGATCGGAACGGCAACGTCAGTATGGCAGGTCAGCTCGCGTTCATTATGGAGCACCCGAAGACTGCGCTGCGCACTCTTGTCGGGTCGTTTGCCGAAGGGATAAGAAATTACTTCGGGACTTACACCATGTACGCGCCGAATGCAATGAAGGATATAACAACAGTGATCGCTCTCGTTATCTGTATCCTGTCAGACGGAAGTGTCCCCGAGGGCAGAATCAGGACCAGACGTATCTTTGTCCTTGCCGGCCTCATAATTGCCCTTCTGGTCGCCGGTCTCACCGTCTTCGCCGCCTACATCGGCTACACGCCGGTAGGCGCAGCGGAAGTTGAGGGCGTCCAGCCCCGCTACATGCTGCCGGTGCTGCCTCTCATCTTTATCGCCCTTGCGTGTATACCGGCAAGATATCAGGGCAGGAATTTTGCCAGCGGGTCAGCATTTGCGCTGCTGCTTGTCAACGCGGCGGCGGCCGGCTATACAGTGCTGAATTTCAGGGCATTTCCGTAATGACCCGGACGAATCATGTTCCTTGGGCATTCATGTGCCCGCAGGTAATGAGCTCGATATCTGAAGATTAATAAACGGCTGTGAAAAACGAGTCATCAAAGCTCGTTTTTCACAGCCGTTTTTTGCCTCCAAAATCGGACAAGCCGCTGCCGTGTTTGCGGCACAGGGGGATATGTCCGTCAGAAAACGCATCAAAGAGTCAGATCCATAACTGCCTTGATCGTGTGCATGCGGTTCTCAGCCTCATCAAAGACGACGGACTGGGCGGACTCGAAGACTTCATCCGTAACTTCCATCTCGCTTATGCCGAATTTCTCAGAAATCTGTTTGCCGATCGTGGTATTGAGATCGTGGAAGGAGGGAAGGCAGTGGATGAAGATTGCATCCTTGCCGGCATTGGCCATAACTTCCTTCGTGACCTGGTAGGGCAGCAGATCATGGATCCTCTCAGCCCAGACCTCATCAGGCTCGCCCATGGAGACCCAGACATCGGTCGCGATGACATCCGCGCCTGCTGTGCCTGCAGCGACATCTTCCGTCATTGTAATCGTACCGCCGGTCTCGGCAGCAATTTTCTCGCATGCAGCGACTAGCTCAGCGTCCGGGAAATACTTTTTGTTCGTGCACGCGGTGAAGTGAAGACCGAGCTTCGCGCAGACGACCATATAGGAGTTGCCCATGTTGTAGCGGGCGTCACCGAGATAGGTGAGTTTCACTCCCTTAAGGCGGCCGAGGTGCTCGCGAATCGTCATCATGTCAGCCAGCATCTGGGTCGGGTGGAATTCATTTGTAAGACCGTTCCAGACAGGAACGCCCGCATACTTAGCCAGTTCATCCACGATTGTCTGGGCATAGCCGCGGTATTCGATGCCGTCGTACATTCTGCCGAGCACGCGGGCAGTGTCGGCGATGCTCTCCTTTTTGCCGATCTGCGAGGCGGACGGGTCAAGGAAAGTGGAGTGCATGCCGAGATCGGCAGCGGCGACCTCAAAGGCGCAGCGTGTTCTGGTGCTGGTCTTCTCGAAAATCAGGGCGACATTCTTGCCCTCGTGGTTCCTGTGGGCGATGCCGGCTTTTTTCTCTGCCTTGAGCTGATCTGCCCGGTCAATCATATACAGGATTTCTTCCGGTGTGAAATCAAGAAGCTTCAGAAAGTGACGTCCTTTAAGATCCATGGGAATACCTCTCTTCTAGTTAATTCAAGTCTCACTTGCGAGACTCGGCGCGGGATTCGGGTCAGCATTAGCTGACATCTTCCAACTTCCGGTTAATAAGCAGTGCTATTATTGGGGAAGTATTTAAATACTATACCGTATATGAGGAGAGGGCGCAAGAATAAAACGAAACGGCACCGATACTTGACGTATCAGTGCCGCAGTGGAATCAGCTGTACAGATTCTGGTCTGTTCTTGCGATTGAAAAAGCGACCAGGAAGACCAGGTCGAGGTCTTTTTCCTCGCAGATCACATCATAGTAAAGGCCTGTCGTGATAAAGGATTTTCCGCTCGGTGAAGATGTCGCGATCGTTGCGAGAGGCGCTCCTTTAAAAGTCACTTCATAGCGCATGCCAAGCTTGTTGCCCGCAAGGCCGGTGTCGATCCGGATACCCTGATCATGCAGATAATCCCAGATTTTCTTGTCATCGTATTTGAAATACGATTTTTTTGACAGGAAACTGATGATATCGTTTCCGCCCGACTCTACGGTGACGGTCTTGCCGACCTTGTGAACTTCGGTCCTGCCTGTTACATGATTTGCAAATTCAAACGGAGACGCGCCGAACAGCGAAAACTTTGTCATTTTTCCCTCGTAGACTGTCTTGCCGCTCTCGTCTTCAAGATAAAAAGCCTGCTTGACGGTATTAAGAACCGGTTTCAGTAAATATTTAGCCATTTGTCCACTCCCTTTCCTGGTCTTTCAGTTTATTATATCTTTTTAAAGCGCCCATGCCGCTTATGATTCCGAATATAAATGCCGCAATTCCCGCCGCAGCCATGATCAGCGGAATAATGAGACTCTTCGTCTGTGTGATCAGGCTGGGATCATCGGGGTTATAGTAGATCGTCATTCTGTCGCCTTCCTTATATTCAGAAAGACCGCTGAGATCTGCCTCGTATTCTTTTCCGTCGACAGTGTATTTCACTGTCACGGTGTAGGATGCGTCGACGTGGTCGCCGTTGGCATCTGTATGCGCTTCCTCGTCCATCACTACGTTCGTGACCGTGGATTCCGTCTTTATATAGTTTTTATTCTGCACACTGGCATTGAAAAAGATTACGCTGAAGATGATGATCATGATGCCCGCCGGGATAAAAAATCTTGCTGTCTGCGATTCTCGGAGAATAAAAGCGATTTTGTTCATGCAATGTTCCTTTCGTGTTCTTTAGTATCTGAGGTCCTGCCAAAGGACTTTTTTATTTGAGCTACACTGTTTTATACGAACAGATGGAGGGCAGGGATAATCGAAGTATGAAAAATGCCCGGCTATCGGTGACGGCACTGACGATATTTTTTATCCTTTATCTCACCGGTCCGCTGATTTGGAATTATTTACACTAATTGTATCACAAATTGGTATGTGGTGGAACTGGATTATGTATTTGTCTCCGGGCATAACCGACCAGCCGGGCACGGTTCTGTATCGGATAGAGCTGTGTGGAGAGGAGCGATCGCAAAGATGCCTAAAATGTGTGAGATAACATGGAATAATGAGGGTGCATATGATAGAATATATACATAAGAACATTGAAAAAGCAAAAGCTACCGTCTATTAGATACCTGTAGGCAGCAGCGGCACAGAGCACTGACGCAGTTCCGTGTTTTGCGTCAAGCGTGCTGTCGTCCGGATGGCTGGATGAGAAAGACGCGGCATTGGCCGTGGCCTGCATTTGCGCGATGAGAGCGGAAGAGTGATCCGAATCGGCGGAAACACTCGGACGACCAACATACATTGGACGTGAGTTTGTTGTATGCATTGCGGTAGGGAGAGAAGGTCTCCGCTATAGAAGCCGTATGGAGTCAGGAGGGTTGAACGGCGGTCATACTGTATGGCTGATACGAAGCCGTGGGATTGAAATGAACTTGCCTGGACAGGCAGAAAAGACCAAAATTTGTAGAAATGCGTGCCCCTCGTAGTCTGCCCTTTTATAAAAATACTTAAAAACGTTGAAGTGACCGAAAAAACAGCCGTTTTCAGAATTGTCTGAAAAATACCCCGAAAATCGAGGCTGGAAACCCGCATAAATTCAACAAAAAATAAGGGTGAGGGTAGAAATGAGTTCCCCGACGTGAAGGGGATTGACACACGATACCATTGTAATCGTTCTTAGACATATCGATGAAAAGTAGAAATGAGTTCCCCGACGTGAAGGGGATTGACACAATATCACGCTCTCTTCTTTGATTTCCGGAAAGTCCTGTAGAAATGAGTTCCCCGACGTGAAGGGGATTGACACAGTCCATTGTCAACGTCTCAGCTTCCTTGTTTAATTCGTAGAAATGAGTTCCCCGACGTGAAGGGGATTGACACCTTAGACGAGACATTTCCTTCATTCTGAGTCATCGTAGAAATGAGTTCCCCGACGTGAAGGGGATTGACACACAGCAGTAACAGCAGCAACACGACAGCGACAGCAGTGACCGTAGAAATGAGTTCCCCGACGTGAAGGGGATTGACACAAGCTGTTCACGACCCCTGCTCTTTCTCAGCCCCTTGTAGAAATGAGTTCCCCGACGTGAAGGGGATTGACACAATTAGACAATTGTTCAAATGGAGTATAGAATGTTTTAGTAGAAATGAGTTCCCCGACGTGAAGGGGATTGACACTCTCCTCTGTGTAGAGAATATCCGCACTATTATGGTAGAAATGAGTTCCCCGACGTGAAGGGGATTGACACATCACTAAAGAGTCAATCCTCCGCATGGATTTCCTCCGTAGAAATGAGTTCCCCGACGTGAAGGGGATTGACACATGACAATGATGATAATGATGATAATCTGCTGCCATGTAGAAATGAGTTCCCCGACGTGAAGGGGATTGACACAATGGCGTCAACGCCTCTGAAGAGACGAGCGTCCACCGCGTAGAAATGAGTTCCCCGACGTGAAGGGGATTGACACACAGCGGGATTGGCCTTAACCGATTCCAACCTTCTCGTAGAAATGAGTTCCCCGACGTGAAGGGGATTGACACAGATATGCCACCTTAATAAGCATTACTTGGTCATCCTGTAGAAATGAGTTCCCCGACGTGAAGGGGATTGACACATAACAGACGGAGAATCGCTCTCCAGTGGCGGCGGAGTAGAAATGAGTTCCCCGACGTGAAGGGGATTGACACAATCTCCGACATGGAAGGGGTCGGTGTCTGCGTCGGGGTAGAAATGAGTTCCCCGACGTGAAGGGGATTGACACAACATTGTCGATGTGCTCATTTTCGATTTTGTGCCTAGTAGAAATGAGTTCCCCGACGTGAAGGGGATTGACACAATGACAGGGCATCCGATTGGGCCGTCCTCGTCAATGTAGAAATGAGTTCCCCGACGTGAAGGGGATTGACACAATCCGAGGTTGAGTATAAAGTTGATCAACCTCATTAAAGTAGAAATGAGTTCCCCGACGTGAAGGGGATTGACACACTCGCGCCGAATAAGTCAACGAGTTTCTGTACATCGTAGAAATGAGTTCCCCGACGTGAAGGGGATTGACACAATTACTTGTATTCCTTCAGAGCTCTGTCCAGGTAGAAATGAGTTCCCCGACGTGAAGGGGATTGACACAATGTTACTGAACTTCTCTGTATCCCAAGTTTTCAGAAATGTAGAAATGAGTTCCCCGACGTGAAGGGGATTGACACGCTTTCGCGATTGAATTCGAAATTGCGACGGTTACCAGTAGAAATGAGTTCCCCGACGTGAAGGGGCCTGATAACCAGACAAGATAAGAACAATAAAAGCTTCAGAGATTTTCATCTCTTGAGGCTTTTTCTGTGTCAGTTGTTTTGTACTTTGTTATCAATGGATACATGAGATATAATGTTTATGAAGCACAATGCGAGTAACTAGACTATTTTGCGATGAAATGAGGGATTAAGATGAAAAATGTTATTTTTCTTGCGATGAGTACATTGTATAAGGTTGTCATTGATGAATATACTGCACAAGACCACAAGACGCAAACAGCGACTGTAATCAAAGACTGCCAAAGCCAGCTGGAGCCTGTTGTGCGCTATATTATGACGCAGTGTAAAAATGAAGATGTCTATGTTCTTAGCATGGCGACGACAGACACAAAAAAGCTTTTAAGTGTTGGAGAAGAACGTACCATTACCAAAAAAGGGTTTACAAGCAGGGAGCGTGCAGTAACGCAATATAAATCCGAAAAGGAAGCAAAGATGGGGCAAGAAATCGGAGAAAAAATTACTACCGCCTTGGATTTTTTTGAAGATCGCATTAAAAGTTCAGAAGAATATAAAATGCTGGCTTCCTGCTCATTCGATCATTGCGAAATTGATTTGGATAAGCCCGAAGAAGCAATACAGAATTCCGTCAAAAAGATCAAGCATTTGAAAGATGAATATCCTGCTGAAGAGATTCGACTCTGGATCGATACCCACGGTGGTCTCAGAGATGTGGCGCTTCTCATCAATGTGGTGGGATATTTGCTGGAAGAATTTGCAGATTTCAAGATTGCCGGTGTTTATGGGACAGAAACCCAGAACCATAGGATTATTGATCAGAAAAATGCTTTCTATTCTCTTGCCTTCGTTTCCGGCATGAGCGATTTCATGAATTTCGGAAATGTCGACGTCTTAAAGCGATATTACGAAAGTGAAATCAGTGGCGGTGACGAAGATATCAGGAAATTGGTCGATGCGATGCAAATGGTATCAGACGGAACACAGTTTTGCGACCCGTATCTTTATAAAGAAGGTCTTAACGCCTTGAGTGACGTTATAGAAAGTCAAAGTGAGGATTCCCTCCAGGCGGAGAAGGCACTGCTGCCTATTTTTTATGACACTATAAAGAAAGATTACGGCAACCTGCTGGAGAGGGAAAGACGGTCGGATATAGATATTATCGAGCGCTGCATGAAAAAGAAGCAGTATCAGCAGGCACTGACATTTATTGAAGCACTTATGCCTGAATATTTCTTTGAGAAGCGCATACTGTATTTTTCGGATGAAGATAAGGAAAAAGCAGAGGCGGCAACAGAAAAATCATATAAATCTGCAATTAGTAATGTGCTAGACAACTTTTTAGAGAAGGTCAATAATTGTTTTAAGCATCAAGAGGATGTTCGCAATATACTTGCAGTAAAAGCGGGAATACTTGCTGGCGCTAAAAAATCTGATGAGTTTGCTTCCGACATTGAGCAAATCTTGAAGAAGAATCATGCACCGATAGATCTGTCACGCGGCATGAAGAAGAATCTGAAAGATAGTGAAATGGTAGTTTCAATCGGAGAAGGTAATAGTATTCAATATAAGTCTGACATTTCTTTTGTGGACAGGCCGAGATTAATCAGGGTTATGCAAATGCACCGTGTACTAAAAGATTCCAGGAACAAATTCAACCATGCGGTGGAGGGCAACGCAGGTACAGAACTGTCAAAAAGACGGCCTGAACTAAAGCATGTTTTGACTGTGATGGAAAAATATATTGATGAAGTGCGAGAGCTGGAAGGATTGGCAAAGCAAGATGTATAAATTCGGACAACAATTGCAAAATTCCACTGAGTATAGAGAACATACTATGAAACGATTGCGTTATATCATTTCCTTTACGTGGAAAGAATCATACAAAACCATGTTCGAAAGCCTTGCTGGATCAGAAGGCTGGAAGTGCCGTGCGGATGCACGTACTGAATCAAGAAGCGGTCCTGACTATAAAGAACAGGATGTCTTTGAACATGTCTTAAAGGCATTTTCAAGTAATAAAGCTGACACGTGTTCCATCGGTGGCGTATGGGATTACAAAGCCAATCCTAACAGAAGAATAGTAGCGCTGACATGGTTTGCTAAAAAACCTGAAGCAGCATTCTATATTAAAACGGATAAAGAAGCCAAAGATACCGGTGACATCAAATGCACTGAAGCAGCCAATGTCGGAGCGGCTGAAGCTGCTAAAGTAGCAAAAACAGTCGAAGACAGCAAAAATAAAGAACTCCTGGCAGGAAAATATGATGTTGATCTCTCGGATATGGGGATTTATCTCTTTCGCAATCGAGTCGGGTTTTTCTGGTATGAAATCAGTGTTCCCGGAGAGATGAGCCCGGAAGAACTGATTGAGTTCCAGTACCATATTAAGGAACTCAACCACAACGAACGCAGTAAAAACAGCTCAGTGCTATTTGAACGTGACAAGAGTGAGAACTTCCCTGAACATCAGGAGAATGAATATATATCTTCACTGAGAGATAATCAAGATTGCAAGGCAGGATTCATTAGAGAAAGAGTGACCTCCAAGAACAATACAGGGGAGAAAGTTCGTACAATCAGAGGCACGCTGTTCCGATATTTTTCGTTGGGAAACTGGATTGGCGAAGTGCTTGGCAAGGTTACTCAGAATCGGAATGTTCATCTCGCGTACTTTTCCAGCAGTACGAATATTCTTCGCAGGTCTGATGAAGGCACAGATGACATTGCTCCCGATAAGGCCAACATATTTTCCTATGTGACCTTCACGGAGGATGATCTTGATAGAAAAATTGAGAACAAGACATCGTGCTCACCCGAAAAGATAGAGGAATACAGGATAAATGAGCTCAGAGAATATGCTTTTCTTCTTTCGAACGGTTACAAGCGCAGTTACCTCATGTCCCCATATGAGAGAAATACGTCGAGAATTTTATTTGCAAATGTCTGCGTCGCAGCCTCACAGACCGGCTGTGGCTACTTTGTGATACCAACTGCGGAAAACAGAGCTTTCTTTGAGGGTAGCATGAAGGATAAGGTCATGCTAGACTATTTCCTTCTCTACATTCTTGCACTTCATCAGTACTACAGTCTGATTCTTTACTCACACAGGATTTCAGAAGAACTTTCCGCAGATCCGGAAGAGTATGTGAATTCCACAAAGATGAAGGAGAGCCTTACGACAATCGTGAGCGAAATCAATACATTTTTCGTCAAGAATGTGAACGCATCTGTGAGCATGATTGCCCACCAAAATGATTTCTATGAATATGTACTGGAACGGCTCCGGGTCGCCAAGACCATAGATAGCGTAAAAATGGGATTGGATGCCATCTATAAGCTGCAGCTGCGTCTGGCGGAACAGGAGGAAGAAGAACGGAAGCGGAAACAGGAGGAAGAAATGAGGTCGAGGGAGATACGTGCCCAGAAAGCCGAATCAAGCCTCAACTTCTCAATTGCCCTGCTGTCTCTGATCGCTATTGTCTCGGCATTTGTTGACGGACACGAAATGATAGGCATATGGCAAAACGGCAGGACAGGACTTGAACTGACCGGAGTTTTCCAATGCATTTACATTATTCTTGTCCTGATTATTTCTGCCGCTTTTTTGTATGCTGTCTGGCGAATCATAAAACTAGTTTCTTCGAAGCATACAGACAATTGATAAAAGGTGCTATTTGTCATCCGTAATAGTGTCATGCAGATAAGCCGGATGGTATTGACTCAGCACATATGTAAATTGAGAACGTCTTGGCGTTCCTTCCGCGCTGTGCAGGGTGCAAAGCATATTCCCTGCAGCGCGGTTTTTTGATTTCGCCGGCACCCAGTGAATGCACTATACAATTTTATCCACAATTCCATATTTCACCGCCTCCTCCGCCGTCATAAAGAAATCCCTTTCCGTATCCTGTGCAATCTTCTTAAGACTCTGTCCGGTACGCTCCGCAAGGATACTGTTCAGGGTCTCTTTGAGACGCTTCATGCGCAGATAAGCGATTGCGACATCTGTCTCCTGCCCCTGAGCTCCGCCCATCAGCTGGTGGATCATCACCTCACTGTGCTTATAGCACTCTCGCCTGCCTTTGCTGCCGCAGGCCAGGATGACTGCCGCCATGGAGGCAGCCATGCCGCAGCAGACTGTCGCAACAGGTGCGGCAGCACGTCTCATGGCATCGCAGATCGCCAGCCCGTCGATGACTGAGCCGCCGGGGCTGTTGATCATGAGAGTGATCTCGCCGCTTCCGGATCTGTCGAGGTAACGAATCTGCCGTACGACTTCCGCTGAGACGGCGGGGGTGATCTCCTCTGTGAGCCAGATTGTTCTGTTGTTCTGAAAATCATAGTCTTCCAGTGTGAGAGATGTTCGACCGGCCTTTGATGCTGTTGTAATTGTTACCATTGTTTTTCTCCTTTCATTTATTCCTCGCTGGCTGCCTTCAGCATATCCTGCGGCGTAAAGGCACTGACTTCCTCGAGTTTCACCGAGGGTATTCCATATTTTTTTTGCGGCATAGACCTATAAATCTTATAGCGGGCAATGTCCGCGAGCCTTGATACATAAAATGTTCCGCGGGACATGTAGAGGACTTCCGCGTAATCTCTTGTCTTTTTTAGCCTCTGCAGATCCTGCACGGAGATGAGCGGCTCCGGAGCACCGCTGTAGGTCACAGTTGTCGTCCCTGCCCTCCTTGACAGCTCTTCCAGAAGACTCAGCTCCATTGAATTGAAGAAAAAAAGATTTTGACAGTTGGCGATGATGGTTGCTGCCTCCTGCGGATAGGCATCTCGCAGCTGCTGCTGGGACTGGCAGATAATCAGCCACCGGATATTGCGAGACCGGCTCGCGGAGATATTAGCTGCCATGTTCGGAATCTTGTAGTTACAGAATTCATCGCAGATGAAATTTACTCTTCGGGGCAGCCGACCGCCCATGTCTGTGGCATCCTGCAGAAGTGTGGCGTTGATTTGCTGAAGGATAATTCCGCAGATCGTATCATATGCGGGATTCTCATCAGGGAGCATGATGAAGAGGCACATTTTCTTACGGTACAGATTTCGGACTTCAAAGGTCGTCTGGCTCAGCATGCGCAGCAGTTTCCGATTGATCAGGAAAGGTTCAATGAAGGTCATGGACGTTGCAGCGGTAGAGGCTTTTGTCTTGTCAGGCTGAGCGAGCACGGATCTAAGTTGAACTGCCTCAAGACTGTAATCATTTTCGTAATTCAGGATAGCTTTCAGCGCCCCCTCGTTGTCCTCGTTCAGGAAGGATGCGACGGACAGAAAATTTACCTTTGAGATGTTGTTGCAATACTTGTATATCTTAGGGATGACGCCGCGGAGATGGCAGTTGCTGGAGCTTTCCCAGAAGGGATCGGCTTTTGTGCCTGCGTAAAGATCGCGGCCAAGCGTCTTCACTATGTCGCTGTTCATCTCTAACGCGGTGTCCGTATCGCCTTTTCTATAGAGCTTGTACGGCTCCGCAAGGATGTTGTATCCGTCTCCTGATTTTGTCCGGAAATCGATAACATGGACTTCGTAGCCATATTTTTCCAGCATTCCACGGACGAAGGCAGAGTGTTCCCCGCAGACAAAATCCCCCTTGATATCCGGCACGACGAGCGACTCGCCGGCATGTATAGCCGAGGCTATCGAGGGGAGCACGAGACAACGCGTCTTTTTAGCTCCGGTGATTCCGAAACTGATACTCATACTGTCATCTGTGGACGCATAGATGTTTCGATTCCCGTCACTGATGACGGGAGGACCGGAAGGCGATGTCGACTTCGCACTGAAATTTATTCTTGTAAGTGAGCGCTTTAGACATTCTTCATCTGCAAATGCATTTGACTGCGGCGGAAACGCATATGGCCGCCATTCTGCTTCATATCTGTATTTCATGTACTTAATCGCTGCAATCTCCTCCTGTGGGAGGGCAGCGCCTCCTTTCTTTTTTGATAATCGCATAAAGTCCAGGGCGTAAAGGTTTTCTCTTCAGAGAGGTTCTCTGCGCAGGTACTTTGACGCGCGCATATCGCCAAATTTCATAGGATCGTCAACGATTTTTGCCCTTATATACTGCCTGAGGACTTCCAGAATTTGTTCCTTTGAGGCTGCATCTCTGGCACCGAAAAACAGCACGTAATGGATACCGTCCGAGTGGTCTGCCAGATACATGATGAGTATTTTGAAATAATCTTCATCGACGTGGTCAGCCCACTCTGACAGGTCGAGAGCAATATATCCCTTGAAACGGTTTCTGAATCCTGTTTTGTCCTTGACGGAGAGGATATATCGGCGCAGACCATCCAGCTTATCATACGGAAGAACATAATCATATTTATAGAAAATGCAGGCTGCGTCTCCCCGGAAATCCTCCGGATAGATCTCTGCTTCCCATTCGGACTTGTCCGCAACCTCACTGCGCAGTCTTACTGTTGAGGGGCTGAAAATGACGGATGCTTCATAGTTGTATTCTCTGAGTTTCATAACTGCCTCCTTTTAAATGTCGGTGCGGTATTTCGGTTTTATGGAAAGCAACTGGGTCGATGGTATGAAGATATAGTGTGAAAGTTCGCTCTCATGGGTGTTTGTGCCTCCGACAAAGCAGCCGCGGAATGGGGGAGCTCAGTGAGAGATGAGATATTCAAGAATATCGTGCACCGCAACGCCCGCTGTGTTCGATGAATTCTGTACAGCGGGATTTGTCTCGTCGATCATCAGCGCGACCACATAGGGAAATTCATCCTCATCAAGGATCGCAGCTGCCCACAGAGTCTCCAGGTCACTGTTGTCGTGGACCGCTGTTCCGGTCTTGGACGCGACCACTAAACCGTCAAGCGCCATCGTCCCGCCTGTTCCGAACGTGGTGACCGCCTTCATCATTTCAAGGACTGTTCCCGCAGTCTCTTTACTGCAAATCTGCCTGCTCTCCCGGATTTCGGTCTCGATGCTGTCGCTTCGAGCGTCATACTGACAGGATTTCAGAAGATGCGGCTCCATCATGTGACCTTGGTTCGCGATAGCGGAGTAGGCGGCTGCCAGACCGAAGGTCGTGATCCGGCACTGTCCGCCGCCGATAACGGAGTAGGTCTTCATCTCCGGCGATGAATTCAGGCCGGAGAAAATTCCATCTGCGAACCGCAGTCCGGGATAGTGATAGGAGCTGTCAAAGCCGAATTCATGCAGCACGCGTGAGAGTATAGCCCGGCCCTCTGCCGTCTCCGTGATTTTTTCGTAAATATGCTCCGCGTATCCGTTGCAGGATACGGCCAGCGCTGAGGACATGTCTTTAAGAGTTCCGTGAGCGCGGTGACCTGGACAGTTGACAGTGATACCAACGGCATTGGTATGGCTGCCGGTGCAGGTATACTTCTCATAGAGCAGCGATGGATCGTACTCGAGAGCTGCCGTGTATATGAGGGGTTTTACGGCACTTCCGGGCATATTCAGCTCGTTGATGGCCTTGTTCACTGCCCGGGCATCATCGATAATAGTTTGCCCATCTTCCCTTTCTTCAAGGTGTAGGGAATCTTCGTCTGATGGATCATAAGAAGGGATACTGACGAGAGCGAGAATCTCACCGGTCCTATAATTCAGGACCGCTGCACTTGCGTCCGGGTAGGACGCGACCAGCAGGTCGTAGATGAAATTCTGCAGTTCAGCGTCGAGCGTCAGGGTCACATTGCCGCCCACTCTCTTTCCGGAGACATCCAACAGGTCATGTCCGCTGAGATGATTTGCTTTCTGGCCGTAGAGAATGTCGCCGAAATAGACTCTCGAATAGATTGAATTGACATGGGAGAGCAGGACAGACGGTCCCATGAGATTTCCGAGAGCGACAGCATAATCCGGATTCCAGCACTCTTTGCCGACATCTTCGCCGCAGCCGATGAGTGTGCCCTTCGTGTCATAGATACTGCCCATTGCGGTGTGCTTGATGGACTGTGTCAGAAAGCGCCGGTCTTCCGGCAGCGGATCGCCCGCCAGTCTGTAGATGAAGACGGCGAATCCGGCAATAATCAGTACAAACGCAATGAGTGAATAGTAGAACTGTTTGATTTTTCGGTTCAAGTAGAACATGAAGATCTCCTTTCAATTACATGGCTTGATATGGTTGATCGTTACTTTTATGCAGACGCGGCAGAAAGCGATGCTCCGCTACTCCCGCTGCGACACCCAGCAGGACAGCCCCCGCCGCATCCATTGACCGTCCGGATCCTGCCAGAAAGACAGCAGAGATGCCCGTCAGAGGGAGCGAGCCAAGATTTCCGCCAAAGGAAATAATGTAGATGGCGGCAAGCGTAATGCCCAGACTTTGAACGAGGACAGTATCATATCGATTCCCTGTCGGCGTCAGCATAATGGTCCGGCACATAGCGATGGCTATGAGAAAAGACAGAATGCCAATAAGCAGACCGTGATTGTAGATCAGAGTCATGAAAATGTAGTCGTTTTCTGCGGTCGGATAGAGATTTCTGCTAAGCATGGCGTTTCCATATCCGTAGAAGCCTGCCCCGCGTACGCGAAGCAGGAAAAAATACAACTGTGTGGCTTCCTGTGAAAGATGTCCGCGGTTCCACTGATCCTTCAGATGCAGAATGACTGACAGGCGGCCGGCAACTTTAGTCGAAGTCATGGTGACATACATGGAGAGAAACAGAGCTGTTGCGGAGAACAAAAGCTTAGAACCGGTGCTCCTTCCGTACATTAAGAAGATGAGACCGCCAAGGCAGCCGACGAAAATCAGGACAATGCCGTACTCGTGGTCGACCTTTCCGGACAGGAAAGCTATGCCGGCAAGTACGACGATATAAATAAGTTCTCCTCCCGATACAGCGGTAAGTTTCGGGTCAAGAAAGTTGACGGTCCGCGTATCTGAAAACGCGGCTGCAGTTGCAAATGGCATCAGGATCATGCACAGACTGAACACAAGAATACCGAAGACGCTGAGATAAGAGCCGTGTGTTTCGGGTCCGAGGATTCTGGCAAGAAGCAGGAAGATCGGGACTCCTGCAAGAGCTGCATATCCCAGTGCCGTGCTGCGATAAAACCGAAAACGCGCGATAACTCTCTTTAGAACAAAGAAAAGAGCTGTGCTTATAGCCGCTGTGAGAATCTGACTGCGAATGACAGTGATCATTGCAGCTGCATCCTCTTCCAGAAAGGCGTAGGAAAACGTGACCATGAATCCGATCGCTTTCATAAGAAGCATATTTTGAAGCAGGGGCATGTCCCGCCTTTTGACTTCCTGCATGAATGCGGATATAAGTGAAACAAGTGCCAGGAGCGCGAAACCGCCGAGACTCCACAGTTTCGTTTCGGTTGTAAGCCCTGTGGGAAAAGTTACAGCCATGTGGAGCGCTATGATGAAAATAGTGATCGCAGTTAACATTGAATTACTCACCTCACTTTTATTTCTGCTTGTCCGAGCCAGAAGTTATCACCTCTTTTGATGGTCAGGATACGGTGCTTATCCTTGTGATAGACAAGTCCGCCATAGCGAATGCTTCCTTTTAGGACCGACATCTGAAGGGTCGCGTCGTTCCTGACAACTACAGCCAGCTTCAGACCATTTGCCGAACTATCGCGAAAATAAATGTAACGCGGGAAGAATCGGCCAAGAGGATTCGTCCCAAGTATATATGAGCCTGCTTCTGGTGAAATCTCCGCCTGGCAGGCTGCAGCAGCCGGTGCGAGGAGATAGGTAAGTGAGCGTCGTGACGCGGCGCCGCGATCAGTGACCTGTATTGACATAGGCCCTTCTTTTACCGGCAGCTGCTTTAGATGTTTTTTATTAAGAAATGCTGCGATGAGGCAGAGAAGAAGTGCCAGATCGACAAGCATCAGTGTGACGATCCGCCAGTTGATTGCCATGATATATCACCTCTCTTTCAGGATGCGCATGCTGGTCCGCTTCCAATGCAAAGATTATTCGGACTTGACCCACATACAGTATTTTCTGTTTATGCGCTCATTATAGAAGCTGCGGAAAAGAGCGTCACAAGCATAAAAAAGACCGTATTCTTAACGATTGCTTGCTCTGGCAGACTGCGCCGGAATGTCAAAAAGAGGTCTTTTTTATGCAGTGTCCTTTTCAGACAGAGTGTGATTTTATGTACATGTAAAATAAATCAAGATAAATCCAGGCATGAAGGTCATGTCCGGCAGTTGAGCGTGTTATCTCTGAGAGGAACGCTGGGGAAGTCGGCACGCGGAAGGGAGCTTATATGGCAATCAACACATTCATTTTCAGAATACTTGACAGTCAGCCTCTTGCAGGATTACAGACGGAATATGTGTCAAATGAAGGGAAAAAAATTACCGGAGACCCGAAAGAACTTCTCGTAGCGGCCTCAGACGATTTCAGCGGAATCAAACGCTTCATCTCGAGAAGGTGCAGTGACCGCCGTGACTTTTATGAGAGGAGTCCGGAAGGTCTGGAGGAGGATGACAGAAAGCTTTATGAAGCGGTCCACAGCATTTTCCGATCACCGGTCGACATGGAGCCGCTCTACGGTGACAACGGGGCAGTCAGCTGCTATGTGGACAAAAATGGAAGAATCTATGACATGATCTATATTAAGGATACTTTTGAGGAGCTTCCGATGGGAGCTTTCAAGATGAAACAGCGTGTATTCACTTTCATAGGTAAAACAAACTCGACCAAGACAACTATGATCGAGGAGCTGTCCGTTTTCATGATGGGGCTGATCAATGAAAATCCGCATGTTCATGTTGAAATCGCCAATCGCCCCGGCAGCCCTGTGTTTTCAGTCTATGCAGATATCTGCAGCAGATTTGATGAGAACAAAATGCCGGACCGGAGCCATGCAGGCGTGGAGATCCAGGAAACTTCCTACATTGTCACCTGTGCGGATCCGGCAATGAAAACGAGAGTGAGTATGCTTCTTCAATTCAAGGACATCCCCGGAGAGGACTTTGAGACACTTTCCTATGAAAGCTACATCATGAATGAGAACCGAGTCCCCATCGTTGTGATTTCCTGCAACGACCTTATTGAGCATCATAAATCCAATTCCGGTTTTACCGTACTTGATAAGTACCTCATCAACTACGCCCAGAAGGCAGAGGAAAAGAGACTTGCACGGAAATATGAAAAAGAAAAGCCAATCGTAGTTCTGTCTAACTTTGATGTTGCCGCAAAGGCAATCATGGATGAACGGATCAGTAAAGTTTGGGAGCGGGGAAGCTCCCTTACAAGAACCGACCGGCTTCACCTTATGAGGCATCGTGACGGTCTGAAGCTTGGAGAAATCTGTCAGGTCAGCCATGAGTGCCTTGTGCCTTTCCTTCAGGAGTATGCACCTTCGATTTATGAGCATTTGCAGAAAATCGCGGGCGGGGAACCGTTAGTTTTTGCCTGTGCCGCAGCCGGCGGCGAGCCTGTAAGGAACGAGGAGAGTGGCTGTTTCGAATACCCGGAGAATTTTGTTCCTTTCAATCTTGACGAGCCGATCCTTTACCTGATGAACCGTGAAGGACTGTATCCCGCCCATGAGGATGAAGAACTCGGAGGAGAGCGTATCGGATGGATGTGGAAGGTGATTGATGCGATTGTCAAAGAAGAGTATGGCAATATTTACGAGAATGACCGTGAGCACAATATTTTGTGATCAGGTCTCAGTTTTCTCAAAGAGACACAGGGACGGGAGACAGCATTGGCGGAGATGCCGCTGCTCTCTGCCTAAATCTCAGTAGGATTATGGAGGGAAAGGCAATGAGCGAAGAACAGGTAAAGATCAACGAGGGCTTTGTAGCGGGGGTAGGTCTGGGAAGCAATACCGGCTTTGGAGTAGGCCGAATGACACAGGGGCTTGTCAGGAATCACGCGCTGCTCGATCGATTTGAAGACCGGCGGAAAGACATTATTTTTGATGGACAGGCAGAGGAACAGTCTCTCACGATTTTCCCTGCAAGTGAATCCGCAATGACGATTGTCGGTGCCCATTTTATAAGAGCGGGAGAGACTGACCGCCGCGGTCACAGCTTCTGTCATGGAATGATTGTTGACAATGAGACATTCAGTAAAGAAATCCTCCCATACTTGGACACGGATGTGTTCAACAGCCAATTCCTTACCGGTCCGCAGGAAGCGCTTGGGGATGAAGGAGAGGAGGTGCTGAAGTTCCACCCTGTTGCTAAGGAGGATACGGACTGTGGGGAAGCCGATACCGGGGATGAGGAAAAGATGAAGCTTCTGTATGCATTTGCTTTAAAAACCGTTGCCGCGGAAGCGCATTATATCGTCCAGATCGGCAGCGCGGGTCGGAAAGCGTTCCTTCGTACACTCTATGAGCTGCTGCCGCCTCCGTTTCGCTATCGGATGGAATCATGCTCCTGCGGTGAGTATGATCAGATGTTCAATGTGCTGATCGCCGCAGACCAGCCTTATACGACGATGGAGCGCTACAAGACGAGGACTCTGAATCAAATCCTGAGTGAGGATATTTCAGAGGAGGAGAAGCGGTATCCGAACATTTACATGATTGCTGCTGACAAGATGATGCGGACCGGTTTTTACGACTTCCTTGAGGCAAACGTACCTAACGCGGAATGCAGGAAAGATATAAGTGTGCAGAAGTTACAGGAATTTCTTGAAAAGAAGGCGGATGAGTATCTGAAGCAGCGTGAGCAAGCGGAGGAATCGGAGGATGTATGCAGCGAACTTGGTGAATCGGCCACAACTATGAAGGATGCGCAATTGGTCCCGAAGAATCGCAAAGATGTCCTTACAGATTCGGTAAATCGTAAAAATGTTCCGATGAATCAGGAGAATAGTGAAGATGGTTCGACTGCGATGAAACGATCCGGGCGTGGACAGACAGTGACAGATGATCCGATTGTTCAGGTGATGGCAGCTGTAGAGACAATACTGTCTTTGAAGGGAGCACAGCCTGGACAGTGGGATGAACTGAACGCTTCTTTAACGAAATTGCTCAATGTATGTCGGAAAGAGGTATATGCATCTGATTATGAAACAGCATTTATGATCATGTCGGAAGAAGATACAATCCTTGAAGCGAAAAGATATCTTCCGGATCGCAGACTTCAGGATCTTGTTGATGATTATATTCTTGCCGGCAATTTCGGCGCATATCTGGAGATTCGCAACAATATACTGAAAAAGGGTGTTGGCGATAAACTGCGTACTATTCAGCAATGGAGACTGCGGGAAGTGCTTGTTATGGGAGATACAGATCCGGCGATGAGAAGCAACAATAGCAGAGGATGGAACTGCTATCTGAGGCTTGTGATGCTGGCGTATCAGATGACACAGGAGGAATACGATCTGTATCAGGAAAAACATAATACGGCTGAGATCCTTTATGGTCCATATCGCTATAAGGAAATCGAACAATTTATAAAAGAAAATACGGAACACAAGAGAAAACTCCTGGTCAAACTGGGCGATCTGTGTAATCCGTTTAAGTGAGAGGACAGGCATATCAAAGACTAGGCGAGGGCATTTTGCCGAAAATAATATCGAAAAACAAAGATTGATTGAGCAGAATGTGGTATTATTTACAACGTGAGGGTGAAATTAATCAAGGACTATTGAATCGCTGTCAATACCTAAAACCACATTCTGCTATGGACGTGTATGCTGTCAAAAAGTTAAAAAAGGTACTTTTTATGCTTTAGTCAGGTCCCCATCATATCATGTATCATTCTCCTGTAATCAAGAATAACGGTGTTCGCAGAGGAGGAATAGGATATGACATTTCTGACAATTATTATCATTATTCTGGCAATCAGGGCTCTTGGAAATGTGGAGAGAAGCAGCCGAATAAGGAACACACAGAAGATCCGCGTGTGTCGTCACTGTCATGAGTTTATCCCGTATGGCGCGAGTATCTGTCCTTACTGCCACAACGAGCCGGGAAGAGATTGGACAGCAGACCGTGAGATGGGACCTTCCGCGTTCGGTGAAGCCATCGGGAGAATCTTCTGGGGCATAGTCCTGTTCATCGCAGTTGTCATCATGATTGGCTGTCTTGCCTAGAGCTGGCTCGATCAGGAGAGTGATCTTTTTGCCAACGTAACCTAAGACTGGCTGCTATTCAAACAGCAGTCCCAATGATATAAGGAGCATTAAATGTATATTCTTGCGTTTGATGAATACGGAAACTTTGAAAATGTAGAAGACAGCCAGACCAAATACGTGGCGGGTCTTCTGTACTCGGGTACCGCGCGTGATATCCGGATCGAGAGGGATCGCATTCTGACCTACCTCTCAACATGCTGTGAGGAAGCCGGCGCATCCTTCCCGGAAGACCTGCACCAGAACCATGCCGGGGACAACTGGGGAAAGGTCACGGCAGTGGAAAAGACCGTGAAGCGGACCCTTGCGGAGTTCATGCAGAAAGGAACACTGCGTGGGGCGACGCTTGCGGATGATTCAGGCAGCGTATATCCGGACAGACAGGGAGTCTACGACATCTTCGCGATCGTAAAGAGCAACGCCGGGAAGCCGGAACTCCTCAACTATGAGACGGACGCAATCGTGAATGACAAGATCGGAAGCAACCTCTATGTCCACATGGCGGAGGACATTCTGTGCACGCTGCTGTTTCACAACCCGCTGTGCGGGGAACTGCGTGACGTCAAGCTGGAGCTTGCGACCAGGACACTTCCAGGCCGCGTGCTTTCATCGGATAAGCGCCGGGAGTTCAGGGAACTCGGGATTGAGGACGAGTCAGGTTTTCGCTCTGCCAATATGGACACTTACCGGACTATGCTTCAGCGCGAGATGCTCCGGCTTGGCAAGGTGGACCAGGACGTCAGTCTCAGCACGAAGGCAATTCGATACCATAATGCGGATCCATCGATGGCATTTCTCTACATGTCCGACCTCATCTGCGGGTACCTTCACAACGAGCCGAGATCGTCGGACGAGACGAAAATCAAATACGCCTACAAAAAGGCGTTGGAATACTCAGGAAGAACGCCGCTTGTCTTTGGCTATGACACTGTCGATGTACAGTATGCCAAAGCATGGCAGTATATTGAGGAGGACCGCTTCTATGAAGCGCTTGATACCGGGTATGAGGCGTGCTGCGGGGAGAGTGCATTTGCACCATTCTACAGAGAACACTGGCTGCCCAGAATCGAGGAGGCAATTAAGCGAAGGAAGGACAGTTACTCGCTACGGGTCGCGGTGAAGAAGCTTGAATCCGCGACGTTGTCGTCATTCATCGACACGGATAAGCTGCTTTTTATTTACGAAACATTGGAGCGCTGCTGCACTGAAGCCAACAAGAATCGTGGGGACAGTCGCATGATGTACAAGCTGTACAACAGTGGAATTGCAGCGTACAACCACGTTGGCGATCCGGCAAATGCAAAACGCTGCTTTGCCGAATGCCTGAAATATACCGATGCGGTCTCCGCTGACGAGTTCATCAGGACTCGGAACCGTTTCGCAGTTGCCTGCTGTGATGCGTTCGATTTTGCCCGGGCGGAGAAGGTGACGCGGGATACGATTGCCTACGCTGAACTGGTCCGTGAGAACCGGACGCTGATTTTCGGCGAGGCGGCGAAGAAAGATATCCTCTATGGAATTACTGAGAGCCAGTACGGACAGAATCTCTCTTATATGCATAAACCAATCGCGGAGGAACATTTTCGCATGGCGCTTGCCGAGATGCAGGATAAACCGGCTGATGCTTATATTACCAGATCCTTCCTTCTTCACCACTACCTCGATATGGGCGAGAAGGAAAAATATGAGGCGGAGGCAGCGGCATATTTCGGCGGACGACGCGACCTGCTCGCCCAGTACGATTATATGTGCACTAAAGAGAGCGGAATTAATCCAAAGTATGGACTGTACATTCTAGTCAAAGCTGCGTGGATTTTTTATGCGGATGCGGTGCCGGCAGGCTTTTGGGGAGTGATGAAAGACGTCGAGGCTTCATTTGAAAAGAATGGGATCGGCTTCCTCTTAGACGGAGAGCATCCATGGGAGCTGATTTATAAGTACCTGCTCTTCTTCGCAGTGAAGAATCAGGATAAAGACGCAGAGCGGAAATATCAGAAGCTTCTTGCAAAGCCGCTTGGCGAGACTGAGGGAGTGTCCGTTGAGGCTGTGCGCAGATACGGTGAAATCCAGTACTACGCAATGAAAAATAACAAAGGCGCGAAAGTTTCCAGGGTGAGAGAACTGTATGATGAAATGGTTTCGCATGGATTTATAGAGAAAGTGCCGGATGCACGCGATGAGGAGAAGGAAAGCGTTCTGAAAAAAATGTTTGGATATATGAATCTGTAAAAGAGGAGGAAGACACAATGCTTATCAATTTTTCGAACCATCCGTCTGACAAATGGACAGACGATCAGAAAAACTGCGCAATCGCTTTGTACGGTGAGGTGAAGGATCTGCCATTTCCGGTAGTGCCGACCGGCGCGGGTAAGACGGAAATCATTACTATGGCAGACAATCTTATTGACAGGATCATTGCGATGAAGGCAGAAATCCAGGAAGAGGAAGCCTTCGCTGTTATGGCACAGGGAGAGTTCACTTTGACCTATGCGGTCGTCAACAGGTTAAGGAAACTCGGCATCACTGCGCTTTCGGCCGTTACGGAGCGCATTTCGACTGAAGAGGTAGTAAATGGTGAAGTGAGGAAGACGGCGATATTCCGATTTGCCGGATTCCGGGAATATGCCTGAACGAGGGTGAAATGATATGAACGACGAACTGAAAAAGGCGCTCGGCGTCAGATATATCAAACTGCACTTTGAAGTGGAGATTATAGAGGAATGTGAACTGCCGATGACAAAGACATCAGCGATTCGCGGTGGGATGGGACAGATGCTCCTTGCTGCCCACTGCATTCGTGATCGAGATTGCGAGACCTGCGATTTCAGAGAAGAGTGTATTGTTCAGAGGATCATGTATTCACCGTTCGACATAAAGCCGAAATTTGTCACTGAGGGAGAGAGCGCCGGTTACGTCATAGAGTGCGAAGATTATCGAACAGATTTTGAGGCGGGAGATATACTGACCTTCACAATTATTCTCTTTGGCAAGGCAATCGCACATTTTAATCCGTTGCTGCAGGCCATCCATGCGCTTGGACAGACAGGGCTTGGAAAGGAGCGCGGGAGGTTCCGGATCGTTAGTGTCACGAACTCGAAAAAAGAACCGCTGCTCTATGGCAACTCCATCAATATGGGAGCTTACGACATTAAAATACTTGCGGATTACGTGCAGTATCGTCGGAAACGGGCCGGCGGGAACCGGATGCTGTTTCACTCCCCCACGTCAATCAAGAGCAATGGGGAGCTGCTGAAGGAGTTTGAAGCGGAGGCAATTGTGCGGGCCTTGTCGCGTAGACTTTATATGCTCGACTGCTATGAGGGAATCGAAGCGAACCAACTTTGGTTTGACATTGTTCCTCCTCTCCTTGGACATACGGAGAGGGGAACGACGGTCTCCCGGTACACGACCAGACATCATCAGAAGGTCCACCTTGAGGGAATCCGCGGCTGGGCAGATTTCGATGAGGTGGATGAGGATCTGTATCTGCTGATGTTGGCGGGTGAAGTGATGCATGTCGGAAAGAGAGTGAGTCTCGGGTTTGGGAGGTATACAATGGTGGAGAGAAGATGATGCTGAAATTGGCATTTGCACCTTTAAATTTTCGGATAATGGAACCAAACAAGCGAAAATGTGATACTATATTCACTATGAGGGATGCGGCTGTTCTTAATTAATTCCAAAGTATAATAATTGTATAGAATCCAGCAACTTTCCGTGTGATAAAGGTGTCTTTATAATGGCACGATTGTTTCTTTGAAGGTCGAGTACGCTGATTTTGGATTCTTTTGTGAGTCTGACAGCGAATAATAAGAAGGGAGAAAATAACATATGGCAGAGCGATATCTGGTCATCACAGAAGTCTCGCAGAAGCAGGCATATATCTTCAGGCGCAATGAACTGCAGATTAACGTTACTAATTCAGCAGCCATTGCCTGGATCACCAGCCCCGACTATTTCAAACGGGCTGCGGGAGAAGCTTTCAGCGAGAAACAAAACCTTGTCTATGCAGGAGGCGGTCATTCCGTCCTTCAGTTCGAAAGTGAGAAAGCAGCTAAGGAATTTTGCCGGAAGCTCTCACTAAAAGCCCACAAAGAGTTCCCTGATATGGAAGTCTTTACCAAAGTAGCTAAGTATGATGAGCATCTTGATCTCGACGAGCGTGGCAGGGTGGTTGCGTTTGATCCGGAAAACGCTCCGAACGATCCCAAAGTAAACGCCGCCAATATCCGCCACCTGATTGAAGAGCTTGAAAAGAAGAAGAGCGTGCGACAGTCTACCTTCCATCAGGGGACTTTTGGTATCGAGAAACTTGATTCGACAGATTTCGCCCCTGTTCCGTTCTACACTAAGGAAGAGGAAAAAGCGAAGGATAATCTTCAGTACATAGTCTGGAAGAGCGCAAAGGAAGAAGATCAGAGGGTGCTTCCGGATGGCTATGAGATGCCTGGCAAGTTCGAGGATCTTGGCGGCAGTAAGGGGGAATCAAACTTTATCGCCGTAATCCACATCGATGGCAATGGCATGGGAAACAGGGTTCTGGATTTCCAGAAATCGCTTCCGGGGGCTCCGGAAAAGTGGAATGAATTCCGTGAAAAGCTTAGCATTTTCAGCAAAAAAATAGATGCGGATTTCAAGGAAGCTTTTCTTGAGATGAACAAAGCGATTGCATTTAATCTTGAGAAAAAAGATCCGGATAAAAAGGAACGCAGGAACAGGAAGCTTGAGCAGCTGACACTTGTCGATGGCATTCTTCCTGTTCGAAGAATCATTACATCCGGCGACGATATCTGCTTTGTGACAGAGGGAAGAATCGGAATTGAAGCTGCCGCGATTTTCCTTGAGAAGCTGGTGGCGATTAAGGGGGGTGACGGAAAACCTTATGGAGCATGTGCCGGTGTAGTGATTGTACACAGCCACTTCCCGTTCTATAGAGCTTATGATCTTGCGGAGCAGCTGTGCGGGCATGCCAAATCTGTTAATGCGGAGATTGCCGGTAGTCGGGCAACAGAAATTTCTTCGATTGACTGGCATCTGGAATTCGGAGAGATGCAGGATCGTCTCAAGGATATTCGGAAAGAGTATGAGACTATGGATGGCAGGCAGCTGGAACTTCGCCCGTATATCGTGTGTGAGCCGAATCCGGAGGCTTCCTATGAACCGAACAGGCAATATGGAAAGTTCAAGAAAGTCGAAAAAATGCTTCAGGATAGAGGCGAAGACTTCCCATCCGGCAAGATTAAAGAACTGCGAGGAGTTCTCAAACAGGGCGAGGCGAAGACAAGGCATTATCTGGACTTTGGCCATATGTCCGGCTTAACGATGGAGAGCTATGAAGGAATCTTTACAGAATTGACCACGGAGATGATCGGAACAGGAAAAGGGCTGGCGCATAAGACCTTTATCTCCGTTAAGGGTGATGATAAAGATCATGCCATACTCTTTGACGCAATCGAACTTATGGACACATTTATTCCTCTGGAAAGGTAGGTGTGAGGGATGCTGAAAACATTGAATATCAAGATGACTCTGCTTTCGGATACAATTTTCGGAAATGGCAGGAGTATACCGGGGCAGGAAGATATCTCCGTGCTCAGAGACACGGATGGCTTCCCCTACTACAGAGGAAGCACCTTCAAAGGAATATTCCGGGAAGAACTCAAGCGCTATCTTGGCTGGGAACGCACGAGTGACGACAGGATCAAAGAAACCTACACAAGGCTGCTCGGTTCCGAAGGGTCGGCAGAGGAGACCGGCGGAAATATGATTTTCTCTGACCTGACGCTCTCGAAGGGTGTCAAAGCAGCTGTTCTGGCGGAACTCGGAAATGACGATACCGCTGTCCTTAATGCATTTACCCATATAAGAACATTTACAAAAATCGGCATCGAGGGCACGGTGGATTATGGGTCGCTCCGCATGGCGAGATGTGTGAATAAAGACCTGATCTTCTATGGCACAGTGATTTGCGAGGATTCCGATGAAGCTCTGGTCAGAGAAGTATTTGGCCTTATAAAGTGGATCGGTACGATGCGGAACAGAGGATTTGGTCACATCCGGGTTGACGTTAAGTGACTTAAGGAGGGTGAATATGGCAAAATATTTTAAATATATTATTGAAAATGAAGATCCTATCCGCATCGCTGATGACAGCCGAAGCCAGAGCGGTCAGACAGAGACACTTCATTACATTGCGGGGTCAACAATACGCGGTCTTGTGATCAGCTCGGCTGCAGTTGATGCAGAAGAATTCGGGAAGAATAAACCGCTGCTCTTCACATCAAAAATCAGGTTTCTCAATGCGTATCCGACCATCCGCACCGGCTCGGAGGATGCATTCGATTCGTTCAGAGATCTTATGCCGGTGCCGAAGGGATTTTATGCCAACAAGGGGGCAGAAAAGGTCATCCAGAATGTGGTCGTGACCGGATCAGTCGATTCGACCATGAAGCGGGCCGGGATAGGTGATTTCGCCTATATTGACGGCAGATGCCTGCATGGCGCATCGATAATGACAGGTTCGGATCTTAAGATCAAGAAGCAGCTTATGAAGAAGGATCAGGAAGATCGGGCGGTTTTCCGAAATCAGTATATTGAGCGCGGGTATACATTTGCAGGCTATATCATTATGGAAGATGATACGTATGTCGATGCCATTGAGAAGATGTTCGCAATCGGCCAATCGGTCTATCTTGGAAACGGTAAAAGCGCCGGTTCCGGCCGCTGCCGCGTTGTATGTAGTGGTATGGTTGACAGTATTTCCTATGCGGATGCGGCAAATGAAGATCTAGGCGGCAGCTGTTATATGATGCTCATGTCGGACACTGTGATGAGAAATTCATATGGGGAATACTGTGGATTGAACCTTGCGGAGCTTCAGGAAATACTTGATGTAAGCAGCCTCAGGATTGAAAGATGTGCCACATCCGGAAGAAATGTCCGCGGATACAACAGTGCATGGAAGACAAGGATCCCATCGGTTCAGATGTATCAGAAGGGGAGTGTATTCCTGCTTAAGTATGATGGAGTCATCACAAAAGCTAAAGCGGAAGAGGTCATGGACAAGGGAATTGGCATTCGGAGAAATGAAGGATTCGGAAGAGTCATTTTCCTGAAAGGCTATGATGAGATCAATACCTATGATGAGGTCTCTCTTCTGAGTGGGAGAACTGTAAAAGGACCGGAGCCATCGGACGAGGATAAAGCATGCCTTAAGATAGCGGCTAAGGCATCCTATATGAAGAAGATCGAGGACGCTATCCCTGAATATGTAATGAAAAACGCAAAGACAATCGGCGGAAGAGGCGCCAGCAACAGTGTTCTCGGAACGCTGGAGAGTTACACAACGGCATACCGCTATCAGTATGCTGAGGCTAAGCAGGCAATCGATGACTATTTCAGGCATGCGCTTGAGAAGCAGAAGAGCATGCGTGTTCAGAAGGAACATACAGATTTTACGCAGGTAAAAAAGGCGGTTGACAATGTTCTGAATATGGACAGAGAGCAGCTTGAGACCGGTCTTGGGATTTCGACTGCGGATAAATACATGGAAATATCCAAGGACGAGATACTTAATGTCCGGGAACTGGAAAAAATCAAGCTTGAGATTCTGACCGGAATGATTCGCTATTACAACAAGATCAAGAATGGGGAGGTGTGAGATGGCAGCAATCTTTTATGATTATATCCAAAAATTCAGGATTCAGGCTAAACTGACACAACCCCTGCATGTCGGAAGCGGGGCAGGCGGCAGTGAGGAGGTCCTGATTCATCCGGTAACGAGAAATCCGTTCGTACAGGCAACCGGTATTGCCGGACCGTTCCGTGCATATTTTGCAGCAGGGAAGACCGCAAAGCAGGTCGGCGATGTCTTTGGTATCTCCGGGGAGGAACTTCCACCGGTTCCGGAAAAGAAGAAGGGCGACGGTGTACAAAGTGCCAATCCGGAGACAACCGCAGATGTGACCGAAGTTCCGCAGAAGACAAACGGTAAACTTGTCAGAGCGGATGATGTCGAGAGCAGGATCTGCTTTACAGACGGTACTTTTATCACGGAACCTAAGATGGAACTGCGGCCGCATGTGAAGATCGACCCGGTGAGCGGAACGGTAGCCTCGGAGGGAAGCGGCGGTCAGAAATTTAACACAGAATATATCGGTGCAGGGGCAACGGTCGAGTTTTTCATTTACCTCTATGGTATGGAGGCACAGGCACAGGCCGATGAGACGATGGTAACAGATATGCTGAACGCAATCAATGCCAGGGATGTTCAGTTCGGCGGAATGAAGAGTGCCGGCTGCGGTTTTATGGAAATCGAGCAAGCTGCCGTTTATCGGTTCAATATGAAGACAAAAGCAGATCGTGATAAATGGAAGGAAGAGGATCAGCTCCGTATTGACGAGTATGACCCGCTGACACTGGACGTTTCCGGGAAGAATTCCTCTGCGGCATATACCATCACTGTCAGCGGGAAGACAGAGGGGGCGATGTTGATTAAGAGCATTGCTGTTCCGGAAGTAGGTGAGGATGCACCCGACAGCATGAATATACGAAATGCGGCATTGGAATATATCGTTCCGGGCAGTTCTCTGAAAGGGGCGATAAAGAATCGAATTGAAATAATTCTTGCCTATCTTAAGCAGAAAGGCGTAGTACCGGATTCTGAGAAGCTGGTGATTGATGCCTTTGGAGGCAAGGAGGCTGCCCGCAATAAAGAAGAGCGCTACACGGGTCGTTCCGGTAACCTGAGATTCTCTGATACCAAGATCGGCCAGAAAGAGGATAACGACATGGCTCCGCTGCAGCACCGAATCCATATTGACAAGTTTACCGGTGGTGTCATGCACGGCGGAAAGTTTTCACAGAAGAATATCGCCGGAGATTTTGTAATGGAAATCAAGATCATTGATAAGAATAATCCTAAAGCGACCTGTGCGCTGCTTATATTAGCCCTTCGTGATCTTATGATCGGCGCATTTAATCTCGGCTCCGGCTATAATGTCGGGCATGGATTTGTCAATATTGATAAGGTCGAGATCAAAGCGGGGAATGGAGAAAGCGCGGAACTTACAAAAACCGGGGTGACAGACGGAAACAATATCATTGCGGATTGTCTGAAAGCATTGTCTTCCGGAAAGGAGGCGTCATGAGTGAATTTGCAAAAAAAGTAGACGTGGCATCGGCACTTACTGCAAGGGAAGTCTGCAAATACGATTATGTTATTCTTAATATGATGAGCAGCCTTGAGCTTATGCCGGTAAGCGATGTTTTAAAAACTGATGCGGACGGTAATCCCGCTCAGCTTTACTTTGATCCGGAAGAGCTTCTGGAAGCAAGGTTTTTCTCGGATGAAGCAGAACTTCACGTATTCAGGGACAGCGAGGATAATCTTTCGGCAGTTTTAGTTAGAGATGAGTTCTTGAATGATGAATATGAAACCTGTGATGTCCGTTATCAGACTCAAAGTGGAAAGACTCTTGTTGTGAGAGAATACCTGAAAGCTGATGAAGACGGCCAGATGTGTGCAGTCCTGACAAGGGCGGCCGGCATTGAGTAAGGAGGGACGGCTATGGGGAAAAACGATGAATTGGATATCAATGGCCTGCTGAATAACATGAGAGGCGGAGGTTCCGGCGGTTATGGCGGAAACTACAAGAATCGTGGTCAGGGCGGAAAATATAACGGAAATAGCAAAGGTCGAAGTGGCGGCGGCCAGGGCAACAGGTATGGCGGCAACAACGGCGGCCAGGGCGGCAGGCCCGGTGGAAACAACGGCGGTCAGGGCGGCAGGTCCGGCGGGTATAACAGCGGCAGTTATGTAGGTGCGCCTTACAATTTTGTGTCATTTGCTGACCCGATCAAAAATCCGGAGGGTAACACGACGCCCCACAATTCAGTTGATGAGAAATACCTTAGCGGCGAGATTGAGATTGGCATTGAGGCTAAGACACACATTTTCATTGACAACGGCATTGACAAAGGAGAGGGCAATGAGCACCAGTTTGTAAAGAATCTGTATGGGCAGTATGTCATTCCGGGCAGCAGTATCAGAGGGCTCGTACGCAGCAATGCTCAGATTCTCGGCCGGGGCGATTTTGGTCAGGATGTAGATGATTACAGTCTTATGTACAGGGCCGTTGCCGGTGGCAAGGAGCGCAAAAACTATGCCGATATACTTGGCGCAAAACAGATTATCGTGAACAGTAACGCGATGGGCGTTCTTTTAAATGTCCAGGCGGGCTATATTCGTCGAAAAAGAGACGGAGAAGGATATGAGATTCTTCAGACAGTGGCGAAACCGATCAAGGACCGCGGCAAGATGAATTATTATGTGCTCAACGAGATGTACATGATTAATGATCACAAAAAGAATAAGAGTGATAAATCGTTCTCATTTTTCTTTGATGATCCTGTAAATAGACTTCAGCATGAACCGGACAGCACATTTAAAAGGATAGAGAAAAAGGATTTCAGAGGCAGGGTCACAGTTCATTATAAGGGGTGGCAGAATAAGCAGTACAAGCCGTATGTGAAGGAGTGTATGTATAAGCTGGAAGGAGATCGGAAGGTAACTTCGGTGAAGTCATTCAAGCCTGGTGAGGAGCTGCCTGCAGGCTATCTTACCGGTTATGTACTTTCGTCGGGCATTATGCAGGAGAAAAAGGCTGTATATGTGATCCCGGCAGTAGATATGTCGAAAGTTGCGATTCCGATTCCGCAGAAGGATCAGGAAGCGTATGAAATTGACTATCAGAAAAAGGAGAAAATACTCGGTAAGAAGCAGGCAGAATTTTTTGCACTTCCGAAAGGTGAAGGACTCAAGCCGGTTTTTTACGTGCAGCTTGGAAAGCGTCTCTACTTTGGTTTTACACCGAGACCAAGACTGTTTTATGCTTATACTGTAAAGGAGAACATGGCGAAAAAGCACCCTGGTACAACGCTGGACTTCGCAAGTTCTATGTTTGGCTTCAGCAGAACTGAAAATATGAATGGCAAGTCTGTAAGCAAGAGCTATAAGTCAAAATTGTCCTTTAGCGACGCAGTGATAATCTCAAAGGAAAATCCGGTAGATCCCAGATGCACAAATATACCGATTGTTCTGTCTGAGCCGAAATCCACCAGTATTGCGGACTACCTTGTCCAGGATGGAGCAAATGTTACTACATCTTATAATGACGATGGCTTTGAACTGCGCGGTGTGAAGCAGTATTGGCTTCATAAGAATGCGGATACGAAGCCACAGGTCGATATCGAAAAGCAGAAGAAGATGCTCTCTTACCTTAACCCATTAAAACCGGGCACGAAATTTGAGGGAAAAGTCAGGTTCCATAATCTTACCGAGCTTGAGCTGGGACTTTTACTCTGGAGTCTGAAGCTGGAAAAAGACTCATGGATGAATATAGGCAAGGCGAAATCGTTCGGCTATGGTGCAATTAAGGTGACACTTGGTAAGGTCAGGATTATGAATTGGGAGAAAGCCTATTCACTCGATGCTTTATCTATGGATCCCTGGAATGAGGGGGTGGATGTAGATAAATATATTGCGAGCTTTAAGAGTTACCTTTACTCGGATGCTGCCGGTGTATATAAGGAGCCGCCTCATATCAAGGATTTCTTTGCTATGAAAGATTCGACAAGGATACCGAATCCTGCTGATATTAGGTTTATGAACATCGATGCCGGTGAATATCGGAATCGGAAGGCGTTGCCGACGGTGCAGGAAACAATAAAGAATAAGAAGTAAGGCTGTTTGTTCAAAAGAAAAACCGCCCCACTGGAGGACTGGTGGGGCGGGGATACTATAGATAACCTGCTTATATGGGTAGTATTGCTGATCTGATAAGCTTTAAGAAAGGTGATAGTGTTTACTTAAGAAGAATACATAAACTATACTATAATGGAATTTCAGGGTTTTCTGTGGTACAATAACTATAACAGTACATTGAAAAATGCATAAGCTATCGCCTTGTAGATGCCTGTAGGCAGCAGCGGCACAGAGCACTGACGGAGTTCCGTGTTTTGTGTCAGTCGTGTTGTCGCCCGGATGGCTGGATGAGAAAGACGCGGCGTGTGCCGTGGCCTGCATTTGCGCGATGAGAGCGGAAGAGCGATCCGAATCGGCGGATACGCTCGGACGACCAACGTACATTGAACGTTATAATTGTTTGTTGTACGCATCGCGGTAGGGAGAGAAGGTCTCCGCTATAGAAGCCGCATGGAGTCAGGAGGGTTGAACGGCGGTCATACTGTGTGGCCAATATGAAGCCGTAGGTTTGAAATGAGGCTGCCAAAGCAGACAAAAAACCAAAATTTATAGAAATGCGTGCCCCTCTAAGTCTGCCCTTTTATAAAAAATACTTAAAAATGTTGAAGTGACCGAAAAAACAGCCATTTTCAGAATTGTCTGGAAAATACCCCGGAAATCGAGGCTGGAAACCCGCATAAAATCAACAAAAAATAGAGGTGAGGGTAGAAATGAGTTCCCCGATGAGAAGGGGATTGACACAAATAATGAGTTTTGTCATACATTTGCCTCCTTGTGAAGTAGAAATGAGTTCCCCGATGAGAAGGGGATTGACACAATCTGGGTCCGCACATATCGTCAAGTCTGACGGCATCCGGGTAGAAATGAGTTCCCCGATGAGAAGGGGATTGACACATTGTGTTTTTCATGATTCAATCCTCCCATATTGTATAAGTAGAAATGAGTTCCCCGATGAGAAGGGGATTGACACAATGCGTCCATAGCGTGGAAGTCTCCTCCGAGTTCCCAAGTAGAAATGAGTTCCCCGATGAGAAGGGGATTGACACATCTTCTCTACTATAATGTTATACTTAACAGCCTCGCCGTAGAAATGAGTTCCCCGATGAGAAGGGGATTGACACAATATGTGGATGTCCACAACACTCCGATTTCAGGTAGAAATGAGTTCCCCGATGAGAAGGGGATTGACACACAAACTGATGGGAATACGCATAAGGGTTTACAGGGGTAGAAATGAGTTCCCCGATGAGAAGGGGATTGACACATACCTTCTCCTCCTCCTTCTTCTTCTGGTATGGGCGTAGAAATGAGTTCCCCGATGAGAAGGGGATTGACACAACTTCTGCGACATCTTGTCGTAGAACGACCAGTCCTAGTGTAACGTCCTATTGATTTTTAATACTAAAACATGCTAATTATGCTAATTAAACGTTGATATTCGCGCTAATTTATGCTAAAATACATCTTAG
>CADAIL010000012.1 GCA_902788035.1 uncultured Lachnospiraceae bacterium | reverse complement strand
TAAATGACACCTCTTTCAGTTTCAATAAGCAATTCAAATTTAACTTCAATGGCGGCGAACTTTCTTCCGATGGAGGCCTGTTTCTCCTTAAGGAGTTCGTGCACCGCATCGGTTTTGAAAAAGTCATCCGTGATAACTTTCAAACAAATGATTCTGCTGCATTCCGGTTCCATACTGACGATAAGAACCTCATGCAGCGGATCTTTCAGACCCTTGCCGGTTACTTCAATGATAATGACGCCGATGAACTTACCACGGATCCTGTGTTCTGTGCAGTCCTTGGCAAGGATGCTCTTGCTTCTCAGCCTACGATATCGCGTTTTTTCAACCGTATGGATGAAGATTCGCTGATACAGTTCGAGAAGATATTCCGCATCCTGCGTCAGAAGATCTACGGGATCCGGCCGCCGGAAAACATTCTCCTTGATCTGGATTCCACACTTCTGCAGACTTACGGCCATCAGGAAGGGGAAGGTTTCAACTATCATTACCAGAGCCATGGGTACCATCCGCTGTTATGCTTTGACGGCCTGACAGGTGACCTTCTCAAGGTAGAGCTTCGTAAAGGGACGAAATACTGCAGCAGTGACGCACATCTGTTTCTTGAGTCTCTGCTTAATGAGTTTCTTGAACAGTATCCTGATACTGTAATCTCTCTGCGGGGCGACAGCGGCTTTGCAGCACCGGAAATCTATGATCTTGCAGAAACCCATGCCTGTCGGTATGCTATCCGGCTCAAGATGAACAGCACCCTGAAATATCTTGCAGCAGATATTGAAGCTGATCTGGATTGGCTGACAAAAGACAACAAGGTTGACTACGCTGTCTGTCATGGTGATTTCATGTATAAGGCCAGCTCCTGGAAGTATGCCAGGCGAGTTGTCTGTAAAGTGGAAAAACCCATAGATCAGATGACTTACATGTATACATTCGTCGTGACAAACATGGATCTTGATCCGGAAGATATCATCAGGTTCTACTGCAACCGCGGCCGAATGGAGAACTTTATCAAGGAATCCAAAAACGGTTTTGATTTTTCCTGTATGAGCAGCCATGCCATGGTCGTGAATGCGGGCCGCCTGATGATCTGCATGCTGGCGTATAACCTGTTCAATTGGTTCAAGCGGCTGGTGCTTCCAAAGCAATTTCAAAAAATGCAGATTGAGACCTTCCGTCTGAAGCTGATCAAGATCGCTGCCAGAGTAATCCGTTCATCCAGATACAGAAGCTTCAGGTTCTGCAGCAGTTGTCCCTATAAAGATGAGTTCCGGGAAATACTGTTGAACATACAACAGCTTCAGATTCCTGAACTGGCTGTCTGACAGCAAAACAACGAACATTGACAATACCATACGCCACTGCAAAAACTCAATGGGGTACTATGCCCATTTTTATGGAGGATTGTATCCCTTCAGGTTAACGAATGTGGATATTGGTATTGTTGTGTAACTAAATCGGCGTCTCAAGGGCATGACCCGGACGTCATGAATAATTCAGGTTAACAGTTTTGTACTCCACCCCATCCGGGCACAACTCCTGTATCAGTTCATTCAACCTGCTCATACAGTCTGCCCTCCCTCAATTTCAGCGATAATCTTATCGATTTCGTCTCTCAGGATCTGTTCTCTTGCCACAATCTCCCTAATCTCGGCATTCAGTTTTACAATATCAATCTTCTCTCTCGTGTCCTCTTTCTCAACATATGTCGATACAGAGAGATTATATTTCTCCTCCGCAATCTTATCGGTCTCGACCATCTTGACCGTGTAGTCTACATCTGCGCGTTCAACGAAATAACCGTAGATCTTTTGTATGTTCTCTTCCGTCAGTTTATTTGCATTAGTAACTTTCACACACTCATGGGAAGCATCAATAAATGTAACCCTATTATCAGGGCGGTTCCGCTTCATAATAAGCAGGCAGGTCGCAATACTTGTTCCGTAGAACAGATTATCCGGCATCTGAATAACAGCATCTACAAAGTTATTATCAATCAAATACTTTCGGATCTTCTGTTCAGCACCTCCACGGTAGAACACGCCGGGGAAACATACAATTGCCGCTGTACCTTCTGCAGAAAGCCACGACAGAGCATGCATAACGAAGGCTAAGTCCGCCTTGCTCTTTGGAGCCAGTATGCCGGCCGGAGAAAAACGTTCATCATTAATCAGGACAGGGTTACTGTCACCTTCCCATCTGATTGAATACGGAGGATTAGAGACGACCAAATCAAAGGGTTCATCATCCCAGTGAAGAGGATTGGCAAGCGTATCCCCATGCGCTATATCAAACTTATCATAGCCAATATCATGCAGGAACATGTTGATGCGGCACAGGTTGTATGTCGTAATGTTGATTTCCTGACCGAAATAACCGATTTTTACGCCGTCATCTCCAAGAATCTTCGCGCTCTGCAGGAGCAGTGAACCAGATCCGCAGGCTGGATCATACACCTTGTTCACTTTAGTTCTACCGCCAAGGCCAATCAGAGTCAGCAATCTCGATACTTCCTGCGGAGTGAAATATTCACCGCCAGACTTACCGGCATTTGCAGCATACATTCCCATAAGATATTCATATGTATCACCGAACGCATCGATGGCAGTCGCCTTGCCCACGCCAAAATTAATGCTATTTATGCCATTAAGCAGCTTCACCAGCTTATCGTTCCTCTGCTGTACATTCCCGCCCAGTTTGTTGCTGTTCACGTCAAAATCTGAGAACAGGCCTTTAAAATTCCTCTCGGATTCTGAGCCCATGGCAGACTCCTCTATGTGACGGAATATCTTCTCAAGCGTTTCGTTTAGATTTTCATCTTCCTTCGCTCTGGAGACAACATTGCAGAACAATTCGGAAGGCAAGATAAAAAAACCTTTCTCTTCAATAAGGCCTTCCCGCGCACCTTCTGCATCCTCATCCGGCATCAGAGCGTAATCAAATGATTCGTCACCGGCTTCCCTCTCACCCTGATTGATATAATTCGTCAGGTTTTCACTGATATATCTGTAAAACAGAGTGGTCAGCACATAGTTCTTGAAATCCCATCCGTCAACGCTCCCTCTGAGGTCATTTGCAATCGCCCAGATGGATTTATAAAGCTCTGCACGTTCCTGTTCGCGTCTATGATCGCTCATAATTGGTAATTCCCCTCTTTTTTATTCATCGTCATTCAATTCTTCCGAGAATGCCACATCATTCACTCCCGTAATCTTGTCACGGAACTTCTTTTCGAGTTCATCTATGTCGTCTTCCAACATCCATTGCTTTCTTTTCATAATATCGGATATGTCATCCCAGTACTTCTCTAAATTCTCAAAAAATCCATATTGAGAAGCCGGATAAAAATATGAAATGAATAGCTCATTTTTCCTTGATACAATTCTCTGAGATATATTAATTCCATAGCTACATATATCCTCTATGCCATAAACAAGGTCCGCATAGAGACTCTTTTTACTATCATTTCTCAAGATCTCTTCCGTTCTTAATGACAGTAAATGCATCTGATCATAATCAATTTCAAGTGTCTCTTCAGGAGAAAAACGCTCAATCCCAAGACCATTCTCCACTGTCTTTTTTATCAGAAATATAAGGTCGGACTCCTTCTCTATTGGTTTATGTGAAGATAATACGGGAGATTTGACCTCATCCAGAGCCTTCTCTATGCGAAGCATCTCATCTTCAGACTTCATTTTTGCATTCAGGGCATCCATTTCAGCCTGAAGTTGATCCATTCGCATCTGATCCCTTAGTCTTTCACTTATTTCTTTGGCTTCATTAAGAGGATACGCTCCACGCCAAATCGCATACTCAGTTTTCTTCCTCTCCTTATCTTCGTTTGTCTCCCCATTTCTCGGCATATACTTCTGCCTTTTTTCATACCACTTCTTTAAAAATGCATATGAATCATATTTTAAAACACCTTTAGGGCTTAAAATTGTTTTACCACTAAATTCCAGGTAATAAGCATCTCCTATCTTAACAGGATGAAGGCCATGAAAATCTTCTATATCAAACAAAGCATGATACATACGGTTTTTATCCAGTAAATCAGCATCAAAAAAAACCGTTTCATCTATTCCCAGAGCAACAGCAATGTCTTTTAATACATTTTCTTTAGGTATTCTTTTATTCTTCTCATATTGTGCAATTCTTACATCAGCCGAGGATTCAGCAAAACCAGCCCTTAGCCCTAATTCCTTCTGTGTCCATCCCCTCAATTCACGATATTTCTTTATTTTCCCACCTATCGAACCTGGAGACACAAATGGCTTTGAATCATATAACATATCTTTCCCCCTACACAGTTTCTGAGCACACTGTCATTTTAATTATATCAAAATCAGTATAGGCTAACGACAGAATTTTAAAACTAACAAGATTTTCTTGTTAACCACTCCTTATTGCTCTTGTTTTGTATTGTTAGTATTGATATAATATCACTAACGAAATGGTTAATCACCAATAAAGGAGGAACTACAAATGGAATACTCTAAGCTGTTATCTAACTATAACGACATCCTATTGCCAGAAGACGTTCAAAAGATCCTGCACACAGGACGTAATACCGTCTATCAGTATCTTGCCGATGGCAGAATCAAATCTCTAAAAATCGGTGGCAAATACAAAATCCCGAAGAGGTATCTTCTCGAATTTATTTACCCTGATATTGATTTCACCAAGGAACCAGAATAATCATGGCAAGACCAAAGAAAAATGGAAAGCGTGCAACGGGCATACAGGGAAAAGATGGAAAGCTATATATACTACTCTCACGCTCCACAATTAAGGACGGAGCCAAAAAAACAGAGAAAAAATGGATTTCCACAGGCCTTTCGGACACGCCGGAAAACGTTAAGAAAGCATCAGAGCAGAGAAAAAGGCTGCTTAATCACAGTTCAGATGTGGTTCATGACAGAAATGAATCCTTAGCAGATTTCACAGACTACGTACTTGCTAAAAAGAAGCGGGAAGTTTCAGACACGACATACTCCGGATACTTTTACAGAGCCAAACGGATAAAGGAATATTTTGGAGATATAAAAGTACGGGAGATAAATGAAAAGATGATCGAAGATTTCCTCGACAATCTCTTTGAAAAGTATCATATACAGCCCAGGACCGTAAAAGACATAAAAGTCTTCCTCGGAAATGTTATGGATCTGGCTGTCAGGGAAGGTCTCATTTCTCATAACCCGGTAAAAGAAGTCGTGATCAATAAGAACCTGGCAGCCAAATATGCCAAAGGTAAGAATACGGACGAAGAATTCTTCTCCTATGAGGAAGCCCAGCTTTTCCTGAACAAAGTCAGAGACCATGAATTATACGAATTATTCTATCTCACATTGTTCTTCGGGTTGCGGAGAGAAGAAGTCCTCGGGTTACGATGGTCAGCAATTGATTTCAAAGGCCATATGATGCATATCAACCACACCGTAACAAAGGGAATATCTATCACCCGCGCCAACACAACTAAAACAGTTTCCAGTGCCAGAGAATATCCTCTGACAGATGAACAGATTGAAATGTTCCGGCAGCTTAAGCTGAAGGAGAAAGCTAACCGACGGCTTTGCGGAAACGGATATTTTGACAGCGACTACATTTTCAAACACGCCGACGGTACCCTGTATTACCCGGACTATCCTACCAAGGCCTTCGGTAAGCTGATCAAGAAGATACCGGAGCTGCCGCAAGGAATCACCTTTCACGGGCTTCGGAGCTCCTGTGTATCAATTCTTGTTCATCAAGGTATGGATGTTAAGAGCATTCAGAAATGGGTAGGACACGCAGATATTGATACAACGCTGAGGATATATGCCAAGGTCAAAGACAAAGAAGCAAAGAGGGAAATCTCAGATGCGATGAACGGTATAATCTCGCTGAAGAATTATTCTTCAAACCAGTAACAGAACAACTAAATAAGGTCCACAGAGCATATTCCATTATCCATTAATGGGAAAATAACCGGAGAAAGTTAGAGAAAAGTTAGAGAAACGCCAGATTTTTGGAAAAAAATAAGGGTTTCGGAATCCCGAAACCCTTGATTTTACAACGTCGATGCGACAGGATTTGAACCTGCGACCTCTGCGTCCCGAACGCAGCGCTCTACCAAACTGAGCCACGCATCGATTCGTGCTTCGCATCTCTTGTGCGTCGCAACATAAGAGATTATACTAGAACCATCAGTTCCTGTCAACACCTTTTTCATTTTTTCGCCACAAACTATATATCACTTTTCCGACGCTCTCGACCAGAGTTTCCAACAGGTTTTTCTTCCCCTGCTACATCAATCATATAAAGCTCATATCAGAACCAAGCACATAAAAAACAGGCGGCACACGCCGCCTGCTCTCTTTCCTTTTTAATTGACCTGGTAGACATCGAGGTAATGCAGACCCCAATCCAGCGCCTCCTCATGGCTGTCCATGAAGATATCCACGTGACCGTACGGCGTGCCGCGATCCTCGACCGTGTAAACAGTGCCATTGATCAAAAGCTTTGTTCCGAACGGAACGCCGCCCATAGCAACCGTATGTCCCGAGTACGGCCATGCGCCGGAAGCCGTCGGCTGACCTGCTCTGCCGTTGCATTTCGCACAGTGGCAGTAAGCTGTGATCTTGAATGTGCCGAGATATGTCTTTCCGGACCTGGACTCCTCTTCTTCTGCAGCTCTGGCCGCTTCTTCCGCAGCCCTCTGTGCCTCTTCCTCGGCAGCCTTCTGTGCTGCAGCCTCCTCAGCTGCCCTCTGAGCCGCCTCTGCAGCCGCAGCCTCCTCAGCTGCCTTTCTGGCCGCTTCTGCTTCCTCGGCTGCTCTGCGAGCTTCAGCCTCTGCCGCCGCAGCTTCCTCTGCTGCTGCTTCCGCTGCTCTCTTTGCTGCCGCTTCTTCCTCAGCCTGCGCCCTGGCTGCTTCTGCAGCCTCTGCATCAGCCTGTCTCTTCTTCAGAGCTTCCGCTTCTGCTTCAGCCTGTCTCTGCTCTTCTGCCTTCTTCTCGGCAAGAGCTCTTGCTTCCGCTTCTCTGCGTTCAGCCTCTTTTCTCGCGGCTTCCTCTTCCGCAGCCTTCTCTTTGAGTGCCTCTATCTGGCTAGTCTGCTCATCGATCTGCTTCTGCAGTGCCGATCTCTCAAGCTCCTCAGCGCTGATATCAGCTGTGTAAGCAGCGATGTCAGCATCTGTCTTCTCAGCAAGAGTCTTAAGCTCAGCCTGCTTTGTCTCATTCTGGCTCTTCAGATTTTCAAGATTCGCCTGCTCAGCTACGAGCTCTTCTTCCTTATTCTCTACGATTTCAAGAGATTCCTTATAGTCAGCAAGCCTGTTCCTGTCATAGGTCGTCATCTCTGTGATCTGGTTGGACTTGTTCAGGAATTCTGTAAGGTCATCAGCCTCAAGCAATGATACCAGAAGATCACCTTTGCCGTGTTCATACATATATTTGATACGCATACACATATCTTTGTACTGATTCTGCGCATCATTCTTGGCTCTTTCCACAGCACCTTTGGTGATTTCAACTTCCGTTGTCTTTTCTGTCAGCTGTGTGCTCAGTGTATCCAATTCGTCAGAAAGCTGACCGAGCTTACCGTTGAGCTCCGTCAGATAAGACTGCAGTTCGGATTTCTTATTCTCGAGATCATCGATCTTGCTGGCTGCCGCAGAAAGATCGGACTCAGCCGCACTCTTTTTTGCCCGCGCGTTTGCAAGCTCTGTCTCTGTATCAGCCATCGCCGGCATCGCAAGAGAGACGGTCATTGCTGTCGCAAGCATGAATGTCATCAGTCTTTTCTTAAGCATAGTTATACTGCTCCTTTCGCGTGTGTATTATAACATGAGCTTTAACATAAATAAAGGGAATTTTACAAATTCTGTAACATTTGCTTAACATTTCTGCGCTTCTGCCCTTTCTGACTGTCATCTGGTACACCCAGGTAGTCGATACATGGCGCTTTGGACAACTATGACCTCCGTCTCCGCCGAGCGAAAAAGAATGCCGCCTCATCTGAGACGGCATTCTACTTATATTATTTATGATTTTCAAGTTAACACAAAGCAGGTCGGGTAATTTAAGTAACAATGGGGTCATTTTTGGGACTGTTTTGTAAACACTGTTGCTGCTCAGTCCAAGTATGAAGCGATTTCTGCTTCCGCTTCTTCCTGAACGATCGTCTCCTCATACTTGGTGAGGATGATGTTCTGGATCTCAGTTCTTGTCGTAGAGTTGATCGGATGAGCAATATCTCTGTACTCACCGTCTGTTGCCTTGCGGCTCGGCATTGCAATGAAAAGTCCTTTCTCTCCCTCGATGACTTTGATGTCGTGAACGACAAATTCGTCATCGATCGTGATTGATACAACTGCTTTCATTTTGCCTTCTTTCGCGACTTTACGCACCCTGACGTCTGTAATGTTCATATATACCCCTTTCCCGTTTCCACTTTCGCGCCGGCCTTCTCAGGTCACGCGCATTTTATTCTTCTCGATCACGATCTCAACTCCGTTTTCGCCTTTGTGACACGAACCGGGCTGCAGCATACTCCGGCTTTCAACAATACAGTTCTCTATGATCGCATTATCGCCTATATAAACATCGTTAAGGATGATCGAGTTCTTGATGATACAATTTTTGCCTACAAATACTTTTTTGAAAATGACGGAATCCTCTACTGTGCCACTGATGATACAACCGGAGGAAATCAGACTGTTCGAAACTCGAGAGTCTGCACTGAACTTTGCAGGCGGATTGTCATCTTTCTTTGAATAAATGGCCGGATACTGTCGGAAGAAGTAGTCGCGTACCTCCGGCTTCAGGAAATCCATGTTGGTGCGATAATAAGACTCAACTGAGGCCATGTTGCTCCAGTATCTATTCATCTTATATCCGTAAATTTTCTTAACATCCTTATAGCGGATCAGAACATCTCTGACAAAGTCTGTTCGGTCTTCCGCGCGGCACTGCTCAAGCAGCTGAATCAGAAGTCTTCTTCGAAGAATGTATATTCCGGTAGAAATAATGTTAGATTTTGTCACCAGAGGTTTTTCTTCAAATCCTACAATTCGCGCGTCCTCATCAAGATTCAAGATTCCGAATCTTGTGATGTCATCTCCCGTGTATTCTGTACAGACGACTGTGATGTCCGCTCCTTTAAGAACATGGAAGTCCACTACATCGTTATAATCAATTTTGTATACACCATCTCCTGATGCTATTACCACATACTGTTCACGGCTGTTCCTGAGGAATGACAGATTCTGATACAGTGCGTCCGCCGTTCCCTTATACCACCAGCTTTCACCCGTGACTGCAGGTGGCAGCAGGTAAAGCCCGCCGCGTTTTCTTCCCAGATCCCACCATTTGGAGGAACTTAAATGATTATTCAGAGATCTCGCGTTGTACTGTGTTATCACTCCGACCTTCTGAATATTGGAATTCGACATATTGGACAGAGCAAAATCTATAGCTCTGTAGCTCCCTGCAATCGGCATTGCCGCCACAGTTCGTCTGTTCTGCAATTCTCTCATGCGGCTGCCGTTTCCGCCGGCAAGAATCATTCCGATGGCTCTCATGGGCGATCACCTTCTTTCCCGCCGACCTTTTCGGTCTGCCTCAAAACTACAGCCCCATCCGGAATAATCGAATCCTCACCGATCACACAGATCCCGCTGCCTTCTCCTGATCCGATAACTGCACCGCTGCCGATTGTCGAGCCTCGCGCAATCACTGCGTTCTCAACTACCGCGCCTTTGGCCACAAAGCAGTCCTCCTGGATCACCGAATTCCGTACAACAGCGCCCTCGCTGACAACAGTACCAGGGCCGATTACAGAGCGTTCCACGACGCCGTAGACCTCACTGCCCTCAGAAAGGAGAGCATTGGTGACATTGCAGGAGTCGGCAATATAGGCCGGTGCAAGATTCTCGCCGTTCGTGTAGATCGTCCAGAATTTCTCGTAGAAACTGAGTTCCGGACGCTCACCGACAAGCTCAAGATTAGCCTTCCAGTATTCTTCAGCTGTCGGAACGTCGCGGTAATACCCGTTCCACTCATAAGCGCTCACAATGCGGTCTTCCTTCAGGAACTGCGGTATGATGTGCTTTTCAAAATCAAGCACTTCCTCCTCTTTGAACATAAGAAGCGCCTTTTTCAGCAGCTGCCAGTCAAACAGGTATGTGCGCATAGATTCAAGATTGCTGCACGGACATGCTGTATCCGGCTCGAACTTCTCTACCACACCGTACGCGTCTATGAGCATCGTCGCCGAAGAAACACTGCCGCCTTCCGGCACTCTCATCGACGCAACTGTTACATCTGAGTCCAGGGCAATGTGATAATCCAGCATGACCTCATAGTCCATCTTGTATACCCGGTCAGCCGGTACGATCAGAACATAGTCCGGATCGTACTGATCGATGTAATCGATGTACTCCGCAACAGGACCGGCAGTACCCGTAATCCAGTCGCTATCGACACCCTTCCCGCTTGAAGGTAATATAGCAACACCACCGGAATTCCGGTCAAGGTCCCACGGAATACCTATTCCGATGTGACTGGTCAGCCGAAGCGGTCTGTACTGTGTCAGCACGCCGATCGTGTCTATTCCGGAATTGACCAGATTGCTCAGCGGAAAATCAATAATACGATATTTTCCGCCGAAACTGAGGGCTGATTTCGCTACATTATCTGTGAGAATTCCCAGTTGGCTTCCCTGTCCGCCGGCAAGCAGCATTGCAATCATTTCTTTCCTGATCATAAGCTTACCTCACGTCCATATATGTAGACTTTTAGTATAAGAATTATATCACAAGAATCTAGTTTCGAAAACTATTATTAAAGTTTTTGTAAGTTGTTCCTCTAAGTATGAGAAAGCCCTGTTCAGTATTGTGCAAATACAGACATATTTACCAAAAAATAAACGATAAAAGCCCGTGATTCCCGCTTTTTTGGTACTTTTTCAATGACAGGGTTGGATGTTTTTTCGGTTCCGGCAGTCCGCCTGTCATGCAGCGTATTTTCCGAATTTAAAGGTTGCTTCATTTGGGATTTGCTTTTTTTCCCCGCCCGCCCTATAATGCTATGGAACAGCAATTAAGACGGCGGGATGCTGCGTTTCAGACGCCATATTCCGCGCCTTGGCACATGACCCTGACGGCAATACCTCCGTCGCGGTCGCTATCTTTGCATATAATGTCTCGGATCCTGCAAAAATCCCGCAGGTAAGACCCGGAATAAGAACAATGAAAGGCGGCAGTATGTATAAAATCAATTTTGACAGACCCCAGAATATACATTTCATCGGCATCGGCGGTATCAGCATGAGCGGTCTCGCGGAAGTCCTCCTTGATGAGGGCTTCACAGTCAGCGGCTCCGATTCGGCAGACTCAGAGCTCCTGCATCGCTTAGAATCTAAAGGCGCGCATGTGGTCATCGGTCAGGCGGCTGAAAATATCACTCCCGATCTCGATGTCATTGTCTACACCGCAGCGATCCACCCGGATAATCCGGAATTTGCGGCAGCTGTGCGTTCCGGCATTCCTATGCTGACAAGAGCTGAACTCCTCGGCGAGATGATGCAGAATTACAATGTATCTGTCGCAGTCGCCGGCACCCACGGCAAGACAACGACCACATCCATGGCATCCCACGTCATGCTGTGTGCCGGTATGGACCCGACAATCTCGGTGGGAGGAATTCTCCCTGCGATTGGCGGCAATATCCGCGTCGGCAAGTCCGAAAATTTCATCACCGAAGCCTGCGAGTATACGAACAGCTATCACTCCATGATCCCGACTCTGGGCATCATCCTGAATGTGGATGAGGATCATCTGGATTTCTTCAAGGATCTCGACGATATTGCGGCATCTTTCCACAAGTTCGCTGCCCAGATTCCGGCTGCCGGCGCTCTTGTTATAAGTAAGGACACAAAAAAGTACGATGTCGTCACGGACGGCATATCCTGCAGCCTGATCACGACCTCTCTCGAGACGGACGCGGATTATACAGTCTCTGACATCACCTACGACGACCTCGGGTGCGCATCCTTTACAGCCTATGAGCGCGGCGAAAAACTCGGTGAGTTCTCTCTGTGCGTTCCGGGTGAGCACAATGTTGCAAATGCCCTCGCCGTCATCGCCGCCTCCCGCCACCTGGGGATCGACGCTGACACGATTGCGAAGGGACTCCGTGATTTCTCCGGCGCTGACCGCCGGTTCGAGTACAAAGGCAAGATGAATGGGACAACAATTATCGACGACTACGCCCATCATCCGGCTGAGATAAGGGCCACACTGGCCGCTGCCAAGAAGTATCCGCACAAAGAGCTGTGGGTCGTCTTCCAGCCCCATACCTACACAAGGACAAAAGCCCTGCTCGCAGAGTTCGGCGAAGCGCTAAGTGCAGCGGACCATGTTGTCCTGGCCAAGATCTATCCGGCACGTGAGCAGGATATTTATGGCGTATCCTCACAGGATGTAGCTGATGAAGTCAAAAAATACGGCACGGATGTCATCTATATTGATACTTTCTCGGGTGTCGAAGATTACCTTTATTCACACTGTAAGGAAGGCGATCTGTTGATAACTATGGGTGCAGGTAATGTGACAAGTATCGGACCTTCACTGCTTGCGCGCTGATCTTTCCACTTTATCCACAACATCCACATTGCCATGTGTGTATAATTTCCACGGGCAATGTGGATTTTTTTGCGCACTGTGTGGATTATTTTGTGGATGCAGTTTCTTCTATGTGTGTTATACTAATCATCTAAAACTTCCCGCTTGACGATAGCAAGCCAGCGAGTCCCGAGGAAGTTTTTATTATCATCCAATAATGTCTTAAGATGAGGCAGACCATGAACACATTTAAAATATCATCGCGCTATCCGCAGGATGTCACAATTTTATCCAACGCGTTTCTTGACGGCTATATGCCTCAGGCCAACGGTGAATTTGTAAAGATATATCTCTACCTTCTCCGGGTTTCCCAGGACCCGGCTAAAAGTGTGTCTCTGTCTCAGATTGCGGACCGCATGACCTGCACGGAGAACGATGTCCTCCGCGCTGTTCGCTACTGGGAAAAGACAGGTCTCCTCATCGTGGAGACGGATGAGAAGAAAAATATAGCGGGAATTGCATTTGCAGACCCAAAAAGGGCAGGCTCGGAAGAAGGACAGGATAAGAGACCCGCACCTGAAAAGAATATCTCAGCAGCCCGGGGCACCCTGGCACGCCCGGAAGAACCGGTCAGAAAAGAGGAGCCCTATGCTCTGACAGAGGACAGGATGGCTGAGCTTGCAGTCCGCGAGGACGTTCAGGAACTGCTCTTCATCGCGGAGAAATATATGGCGAGACCGCTGACAAGGACTGATCAGCAGAAAATTTTCTATTTTCTGGACGGTCTGCACTTTTCCACAGATCTCATCGATTATCTGATCGAGTACTGTGTGAGCCGAGGCCACAAGAGTATCCGCTATATCGAAAAAGTTGCTCTCGCATGGCATGACGCAGGCATAAAGACTGTGACAGAGGCCCGCGAGTCAACAGGAAAGTATCATAAAGAGTATTATGATATATTTAAGGCTCTCGGCGTGAACAGCCACAATCCGATTACCGCCGAGATCCGCATCATGGACAAGTGGCTCGTGACCTACGGCTTCCCGATGGATGTGATCACGGAAGCCTGCACAAGAACGATTTTGAATACGGCAAAGCCCACCCTCGGATATGCGGATGGCATACTGACCAACTGGTGGAACTCGGGGTTCAAGACATTGGACGATATCAAGGCTCAGGATGCCCGGCACGATAAGGGAAAAGGATCCGGAAACGCACGGAGCAGTCAGTCTAAAAAATCCAGAACGCCTTCCGGCAGCTTTTACAATTTTGAACAGAGAAATTATGATTACCAGTCGTTGGAAGCCCAGCTCCTCAATATGGATACGATGTCCGGCGATGGTCAGGAGTAAACTATGCCCCTTCGAAATTCTCAATATGATACATTGATGCGCAGATATGAGGAGATCCGTGAGACTCACCGCCACGAGCTCCTCTCCCGCGAGGCGGAGATAGCGGAAAAGATTCCCGGCATCACAGCTCTCGATGACCGGGCGGCAGCAGCGTCAATCGCGGCGGCAAAGCGGCGAATCGCATCCCCCGAGGCGGATCTTGCTTCCTACGAAGCCGAGATGCAGGAGATCACCAGAGAACGCTCCCGTCTGCTCACGGAGCACGGATATCCGGCAGACTACCTTGAAATGCGGTATGACTGCCCTCTGTGCCGCGATACGGGCTTTATTGACGGCGTGCGCTGTGCCTGTTTTAAGAAAGCAGCCATAGATCTTCTCTACAGCGAGTACAGTATCAGTCATGTTCTGGAAAAAGAGAACTTCCGGAACTTTTCATTTGACTGGTATTCTGATACAATACAAAATGAACTAACAGGCAGAACAGAGAGGCAGACAGCCAGAGACGCAGTGATGCGGGCAAAGCATTTTATTGCCAATGCAGGACGGCCCGACAACAACCTCTACATCTACGGCAATACCGGTGTCGGAAAAACATTTCTTACACATTGCATTGCAAGAGAGATGCTTGATCGCTCCTACTCCTCTCTGTATTTTTCCGCAAGAGATTTCTTTGATCTCCTGGCGGACGCGACATTCGGGCGCGATGGTCGGAACAGCACCCATTCACAGATGATTATTGACTGTGATTTTCTCACAATCGACGATCTTGGAACAGAGGTGACAAGTTCATTTGCAGCGTCACAGTTATTCCACGTGCTTAACGAGCGCATCGCGAAAAACCGTTCGACGATCATATCGACGAACATGACTCCCGAAGAGTTCTCCGCCGTATACTCTCAGCGGATCTATTCAAGGCTCCTCAGCCATTACAAGTTTATTAAACTGGTCGGCACAGATATCCGGATTCAGAAAAAATTACGTGGAGGGATCACATGAACACAGTCTCAACAGATACACAGGCAAGACCGGTACTTAGCGCCTCCCCGGACGGACGTCTGGGAATCATCCCATTAAAGAGCACGCAGGAAATCGGACGAAAGATCAACGATCATCTGGTCTCCTGGAGAAAAGCCCGCGTGGCCAACGGCGAAGTATCCGGTGAAGACGGCTACTCAAGAGACTCATTTATCATCAAGGCCGATACACCCCGCTTCGGCTCAGGCGAAGGCAAGGGAACAATTAAGGAAACTGTTCGCGGCGATGATCTTTACATCCTCGTCGATGTATGCAATTATTCGCTCACATATAAAATGTGCGGTTTTGATAATATCATGTCTCCGGACGATCATTTTCAGGATCTCAAGCGCGTCATCGCTGCCGCCGGCGGAAAAGCCCACAGGATCAATGTCATCATGCCGTATCTCTACGAAGGCAGACAGCAGATTCGAAGCGGACGCGAGTCTCTCGACTGCGCAAATGTCCTTCAGGAGCTCGAAGCACTCGGCGTGGATAATATTATCACATTCGACGCGCACGACCCGCGCGTTCAGAACGCGATCCCGCTGTCCGGCTTTGAGTCGATGAGCCCGACATATCAGTTCATCAAGAATATTCTTCGCTATGAGAAGGATATAAAAATCGACAAGGATCATCTCATGTCCATCAGCCCAGACCAGGGAGGCATGAGGCGTGCGATCTATGTGGCCAACGTTCTCGGCATCAATATGGGCATGTTCTACAAGAGACGCGACTACACGACGATCGTCGACGGGAGCAATCCGGTCATCGCGCACGAATTCCTCGGAACCGACGTCAAGGGCAAGGATATCATCATCATCGATGATATGATTTCCTCCGGCGATAAAGTTCTGGAGACCGCCCAGCTCTTAAAGAGAAAGAAATGCGGCCGCATCTTCATCTGCGCGACGTTCGGCATTTTCACCAACGGTCTCGGCAGATTTGACGATGCCTTCAAGCAGGGAATTTTCGACAGACTGATCACTACCAACCTTGTATATCAGTCCGAGGAGCTTCTCGCCAAACCGTATTACACGAACTGCGATATGAGCAAGTATCTTGCACTCATCATCGATACTCTGAACCACGACGCATCACTGTCCAAGCTCCTTGATCCGAACGACCGCATCAAGAAGGTCGTGGCCAAGTATGAGAACGGAGAGCCGGTCTGATCATCCGGACCGGTCTTATGGCCCACCGCCCGGGAGGCAGAAGCTTCCCCGCTGAGGCGATTTTGATATACCCCACCGCCAAAGACGTGGGTCTTCTCCCACTTAGAAAAAGGAGATTACAATGATACCCAGAGACCCTATTATTCTTCTGAGCTTCGTCAATCTGAAGCTGAGGGACTTTTATCCCAGTCTCGACGCCTTCTGTGCCGCGGAATGCGTTGACAAGGATTATATCCTCGACAAGCTTGAAGCACTGGATTACGAATATAATGAGGAGACTAATCAGTTCACGACGCATTGGGGCGATTATGCATATCCGGATGAGCGTCCGAAATATCCCTGGGAAACGTGACAAAAAAGACCGCCGCGAAATGACGCGACGGTCTTTTTTTATGTCCGATTATTTCCAATTATGCTCTCGGGACGTTCAGCACCCGGCCGGTCAGTTCTCCGTCAGGGCTCGTCTCGATGACGATGGTCGAACCTTCATGAATCTCAGAACCGAGGATGATTCTTGCAGCGAGCGTCTCCACGTTCTGCTGAAGGAATCTCTTCAGCGGACGCGCTCCATAGACCGGATCATAACCGTGATCAATGACATACTGTTTTGCATCGTCTGTGAGATCAATTGTCAGCTGTCTGTCCGCAAGGCGTTTGTTCAGATCCTTAAGAAGCAGATCAACAATGCCGCCGATATTTTCTTTCGTGAGCGGCTTGAACATAATGACTTCATCCAGTCTGTTCAGGAACTCCGGACGGAAATGAGTCCGCAGCTCATTCTGCACCATGTCGGTCGCGTACTTGCTGATCTCCCCGTCGGCTTCTATGCCGTCGAGCAGGAACTGGGAGCCGAGGTTCGATGTCATGATGATGATCGTGTTCTTGAAGTCCACGGTCCTGCCCTGGCTGTCCGTGATATGACCGTCATCGAGAACCTGCAGCAGCACATTGAAGACGTCCGGATGGGCTTTCTCCACCTCGTCGAACAGGACGACGGAGAACGGTTTTCTGCGGACGGCTTCTGTCAGCTGACCGCCCTCATCGTAGCCGACATATCCCGGAGGCGCTCCGATAAGGCGGGAGACGGAGAATTTCTCCATGTACTCGCTCATATCAATTCGCACCATATTGTTCTCGTCATCGAACAGATTGGCTGCAAGGGTCCTTGCCAGCTCAGTCTTGCCGACACCGGTCGGGCCAAGGAACAGGAACGAGCCGATCGGACGTTTCGGATCCTTGATGCCCGCTTTGGAGCGGAGAATAGCATCCGCGACGCGGCTGACCGCCTCATCCTGGCCGACGACCCTCTTGTGAAGCTCGTCCTCGAGATGAAGAACTTTCTCTCTCTCACCTTCTGTCAGCTTGGCTACCGGGATACCGGTCCACTTAGATACAATACGGCCGATCTCGTCGTCTGTGACCTCCTCATGGACCATGGACAGATCCTTGTCCTTCACTCTTGCTTCCGCCTGTTCGAGTTCCTTTACCACTTTGGGCAGCTCACCGTATTGAAGCTCCGCCGCCTTGTTGAGATCATACTCGCGCTTTGCGATTTCAATCTGTGAATTCAGCTCATCGATCCTCTCGCGATAGACCTTGAGGTTTTCCACGTCTTTCTTCTCGTTCTCCCACTGGACTTTCATCCCGTTGAAAGTATCACGCAGTTCAGCCAGATCTTTCTGGAGATCAGCAAGTCTCTCCCTGCTGAGAGCGTCCGTCTCCTTCTTCAGAGCGGCTTCCTCGATTTCCATCTGCATAATTTTTCTCTGCAGCTCATCGAGTTCCGTCGGCAGGGAATTCAATTCCGTCTTGATCAGGGCGCAGGCCTCATCGACCAGGTCGATGGCTTTATCCGGCAGGAATCTGTCCGTGATATACCTCTGAGACAGAGTTGCCGCGGAGACCAGCGCACTGTCCGTAATCTTGACACCATGGTAAACTTCATAGCGTTCTTTCAGACCGCGGAGGATCGAGATCGTCTCCTCGAGAGACGGCTCATCTACCATGACCGGCTGGAAACGGCGCTCTAGCGCTTTATCTTTTTCAATATACTTGCGGTACTCATCCAGCGTGGTCGCGCCGATGCAGTGAAGCTCACCTCTGGCAAGCATGGGCTTTAGCATATTGCCGGCATCCATCGCACCTTCTGTTTTCCCTGCGCCGACGATCAGATGCAGCTCATCGATAAAGAGAATGATCTGACCCTCGGATTTTCTTACCTCCTCGAGGACAGCTTTGAGCCGCTCCTCGAACTCGCCGCGGTATTTAGCGCCGGCGACGAGCGCGCCCATATCGAGTGCAAATATGTGTTTGTCCTTCAGATTGTCCGGAACATCCCCCGCCACAATTCTCTGGGCAAGGCCTTCGACCGCAGCAGTCTTGCCGACGCCCGGCTCGCCGATCAGTACCGGATTGTTCTTGCTCTTTCTGGACAGTATCAGAATAGCCTGACGAATCTCATCGTCACGGCCGATGACCGGATCCAGCTTCTGCTCTCTGGCCTTCTCCACGAGGTCAGATCCGTATTTGTTCAGTGTGTCGTATGTCGCTTCCGGGTTGTCACTCACGACCCTCTGGTTGCCTCTGACAGTGCTGAGCGCCTTAAGGAATGTATCCCGCGTGATGCCGAAGCGGGAAAGCAGCTTCTTCACTGTTCTGCTCGGATATTTCAGAACGGACAGGTAGAGGTGCTCGACGGACACATATTCGTCCCCCATGGCCTTTGCCTCATCCTCGGCCTTGATCAGGGCTTTATTGAGGTCCGCTCCTATATACGGTTTGCCGCTGCCGCTCACCTTGACGCGGGCGTCAAGGGCGTCCCTGACTGCATTGGCATACATCTGCGGCTCTATATCCATCTTCTGGACAAGCTTCATAATGAGGCTGTCTTCCTGCTCATTCAGAGCATAAAGAAGATGTTCCTGTTCGACTTCCTGGTTGCCGAAGTCGTAGGCGATTTTTTCGAGGTTCTGAATAGCCTCCATTGATTTCTGTGTGAATTTCTGAATGTTCATAATGCCCTCCTCTATTCTAGTCCCGGACGCCGGTTCGGTGCCGGGCCGGCGGATGGCGCCCTTCACAGGGCTTCCTCCTGGTTTCATCAGAGAATCGGTCTCCCGCTCTCTGTTCTAATCGAACTATAACACATGTTGTTAGCACTGTCAACAGTCGAGTGCTAATTAATTTTACGAATTTGGGACGTTTCAGACTGGCTGCAGCGGAGCTTCAGTATCCGGCGCAAACATCATCTTCATCGAAAAACGCAGGTCCTATCTGTGAGCTTAAAAAGCTAAAGCTTTTTGATCTCACAGTGAAGGACCTGCAATGTTTTTCTCACGAAGATGGATGCTTTGCTGCCGGAAACGTAACATAATAACAGCCAGTCTGAAACGCCCCGGTCTAGCCTTTACAGATCAAACAGAACATGGCACCACTCGCCCTCATAGGTGTGGATGACAGGGTATTCTCCGAGCTCGTCCCTGATGATTCCGACGCCCTCGTTCAGACGGGTCTCGGTGCCCGGTGTGATCTTCTTCGACGGGGTCGTGCTGAGCTTCGCAATTTCCTCGGGCGTCACCGTCCGGTTTTCCGGATCCGGACAATACCAGATTCCCTTCATCCCGGCCTTCGCAGGCCCGAACACGTCAAATGAACGGTTGTCCCCGACGAAGATCGAACTCTCCGGACAGCTGCCCGCCTTGGCAAGCGAATACAGATAAATGCTCTCATCCGGTTTCTCGCAGCCACACTCCTCGCTGGTCGTGAAACTGTCGAAATAGTCCCAGATTCCGAGCCTCTCCATCTTGATGAACTGAATCTCAGCCGTCAGGTTGGTGCAGATTCCCACATGAACTCCTCTGCTGTGGAGATAGTCAATGAGGGAAAGAATGCCCGGCTCAAGGGTCATATTGTCAACGAAAGTATCCCAGTATGCGTGATACATGCCCATGGCGACCGGATACAGCGGCTTTCCCATGTTCTCCAGCACGCGCTGGAAACGAATCAGACGGTTGTGGATCGCGGCGTTGCTCTTGCCGAGTTCACTGACGATCTCGGCATTTGCTGCCTTGATCTTTGTGTGGAGTTCCCCGGGCGTAAGACCGAGTATCGGGCAGGCATAGTCAAAGACCGCCTGTATTCCGATCTTATCCGATATATCATAATTATAAATAGTGCCGTCTAAATCAAAGAGTACTGTCTCAAGCATAAAATCTCCTAACAATAAATATCTAAATGCGCAGAAGTTACTTGGCAGGGCAGAGCCGGCGTTTTTCGATGAAGATGATGCTTGCGCCAAATCTAAAGTTCGTGACAGCCTGTCCGGGCTACGCGTGCAGCAGTTCAGACAGGCTGTTCTTGCAGTTCGATATTGGCAGCAAAGCATCCATCTTCGTGAGAAAAACATTGTCGGTCCGACCGGAGAAATCGGAAAAGGCGAAGCCTTTTACTAGTTCGATGGAAGGACCGGCGTTTTTCGATGAAGATGGTGTTTGCGCCAAATCGTGATGTTCGTGACAGCCTGTCCGAACTACTGCCATATATCACTCCGCAGCCATAGTCTTCAGCATCCGGACGGTCCGCTCGATTCCGGCCTGTATATCGTAGCCGGCCTTCCAGCCGAGCCCCTGCAGCTTTGCGCTGTCAAGCCTCGCCTTGGTCGCCCTGGAAAAGCCCGCGGCTTCGACCGCGTCCGGCAGTTCGAATACGACCTTTCGACCGCACGTGCCCGCAATCAGGGCTGCAAGGTCCTTCAGCTGTATATCCGAGGCTTCATCCGCAATATTGTAGGCTTCTCCGCATGCACCCTTAAGGAGAACGGTCAAAAGCCCTGAAACCGCGTCTGCCACATAGGTATAGGAATAATACTGGGTGCCCGCGCTCTTCAGCACGATATCCTCATCCGCGATTGCCTTGCGGATGAACTGAGACAGAGCCTTCGTGTCTGTCATAAGGAGGCTTGGGCCATAGGATCTGGTCAGTCTCGGGATGACTACATCGAGTCCTTTCTGCCTGATATAAGCCTGGCAGAGAGCCTCGCCGCAGCGCTTGCTCTCCGGGTATCCCGCCCGCATCGTGTTGCAATTGATATATCCGCAGTAGTCCTCGTCGAACTTCTCTGTGTCACCGCGATTCTCGCCGTATATTTCGTTGGAAGATGCAAATGCGACTCTGCGCGCACCGTGCTCTGCCGCAAATTCCAACATGTTCATGGCTCCGATGATATTTGTCGTGACAGTTCCGATCGGATCCGTCGCATAAGCCACCGGATGTGTATTGCTGGCCAGATGAAGAACATATTCCACGCATCCCAGGTTCTCAAGTGCAAGGGGCTTATTGATGTCCGCGCTGATAAATGAGAAGTTCGGATCATTCAGGAACTCCCCGAATCTCTCTTTTGCCTTCGCTTCATTTCTTCCGAGGGCAAGCACGCGGCAGTTAATGCCCAGCGTCCGATTCAGATACATGACCGTATCGACCAGCACGCTTCCGATAAGCCCACTCGCTCCCGAAATCAGCATGGAAGTGTTTTTCAGCTTCTCCCACGGGAGATCAAGGCCTGCTATGTATGCAATATCCTCCTTATACTCATCCAGTTCATAAATTTTCATATATATACTCCTCACACTTAAATATCATCCACTCCCACGGAGATGGGTATCTTCCTCCGCTGAGAAAAAAAGCTGATGTCCCGACTCACGGAGCCCAGGGCATCAGCTTCCTGTTATTTCAGCCAGTTATCTTTATCCGCTTTGAGATAAGCCTTGAACATCTCAAGGTCATCTTTCGTTGTCAGTTTGATATTCTTATCGGATCCGGCAGCAAAATACAGCCTCTCGCCCAGCTCCACCATCATGGTGTTGGTGTAGGAGGAACCGTAAATGCCGATCTCCTTCTCAAAAGCTTCGTGATAAGCCCAGTCGAGCTTTCCGAACTTATACGCCTGCGGCGTAGAGACACGGCGAAGTGTCTCTCTCGGAATATACTTTACTGTGGAGATCTCATCGTCCACGATAAAGATCTGCTCGTTATATGGGAGAGATGTCACAGCATTTCCGTACTGCTCGCATTTGATAATTACATCAGACAGGACTGTCGCGTCAACAAGCGGTCTGATACCGTCGTGGATGATGATGACATCTTCAGGACTGCATTTGTCCTCAAGATTATACACGCCGTTCCTGATGGATTCCTGGCCGGACTTACCTCCGGACACGATCCACTTCAGCTTGTCAATGTTGAACTGTTTGGCGTAAGCCCAGACAATATCATGCCATCCATCGATACATACGACTTCAATCGCGTCGATTTTCGGGTGTTTCTGAAAACCTTCCAGTGTATAGATCAGGACCGGTTTATCATATACATTTATGAACTGCTTCGGAATATCCTGTCCCATCCGGGAACCTGACCCGCCCGCGATAATGACTGCTACGTTCATGGCATTCCTCCCTTAAAATTTATTCTTCATCGCGCAATACTCGTGACTTTAGTCGTGAGATACGCGTGCAAGGTGACATTCGCCTTCATCGTGAGTACAATCTCACTCTTCAGCTTCATCAGCCCGATAATAGATTATGCTGTTGTCTTTCTCCGTGATTTCACGAAATCCATACTCTTCAAGAATGTTCTCAGGTATGGACTTGTCGGCGTAAGTGACAATAAAATTCAGGTCTTCATCGATGCACAGTGAAAGAAGCTTATCATAGTTCGGAGTTCTCGACTCCAGCATTTTGTAATAATACTCATGCTCCCAGTCATGATATGTGATATACCAGTGTATATTGCGGCCGTAATAAAGCTTAATATCACCGCTGTACTGCCGGGCTTCGCAGAGATACTTGTCACGCATGATCGCCCGCGGATGATCATCCAGCTCCAGCATGACATCGCACACCGCCTTTACACCGCGGTCAAGCTTATCCGGCGTCTTAGCCTTCGTGAATTTGGCTGCCCCATACACATAGTTCCCGGCAATCATAATGATCAGCATAAATGATACAAATGCCGCAGTAAGTTCTCTCTTCGCCCTGCACACCTTGATCATCTTAACGAAGAACAGCGCAATCAGAAGGCCGTCCGGTATCATCCAGAGGAATCTCCAGTAACTCATATCCGAAAACAGAAGGCTGATACTGATCGGATTCATCGCGAGAACGATCGATGTCAGAATCGGATATACAATTCTTTTTCTGTCCTTTTGAGATGTAATATAGAGGAATACGCAGGAGATAAGAGCCATTCCGAAAAATGCCCCGCCGCCTACATATTTTGCTCCCCATTCCATCATCTGAGCTATGATCTCATCCATTTTATGTCCTCTTTAACGTGACCGCAAATCCCGGGGGAGACAGTATGCCTCCCATTGCGGCTTTTTATGCCGCAGCTTTGACAATCGTATAGATCGCGTAATACAAAATGTTCGGCAGACATATCAGCATTCCCCATACAACGATCTCTGTGCTCTTTTTTTCGAGCGCGTAGACAATCGTAAAGCTTGCGACCATAATGCCTCCGATAATAATTCCCATACCGGAAAGCAGGCACATGGCCAGATTGAGCAGTATGAGAAGCACATAGGATGATCTCTGCGTCTGGTCCTGATAAATATCAAGGAAAAGCATGATCAGAGCAGGTATGCCGACACCCGCGACGATTGATTTTCCCTGCCATCCTCTTGTCATGAGGAAAGTCTCACCGCAGTAGAGCGAATAGAACCCATAAAGGTTGACCATCCACACGAAAATGACGAACATGGACTTGCTCATCCTCTCACCGGGGAACAGTCTCTCCGCAAGTGCGTAATAGACAAATGAAGCCAGAATAACTACCTGTACAGGTATCAGCGAATGAAAAACTGCGACAGCCCTGACTCCGGTCCACCGTGCTATGCAGGCCGGATAAATCGCCCACGGTGAAGTGACGTCCTTGGCCAGCTCTCCCTTCCAGTAGCTGAGTCTGGCTCCGGTCGCCGGGTCAGTGAGGAATAATTTATTAGTCCTCATCATATCTACCGCATTGACAACAAATCTCGAGTCGTCATCGTCGGTATGCTGCAGAACGATCGTATTGTACAGAATAAACACTATAAGTGCGATCATTCCGACAAAAAGAACTATGTCAGCGATATCCCAGCCCGCAGGTTCTTTCGACGGCTGCACTTTCCGGCCGTATTTGATATATATCCAATATAAATATGCTCCTAAAAGAGCCATGGTGATGATGAAAATCAGAAGAACATTTGCGCATGCAACAAATGAAAGGCGGATCAGCACCAGCGGGACAAATATCAGCTGACAGAAAGCCAACTCAGAAAGCAGTCCCAACATGTAAGCTGACGACAGTGTATAGCGTTTTTTTGTCAGTGCGCAGATCGGAATTCCGCCCAGAGTCGGCAGAATAAGCATAAAAAGAACCGCGGCAAATATCTGTAATGCGTTCACGGATAACCTCTTCTCATTGAGTATATAGGTTTACCGCCGCCTGCAAAGGCGTGGTTTCTCCTACTGAGTTAAACTCATACCAAAATATTTTATCACATCCCGGCGTAATATACCATACTTGACCTCACAGTGCCAGATAGTATTTTCCGATCAGGTGCTTCATTCTGTCCGTCCTCTTCATGCAGATCTCCCTGTAGAAAAGAGCGAGACGGTGCATCTCGCCGAGCTCCCCGGCACTGATCATCTCGCCGCTGAATCTGGCTTTGAGCCCTATTTCTGTCGCCCTCTTCCAGATCTCACCGGACGGATCCTCTTTATTGCCGGCAAATGCTGCCAGCTGTTCCATATATCTGTACTCTGCTATTGCCGAATCATTCCTGTTACGGCTGTGAGTCTTTCTTTTTCTGAGTCTCAGGCGGATCAGGCGGCTTGTCGGCACAAGAGCAATGAGGATCATGATGACAAGAAGCACAATCACAACGCGGGCAATCTGTCTCGGAATCTCCAATCCGTTCTCTTCCCATCTGTCCGGCTTTGTTTCACCGTCAGCGTCCGGATGCGCATCCCGGGGATCGTCATCATTTTGAAGAGTCTCCCCGGTGCTCTCTGTCTCAGCAGGCGGATCATGGTTCTCACCTCCGACAGTAGTAGGTGCGGCGGTCTGACCGGCAGGTCTGGCCCATTCGATCCGTTTATGAGGACTGTGCGGGACAGCTGCAAGTATAACAAGGAAGACAGCGCAAAAGAGCGGCACGATAATAACTGACGGACCGATAAGCTCATCTGCATCGAACAGCAGCATGGACCAAAAAAGACAGAGCATAATAAGGTACATGTAGCCGGGTATGATACCGATCGCGACAGAGACTGCCGGAAATACACCGGTAATAAGAATGGCCGGAATGATTCTGCGGATCTTCTGTCCAAGAAGCCATACGAGCACTAAGACCATTACCGTTCCAAAGAAGGCAAATGCATACTGAGCCCCCGCGCCGTCCGAAAGCTCCGCAAGAGCTTCGGCACCCTCAGATCCGGCAAGCACATACCGTGACGATATCTCCGCTATGCCTGAAGCTGTTAGAGATCCCCGGACAAGACCGAACAGGAGACACACTGCAGCCCCGGCACCGACGCAGTAAGGGTGATAACCGGTGCGGAGCATGGCATACGTGAACAGCACGCTGGCCAGGGAGACAGCTATATCAAAGATACCTGTTCCGAACGAGAATCCGAGACTGCTCATAATACACCCCAGAGCCCCGACAGTGCCGAGAAAAGTCATAAGAGCGCGCACAATAAATGCGGAGAGCGCATGTCTCTCCTCCCAAAAACCTCTTCTCTTTTCGGCTCCGCTTTCTGTCATTTATTCTCCCCGATTCTTTCCGCTGCTTCTCTTGTCCGTAACTGCATTGCTGCTATTAAGCACCTCCGTAGATTCAAGTCTCACTGCCGTACCATGCAGGTTCATATGACCAGAGATGAGAGAACTTCCCCAAGATTTCTTCCGGCAGCGGGGATAATTTCCATACCCGGTATCTCAGGGGAATTATCCTCGCTCTCACCTGTAAAAACAGCTGTCACGCCCACCTTATCGGGGCGGACCGCATACAATATGTGTTCCGCGTCCGTTCTTCCCCGCGCGAAGCACAGGAGCCTCTGTACATTCCCGATCCTCACATCCATACCCTGAGAATGCGGATCCCTGCCGCTTTCCATAACACAGGCTGCAGCCTCGTAGAAGGACTCCTCGTCGCTCACACTCATCTGCATAAGCCCTGACGGGTCATCCTCATCCAGCCACGCGATGACGTGATCGAGTCCATCGGCTGTGAGAAATGAGGAGACAGAAAAAACAGCAGTCAGCACTTCCTCACATTCCTCAATCGTCCCTGTCCAGTCAGGCAGTATCGAAAGCAGCATAAGACGGCTGCCCACAGGATAACTGCCCTCGCGCACAACGAGTTCCTCTCTCTTGGCCGAAAGTTTATGGTGAATGGAAGAAATCGGATCTCCCTCGCGGTAGCTGCGGATCTCGTAGACTTCGCTGTAGTCTCTCCCCGGCCTGTTCTGCGCATAGATGCTGCTCTCAAAATCTTCTCTGAGAGTGGGCACAGCCAGAGGATCGATATCCGGCAGCTTAGGCATGACTGTAAATGAACAGCGGTCATGGGAAGCCTTTCCCGGTATGGCAAAAAGCCAAAGGTAGTCATACAGTCTAAGCTTCTCTATCCGGCAGGTGATACGTCCACAGTGCTGAGCACTGACGAGACACGCAGTCATCTGCTCACTGCGCTCTGTGACGAAGCGCATTTTCTCCGTATGGACCTTTCCCTCGAGTTCATAGTTTATGAGCAAATTCATGCGGACCCTGGCCCCACCAAGTCTTGCCGGGTTCCTTACCCTCACGTAGACCCGCAACTCATCTCCGACTTCCGCCTGTGTCGTATCCGGATTCTCGATAGACGCCTCAAGCGAAAGTCCCGAAAAGCATGTAAGAACCACGGACATGACCGGAAGGAAAAGTACATTGAGGAGTGTGAAGAGAGATATGAAATCCGTACAGAACGCGTAAAACAAGATTGCGGCTATAAGTATGCATATATACTCCGCTCTTCTTTGTGCCATAGCCGCTTCCTCTTATTTCATTGTGATCTTTGGTTCAGGCACGGATGCCAGAATGTCCGCCAGCGCTGTCTCTCCGGTCACCCCGTGCACGCGGGATCTCGACGTGAGAACCAGGCGGTGGGTAAGTGTCATCCGACAGACCTCAGTGACATCCTGCGGAATAACATATTTCCTGCCCTTGATCCACGCATTTGCTCTTGCCATCTTTGAGAGAGCAAGAGTACCACGGGGACTGATTCCCAGACTGAGGGCCTCCGACACCCGGGTCGCGTGAGCTATGCGGACCATATAGGCTAAGATCTCATCCGCAACAAAGACATTTTCCACTTCCTCACGCATAGCGAGAATCTGACCCGCTGAAGCCACCGGATTGATATCCTCGATCGGATTTCTGCTCTGTCTGCTCTTCAAAATTCCGATCTCATCCATCGGCTTTGGATATCCGATGGACAATCGAATCAGAAAACGGTCAAGCTGAGATTCCGGAAGCAGCTGCGTACCGGCTGATCCTGCCGGATTCTGGGTCGCAATGACGGTGAAGGGCTGCGGGAGCACATACGTCGTTCCGTCAACAGTGACTGCCCCTTCCTCCATGGCTTCAAGAAGCGCGCTCTGTGTCTTGCTGCTTGTCCTGTTGATCTCATCCGCCAGGAACAGGTGGCTCATGACCGGACCCGGCCTGTATTCGAACTCATTTGACGCACGATTGAACGTGGTAAAGCCGATGACATCGGACGGCATGACATCCGGCGTGAACTGCATCCGGCGATAATCCATGGAAAGCGCTTTGGAAAAGGCCATTGCCAGAGTCGTCTTGCCTACTCCCGGCACATCCTCGAGAAGTACATGCCCTCCCGCGATCATTGCAAGCAGCACAGACCTTGTGACATCTTCTTTTCCGATAAATGCCTTTTCAACTTCTGCAAGTACTTTTCCCGCAACTGTTCTCATATGTATCTCCCGATTTGTCATGATATTTTGCAAATGTTCAGCAAGGCTCACCCCTGCCGCTGATTATCAGACTATACCACACGGAATTCGAATATGCAACTTTAACGAAAGCGGGGCATCAATCCAAGATTGGACAGGTGCCCCGCTGAACAGTTCAGACAGGCTACAGCGAACTGTAAAACCCGGCCGAAAGCATCATCTTCATCGAAAAGCGTAAGTCCTGCCCTGCGAGCTTATGAAACGCTTACGCGTTTCCTGATCTCTCGGTCGGACTTACAATGCGCATCTCAGAAGAAGGATGCTTTGCTGCCGGGCGCGAAGTTCAAGAACAGCTTGTCCGAACTGTATAGCGGCGCACCTGTCCGATTCCGGTTGAGTGCCTGTTTTAGACAGTTCATTCGATATAAAGCAGGCTACAGTTCAGACAGGCTGTTATCATAGTTCGTTAACGGAGCAAACATCCATCTTCGAGAGAAAAACATTGCCGGTTCGACTGAGAGACCAAAAAGCTTTAGCTTTTTTGGCTCGCAGGGAAGAACCGGCGTTTTTCGATGAAGATGGTGTTTGCTCCGAATCAGATAGTACGCACAGCCTGTCTGAACTGTCAGCTAAAACTACCGACATCAATGAGCAATTACCAGATGATGAAATCGTCCATGACCGACGGCTTCAGCGACCATATCTTCATGTCGCAGTCGGCCTTGATTCTGAATTCGTTCTCCCACGGATTCGGGAATACGCGTGTCGTGAACACCGCATCGCCGTCATTGACAAATATTTCCATCGAACTCTTGTCGATGAATATCCGAAGCTGACTCAGCCCGTTCTCCAGCGGTCTCGAGCGGCTCTCACCCTGCTCCACATTGAAGCGTTTGTCGAGACCTGAACGGTCGATCGTTATCTTTTTGGCCGTGTCGTCATATTCTACTGAGATGCCTCCGCTGCCGTCTGCCTTTGTAAAGAGCCGGAAGGACGCATCACCCTCTCTGATGTTGATCAGCAGTTCACAGACACGCGGCATCTTGCCGTCCGAAATATCGATCTCCTTATCGCGGAGCTCGGCAAGTTCAGCAATCGGCTGCTGTATAAGTCTGCGATCACGGATACGAAGCTCTCTTGGCAGAGTCAGACAGCCGGACCACTCCTCCTCGTCTGTCGGGTAGGAAGCATCCGGAAGGCCCATCCATGCTGTGCAGATTGCTTTATTCGGGTCCGGAAGATGGTTCGCGCACCCCGCCGCATAAGAGTCAAACCCAAAGTCAAGGACATGGAACTGACCGTCATGATGGAATGTCAGTGTATCCCAATCCATCACGCCGAGCAGATAACCGCTGTGGTGGACAGTACCTCCACGTCCCGGAAGCAGCAGGTGCTGCGGGCACAAAAGAAGTACATCCTGATTACCTATATGCTCGATCGCCGGGCACTCCCACATATCTCCGAAGTTCTCATAGCCGGGCACCTTGAGTTCGCCTATGAAATCCCAGTTTTCGGACAGAGTATCCGACTGGTAGATGATAATGCAGCCATGCTTATCCTTAGTCTGGGCGCCGAGCAGGATATAGTATTTATTTCTCTCTTTGTGGTAGTATAATTTAGGATCGCGCTGATGCTCCGTGTAATTCGGATTCGGGCCGAAAAGCGGCCACGGCAGTTTTGCGTTCCTGCCGTCATCGTAGAGCTTCACCATGCATGTGTTCGAAGTGCGTTTCCAGTCCTCATCGCGATGATTCCCGGTGTAGAAGAGGTGAATCGCGTCTCTCCCCGGCCATGCGGACCCTGAATAGATTCCCTTGTTATCCATATCACAGTCCGGCTTGATACAGACACCTACGTTATACCAGTTGACCAGATCTCTTGAACAGGTATGATACCAGTATTTCAGCCCATGGACTGCCCCCCATGGACACCACTGATAGAACAGATTGTACACCCCGTCATGCCATACAAATCCGTTCGGATCGTTCAAAAGCCCTGTCGGCGGTTGGATATGATATGTCTGCCTGTAATCAGACTTAACAATTCTCTCATGTAATTCCCGTATCTCTTCCGGATCCTTCAGTACGCGATACCTTTCTTCTTTTGTCCACTGTCTCATCAAGAAACACCTCCTCCCGATGTTTTTTTCTGAATATATAGACTATTTTATCACTTACGCTCTATTGGTTCAACAAAAAAGGAATTTTGAGGCATTTTATACAAAAACTGTTTCGGTCAATACTCTAAAATGTATATATTCCAAAGCAGTTGTTAATTCATATAAAAACAGGCTGCTTCCTGAAACAAATCGGAAAAGCAACCTGTCTAGCTGTTACATCTAATTATTTCTGTTGTCATTCAGCGACCGATTCATCCTGCGGTACTGAAGCAGCCGCGAGGCCCGAATCAGTTCCTGCTGCGCCGGTACTGCCGGCTGCCGAAGCCGAAGCCGAAGGCGGATCGATGATCTTCAGGCTGACCTGGGCACTGCCCGTGGTCACTTCATCCGCCGAAATCGAAATATCACCGGACTTGATCCTGGCGATTATCGAGTCAATGTCTCCCTGTGTCAGCGCAGTCATATCTGAATAATCAATTGCGAGTTCCACACTGTCATCCGCAATGCCATAGTTAACTATTTCTCCACCGCGGAAAGTCTTGTCACCTTCAAAATCGCGGATGATCGCTTTGCTTATCCCCTCATAGGACGGCACGACCGAAAAGAGACAAGTCGCATTGTCTTCCCGAAGGTCCGCGCCGCCGCAGATGAACGGCATATTTTTCACCGATGCGGCTCTTCCGACCGCAGTACCGATATTCTCACCGACCGTAAAGATGATTTCCGCGCCATCCCCGTACAGACTAAGGGCATCGGACATGCGAAGAGGTGTCAGCTCATCAGACCCTGAATACACTCCGGTGATGCTGACCGCGTCATTTCCAAGACTCATCTCCGAAGCAGCTGTCACGCAGCCCTGGATGAAACCTCCTGCATAACGAATGTTCAGGTCATTTTTCTCACCGGCAATAAATGCCAGCTTTCGCGAACCGTTCTTCACTGCGGCGTAGCCCGCCAGAAAGCCCATGTCCTCATACGCAGCACCTGCGCACATGGTGTTATCTCTTATCTCTTCACTCTCGTCCTCCGATTTTCTCGGAACACCGTCAATCAGAGCGTACTTGATTTTTCTGTGATTTTTCTGAGCATTCCAGACGGGTATCTCCATATCTTTCCCGTATGCGACAGCCAGCTTGATCTTATCATCAGATACCTGTTTAAAAACATCCTCAAGCGCTTCTTCTGTATTATCCGCTGCGACATAGACTCTGGAAATATAGCCCGCATCCGCAGCCGACTGCTCCACCGCTGACTGTACCCTGGCCTCGTTGCTCCCTGCCGCGGGGTCATGGATTAGTGTGACCGCATATCTCGGTGTGTCCGCGCTGTCGCCGCAAGCCGCAAGCGATGCGCACATTACACCTACCAGAAGAAATGTTAAGAATCTTTTTCGCAATTTAATGCACTTCCTTTCGAAATTCAATTGTCTTTACTGACCGAAGAGGAATTTCATTACCTGCTCAGCTGACATTTTCTGCAGACCATCCGGATCTTTGAGGATACCGCTGCCGTTCACTACCCAGTGCGCGATAGTAACGTTCTTTGTATAGCCGCTGCCGACAGTCCTGATATCATACGGCCAGTTCGGTGCAAGAAGCTTCATATACTTCTTGGCAAGTACTGTAGCTTGTCCGCCCGTTCCGCTGATCTGGACTCCCTTAGGCGATGAGTGTACAAGGAGAATTGTCTTATCACTGCATGTTCCGAGACTGATCCAGACATGGCCGTTCATACTCACAACATCGCCGGGATGGAATGTCGTTGTCTTGGTCGCCCAGCCTTTCTTGATATAAGTCGGCGCAACGGTCGAAGACTGATAGACCATGTAGGCCTGATCGTCCTTCGTATACATTGTATTATAAAGGGTCCATCCTGCAAAGCCCGAACAATCAAGTCCCGAGAAATATTTGAAGCGATACTTTGTATAGTCATAGCTGGAGGTCGCGTAATTATTGTAGAAAGTCTGCCATGTTTTCTGATAGCCTATCTTACTGGAATCATTCGTAGCGGCCGTATCGCCGCCCCAGCCGCCGCCCCAGATATAGAGCGTGCGTCCTGCCGGGACAAACGCGTTGTGCAGGTAGGATGTCAGTGTCTTCTTGCCGTTAATCGTTGTTTTAAAGCTGCCGTTCGAACTGCTTTCAACGACCTGTCTGCCGCGAGCCCCGTTCGCGTCGACGGTATAGCCGTCAACAACTGTATTTCTCTTAAGATAGCCGTTGCCGTCAAAATAGTAATACTTGCCGCTGATCTTGACCCATGTGTTCTTGGACGCCTTGCCGTTCAGATAATAAGACCGGTTTCCGGATGTCGTTGTTCTCCAACCGTTGGCGGGAGTTGTCGGCACAAGAATGAATTTCTGCCTTTTTGAATTATTCTTAGTCTCCACACAGACATTGGAGTAATTCGTGAAGCTTCCGTTCTGGACAGAGAGGACTGTGCCTCCAGAAGACTCGATATAATAACTGCCGTCAGCATCGCCTGTCGGAACAAATCTCCACTTCTGTGTCGATCTGGAACTCTTGCCGTACTGGACCGCATTAGTTCCGCTGGCTGTCTTCGCCCCGTAGGTGTCAATGACCTTGCCCGATTTGATATTTGCAATATAATATGTCCCGTCAGAGTTAGCAATCAGATTGAACTTCTGGCAGTTTTCGCCGGCCAGCACCGAATAAATAACGGCATTTCCGTTGTTATCGAACGTACCGGTCTTTATATGCAATGCATATGTGTAAGCGCCTGCTGCCCGGATCGACCATGTCCTTGCAGTCGGAGCTGCCGGAGCCGCTTCTTTAAAACTCCATTTCTGAGCATTGGATGACCCGGGGGACGCAGCCTCAAGATTTGTACCGCTCGCTGTCCTTGCGCCGATTACAGAAATATTCCTGCCGCTCTCACGGTTCGTGATTGTATAATGCCCACCGGAGTGCTTGATGACCCACTTCTGCGAATTGACATTGGCCGGAGGTGCCTGGATGATTTTTGTTCCGGACACGGCAAGATTCTTTCTGGAATTCTCGTTGGTAATCGTGTAAATAAAGTTTGCTTTGTCCACACAGGTGACAACAAATCTCTGCGCATTCTTATTGGCCGCAGTCGCTATCTCGGCAACCGCGTCCTTATAGACCGACGCGCCTTCGATCTGCATATTGAGTTTGCTGCCGAGCGCCGAGTTCACGGCATAAACACCGTTGCTTAGGCGATATGCGGCTGCCTCTGAGCTCTTGCTGATGTTCCAGTACTGCGGTGCACTGCCGACGAATTTAATATTCTGAACATTGGCTCCGGCGCTCTTGGCACTTCCCTGTGTCGCCAGCACGATGTGGGAAGCCTTGCTGTTGGAGATCACATACTTGCCTGTGCTCTTATCCTTTTTGATATACCATTTCTGTGCCGAGGAGCCGGAGTAATCGTACTGATAAATATTCGTGCCGTTAGCAATCGTTGTGCTGGCGGCTGTGACAGCCTTACCGGAATGCTGATTGACAATCGAATAAAGGCCGCTTCCGAGAGATTTCACATAAAAGACCTGGCCTCTTCCGCCCGTATTGGCGGCAATACGGATATTGGCCTTATTGGCCGTGCTCGCCCCGGAGACTTCAATGACATTTTCCGGTGCTGCATTGAGAGCAAATGTATAATAGCCCGAACTGAGCTTCGCATCTGCCAGCCGTGACTCGGCAAGGACCATTCCGGTGACTGGAACAAGTCTCCACTGCTGCCTGTGATAAGACGCAACTGATTTACTGACCTGGATATTGGTACCGGCACTGGTCACGCCCCCGGCGACCTCCATCGCCTTGCCTTTCGAACTGCCGACCCGGAGCTGATAATAGCCGGAATTAGATCCCTTCACAGCATACCAGCGCTGATATTCCGAAGTCGATGCTTTGGCCTGCTGAACATTTGAACCTGACACAGCTGCCCGAAGTCCTGAATTATAATTCTGGAAATAGTATCCGCCGTGACCGTCCGACTTTACATAGAAAGCCTGAGAATAATACCCTTTTTTCGCGCAGAGGGTGATATTGCCGCCCGCTGCGGTCGAGCCGCCCGCTACGCCGAGAACATAGGAAGAACTCAGTGCGGATTCGATATAATACAGTCCCTCAGAAAGAGTAGCGCCTACCAGTTCCTCTTCTACTATATCGCTCTCGGTATCCTCTGCACCGGTCGTCTCATCCTGAGACTCCGTATTCTCAATAGCAGCTGAAAGACTGCTCTCCGTGTCCTCCGGGAAACTTTCCTCATCCGTGAGACCTTCAGAGATGCCTTCTTCCGTATCCTCCGGAAGAATGACCGCTGCATCGTCTGTGACTTCCTCCCCCTCATTCTCATAAAAGTCATCAGCGATACTCTCCGCGACGTCGATCCCATCGAATGCATCACTTTCTTCATTCTCTGCCATGTCAGCACCTGCCGCGCTGCCGGAGTATTCTTCTTCGATCCCGCTGCCGGTAAGCTCTGTTTCAGCGGCACTGACCGGCGATATGACGGTCACCGCCATAAGAATCAAGGCCAAAAGCAATCCCAGCAGCCTGCATAGTTTGTTCTTACCCATCGTCGCTCCCTTCCTTTATATATATACCTTATTAATATTCATATCCAAAATTGACCCTATGGGTAATCATATTATACAACACGCAAAGATTGTTATCAAGCGACGAGGTTAAGATTACTACACATTCCCTTAACAAATTTCTTTTTGTTTTTTAACATCTTTTAACAATTATTAACAAATTGTTTCATAAATCGGCGTTTACACGCTGTCGCCGCGGGCACGCTTCAGGCCTCCATTGTCCTTCCCGCACATAGAAACGGCGCGGACATATGTCCGCGCCGGGCCGTTCAGAAATTCAGTTAATTACTTGCGGCTGCCCCTGTTGCTTGAGAGAAGCCTCAGGATATACAGGAACAGGTTGACAAAGTCGAGATACAGCTGCAGAGCCGAGAAGATCGAAGCCTTCTCGAGGATCACGGAATCTCCCATCTGGCAGTAATACTCATAATTCTGTCTGATCTTGGCAGTATCATAGGCAGTGTAACCGAGGAAAATCGCAATGCCCAGGTAGCAGATCATTATGTTGAAAGCCCCGAGGTTCAGGAACATTCCCAGAACACCTACAATGATCAGCATGATGAGACCGCCAAAGAGCAGCGGACGAATCGAATCAAGTTCCATCTTGAAGATCAGGCTTGCCGCTGCCATTCCTCCGAAGAGAACAGCTGTTGCCGCAAACGCGTAAATCAGGATCGTGAGATCAAAGATCAGGAAATACATCGAGAATGTAAGACCTGTCAACGCTGCGTAGACAAGGAATAGCGCTCTTGCCGCGCCTACGCTCATCTTGTGGATACGCGCGCTCAGGAAAACGACAACGCCGAGTTCAGCGATCGTTATAAATATGAGGGCGAGTCTGCCGCCCGTCATGAACAAAGTGACAACGGCACCTGAAATATACGCGCCGAAAGCTACCGCAAATGTGACCAGAAGTCCCAACGCCATCCATCCGTATGTTCTCGCGATGTAGGAGCTCAGGCTGAGGGCCGGTGCTGCGTAGCCGCCGTAACCTCTCTGCATTGTGTCCATATCGTAATTATAATATTCTGTATTTCTGTCATTCTGATATTCATTATAGTTATCCATAACACTCCTCCTTGCCGGACGCGTGAGCGCCCTCTTGTGTTATAGATATAATAACACAATTGCACCGCCCGTCAATTTAATAAAATATTAAATCTGTGATAATTCAGTGAACGCTTGTGACAGTTCAGACGGGCTGCAGCGGAGTTTCAGAATCCGGCGCAAACATCATCTTCATCGAAAAACGCATATCCTTCCCTACGAGCTGGCAACGCGCTTCGCATGTTGCGATCTCTCAGTCAGATATGCAATGCTTTTCTCACGAAGATGGATGCTTTGCTGCCGGTAACACAACTTAAAAACAGCCCGTCTGAACTGTCACGAACACTTACCGTTCTTTCATCGCAGGACGTCTTACCGGAATTACAGGAAATGTGCTCTGAGTTCCTCGGCAGTCCTCGGTGAGAGGTAAGCCGGCGCGATATCGAACACGGTCTTCGCTCCGGTTACTCCCTCGCTGTTGAGTCGAACAATCGCTCTTGCAAATGCCGCAAGCACCGAGCCCGTGAACTCCGGATTGGAGTCCAGCGTGAGACTGTATTCGATGACATGCTTCATCCCGTCTTTTCCTGTCTCACCCGAGCAAATCACGCTGCCGCCGTGAGGAAGACCGCTGTGGTTCTTCTTCATCTCCTCAGCGGAAATGAAATATACTGTCGTGTCATAGTCGGCAAAGTAGTTCGGCATAGTCACGATTTCTTTCTCGATTCTCGCAAGGTCCGCGCCTTCCTCGGCAACGACAAAGCACTCGCGCGTATGCTTTTCGCGTGTCGTAAGCGTCGGATTGGCTCCGGAACGGACTTTATTCAGAGCTTCCGGTACCGGAATCGTATACTGACGAGCGTCCGCGACGCCCTCGATTCTGCGAATCGCGTCAGAGTGTCCCTGGCTGACACCCTTTCCCCAGAAGGTGTAGGACTGGCTGCCGGGGAGCACTGCATCGGCATAAATTCTGCTCAGGGAGAACATACCGGGATCCCAGCCGCATGAAATAATGGCTGTCCTGCCGGCGGCTTTGGCCTTTTCATCAACATTTGCAAAATGCTTCGGAATATTGGCATGTGTATCGAACGAATCGACAACATTATACCATGCGGCATATTTCGGAGTCATCTCCGGAAGATCCGTTGCACTGCCGCCGCAGATTACAAGGACATCAATATCCTCCGCGCCGCCTTCAAGGCAGTCAGCGCTTTTTACCGGGACCCCCTCCGTGCGAATCGTGAGGGCCGCAGGATCTCTCCGCGTGTAGACAGCGCAAAGCTCCATGTCCTCATTTTTATTGACTGCTGCCTCAACGCCGCGCCCAAGATTTCCGTAACCAAGAATACCAACTTTCATATCAGATGCCTCCTCTCATAAAATCCTTTAAGTATTATACCCATTCCTCAGCCAGCTCGTAAATCAATTTTTCGGACTTTTCCCAGCCGAGACAGGGATCCGTAATAGATTTTCCGTAGCAGTGCTCATGTTCATCCTGGCGTCCGTCCTCAAGATAACTCTCGATCATGAAGCCTTTGACCAGTTTTCTGATATCCGGAGAGACCTTACGGCTGTAGCAGACATCTTTAGCGATGCGTCTCTGCTCAAGATACCGCTTGCCTGAGTTGGCATGGTTGGTGTCGACGATGACCGCCGGGTTGACCAGTTTTGTCTCTTCATACATGTCTGAGACAAGCATGAGATCCTCATAATGATAATTCGGATGATTGTGACCGAACTTATCGACATATCCGCGCATGATCGCATGGGCGAGCGGGTTGCCCGGACTCGTCACTTCCCAGCCTCTGTACAGGAACGTATGTCTGCTCTGCGCGGCTTTGATCGAATTCATCATGACCGTGAGATCTCCGCCGGTCGGATTCTTCATTCCTGCAGGAACACCTATTCCGGCTGCCACGAGACGATGTTGCTGGTCCTCGGATGATCTCGCGCCGACTGCCACATAGGACAGCAGGTCCGAAAGGTATCTGTGATTTTCCGGATACAGCATCTCATCCGCGCATGTAAAACCCGTCTCTTCAGCCGCCCGCCTGTGCAGTCTTCTGATAGCCAGGATTCCCTCCAGCATGTCCGGGGCTTTTTCCGGGTCAGGCTGATGCAGCATGCCCTTGTAGCCGGTCCCGACTGTGCGGGGCTTGTTCGTATAAATTCTGGGAATTATGACGATCTTGTCAGCCACTTTATCCTGGACATCGCGCAGTCTCGATATGTACTCGATGACAGGATCCTCGTGATCCGCGGAGCATGGACCGATGATCAGAAGACACCGTGGGTCTCTTCCCTCGAAGACGTTCTTAATGATCTCATCTCTCTCCGCTTTGAGCTTCTCTATATCCTCCCCGATCGGATACTGCTGCTTCACCTCGAGCGGAGTCGGCAGCTTTCTGTAGAATATCATATCCATTTTTTCCATAAATAACTCCTCCGGGATAACAGTTCAGACAGGCCGCACCCGCTTTAATAATGGGATAATAATATCATCTCGTTTCCGTTTTCACAAGTACTTTGTTGCTTTAAATCGCTAAATTTTTCATCTCAGCAGATATACTTCCGCGTACCTGTTGAACCTCTCCGAATACTCGTCCTCCACATTGTCGACAAATATGTCCAGCCAGTCAGAGTTATACATCGCGCTTCCGCCGTAATCCTCAAGTATATAGACATAGCCGTCCACCATAAGCCTGTCACCGAACGTAAGACCGAGTCTCTCACAGGTCTGCTGGGACACAGCCACTGTCCTGCCTGCGACAAGCGGTGCTCCGCTGGCCGTCTGGCCGACGTAAGGTCCCTGATCCTCCGGTGTATCCATATAGGCTGTGAGCCTCCAGAGGCCGAGGTCCGTAACTGTCGAGTACTCCCCGACATCTGTCTGCACCTGCTGGCCGGGAACCGGTGACACCGGTTCATCTCCCACATGGACTCTTCTCACAGCGGTCTGACTGACACCGTCAGTCCCCGTCAGATGATATGAGATAAGGTATTCCCCTTCTTTTGTCGTGTCCAGCGCGCTCATATCCGGTTCTATCTTTGCGATCTCATCGTCGCAGACCACGTTCTCCATCGGGTCGAAATTTCCGCCGACCGGAACATAAACCGCTCCCTCCATACCATACAGAAACTGTTCGAGATCATGACGCACCGTCATATGTATGGTCACATTTTCATCTCTTCCGTCCGCACCTGCGATTCTATATATCAGATCGTAAGTACCCGGAATCCCGAAATCGCACGCACTCGTGTCCGCCGTCACTTCAAGGACCGTGTCATCCCACGATATTCCCGCCATGACATCCGGGAACATGCCCTCGATGATTGCAAAGTCCCGGATTCCGGTCACATGAACCGCCAGCGGCTCAGGAATATCCGTAGGCTCCGGAGAAGGTTCTGTCACGGATTCTGCCTCCGATGAAACCGGGATCTTATCGGAGTCGGCCGGATGAGACTTTTCGAAAGCAGCGCTTTCCGCGTCGCCCGCAATACTCTCACTCACCGTACTTTGCGCCTGACTCTCCGTCAGATCGTCTCTGCTCCTTGCCCCGAGCATCATGCCGAACCATACAGCGAGCGCCATAAAAAGAATCGCTGCAGCCGCGATCAGGCCGATTGTGATATATCTCTTCTTCATATACACCTATACTCCTTGCGAAAGACGTATTCGTTCAGGCAGACGGTATCTGAGTCTCAGGATCCGGTGCAAAACATCATCTTCATCGAAAAGCTTAAGTCCTACCCTGCGAGCTAATGAAACGCTCACGCGTTTCCTGATCTCTCGGTCGGACTTAAAATGCTTTTCTCATGAAGATGGATGTTTTGCACCGGAAACGGAGTTCAGGAACCGCCGATCCGAACTGTTCCGAAAGATAAAAGAGGCTGCCGCGGCAGCCTCTCACAGGGCACAGAGCCCTTTTTATTACAGTTCGCAGTTCTTCACTGTTCTCGGGTACGGAAGTACGTCCCTTATGTTGGACATGCCTGTAAGATACATGACACATCTCTCAAAACCGAGACCGAAGCCGGCATGACGGGTCGTGCCGTACTTGCGGATATCAAGGTAGAAGCTGTACTGATCGATATCCATTCCGAGTTCGTTCATACGGGCAAGAAGCTTATCGTAGTCTTCCTCACGCTGTGATCCGCCGATGATCTCACCGATTCCCGGGACCAGGCAGTCCATGGCAGCTACAGTTTTTCCGTCCGGATTCAGCTTCATATAGAAAGCCTTAATTTCCTTCGGATAGTCGGTGACAAAGACCGGTCCCTTGAATACTTCTTCCGTCAGATAGCGCTCATGCTCGGTCTGAAGGTCAACGCCCCATTTGACCGGATAGTCGAACTTCTTTCCGGACTTCTGAAGAATCTCGATGGCTTCTGTATATGTGACATGACCGAATTTCGCATTTGCAACACCGTGCAGGCGCTCAAGAAGCCCTTTATCAATGAACTGATTAAAGAATGCCATCTCATCCGGCGCGTTCTCAAGTACGAAATTAATAATGTACTTGATCATGTCCTCAGCGACTTCCATGTCATCTTCGAGATCCGCAAATGCCATCTCCGGCTCAATCATCCAGAACTCCGCCGCATGGCGGGCTGTATTAGAATTCTCGGCACGGAATGTCGGTCCGAATGTATAGACGTTGCGGAATGTCTGAGCAAACGGCTCGACATTCAGCTGTCCGGAGACTGTCATGTTCGTCATCTTACCAAAGAAATCTTTCGAGTAATCGATTTTTCCATCCTCAGTCATCGGCAGCTTATCAAGGGGCAGCGTTGTCACCTGGAACATCTCACCCGCACCCTCGGCGTCGGAAGATGTGATGATCGGGGTGTGGACATACACGAAGTCCCTCTCCTGGAAGAACTTGTGGATCGCGTAGGCGATCAGGGAACGGACGCGGAACACTGCTGTGAATGTATTGGCCCGCACGCGAAGATGAGGCATCGTGCGCAGGAACTCAAGCGTATGGCGCTTCTTCTGAATCGGGTAATCCGGTGTGGAAGGGCCTTCCACAAAGACGCTGTCCGCCTGGATCTCGAACGGCTGCTTTGCGTTCGGCGTAGCGACTAGTGTACCGCCAACGATGACGGCAGAGCCGACATTCAGCTTGCTGATCTCCTGGAAATTGGGGAGCTTATCACCGAAAACGATCTGCAGAGTGTTGTAGTAGGATCCGTCATTCAGGACCATGAATCCAAAATTCTTAGACCCACGGATGCTGCGGACCCAGCCTCCTACTTTGATCTGCTGATCAATATACTTATCTGTCTCTTTAAACAATTCTCTTACTGTAACCAGTTTTTCCATAACATTTCTCCATCCAGAAAATTTGTGCTTTACTGATTTTATCCCAAGAGGCATGGAAATGCAACTATACAAATAGTTTAATCTCCGGCAGATCGAAGCCGCGGATCTCAGCCGCGGATCTCAGCCACGGATCTCAGCCACGCAGCAATTCAAACAGGCTGCAGCTTTTGTTCCCGGATCCGGCCGCAAACATCATCTTCATCGAAAAACGCAGATCCTTTCTGTGAGCTTAAAAACGCTAAAGCCTTTTTGATCTCACAGGGAAGGATCTGCAATGTTTTTCTCACGAAGATGGATGATTCGCGGCCGGTAAGCGAACTTTAAGAGCACCCTGTCTGAACTGCTGCATGCGCGTTTCCGAATCTCTCGGTCGGACTCACAATGCGCATCTTAGAAGATGGATGATTCGCAGCCGGTAAGCGAACTTTAAGAGCACCCTGTCTGAACTGCTGCACTGCTGCATGCGCCACATCTCACGAGCAAGGCTAGCTTCCGGCACAAAAAAAAGGCCTCGCGGCCACCAGGTTCACAGACAAAGTTTCAGGGCTATCTGATCGTCCGTGATTCGTTCAGATAGCCCCTTTAATGAATATTTAGAAGTTTCACTTTATAACCTCCTTTACCTTATTTAGTTAGATCAGTCCGTAGACTTTAACCATCCATTGGAATATCCTCCAGATATTGGGTCTGCCTCAAGTAACGGTTTAAGTAATGTTATCAATACGTTTCACTTTAGGATTCTTGATTTCTTCCGGATTCCTTAAACTAGTATCCCATATTCCTGATTTCCCTTTAAGGAGCTTCTGGTTCCTGTTTTTAATTCCTCCTCTTAGGAGTAATTATTGAGATTCTCAAGATTCTGATCGCTGGGACTTGCTCTAAAGTTTCCTTCTTTTCTTTGTTACTTGTTGGATATGATCCAATGAATCAGGCATCCAAGGGACTGTCCTCCTTTTCTTTTGATCTGATATTTTGTAATATCTTTTCTCTTCTGATGATGTTATTTTACTTTATACTCCGTTTTTTGTCAATAGTTTTTCTATTATATTTTTATAATTATCAAATATTCAGAATATTTTCGCAACATATACTGTAAAGAACTCCCCCGAAGCCTTTTCGGGGGAGTCGTCTGATTTGTATTAAAAATTACTTCTCGAACGGGAACGTATAGGGAAGATTGTACATATCGCGCACAGTGATAAAGTCTTTCTGTACTCCCTCACCGATCGGAACGCCCTTGTCCTTTCTGATCTTCCAGACATCCCACTCTTTTTCGCCTGCCGTGTAGATTCTCTCTTCTCCCGGAGCCTTCTTGGATGCGCGCAGGCCTCGGCAGATGTCTCCGCACTTCTTTCGGAACACATCTCCTCCCATGAAGAAGTCCGGGTTGATGACTATGAAGAAATGTCCCAGGTGGATCGGCTGTTTGCTGCCGTCCGGCGCTTTGTTCGTGATATCCTTCATGAAGCAGGCATCCGAAAGAGCCGCTGACAGGATTTCGACCACTGCGGCGTAGCCGTAGCCCTTATACCCGGCCATCTCCTCGCCGACGCCGCCGAGAGGTGCCAGGGCAGCTGTCCCTTTGACCAGCTCATCAAGGATTTTGGCGCTGTCCGTCATCGTTTCCCCCTGCTGATTAATGACCATGCCCGCAGGTGTCGGCTTGCCTTCACGCGCGTAGTACTCGATCTTGCCGCGTTGGACAGTGGATGTTGCGCAGTCAAGGACGAACGGGAAGTCTTCATCCGTCGGAAATGCAAATGTCAGCGGATTTGTTCCCATCATATTCTCGACACCGAATGTCGGCGCAATAGACGGACGTGCGTTAGTACCGGTAATGCCAAGCAGGCCCTGCTTAGAAGCCATCATCGGCCAGTAGCCTGCTATTCCGTAATGTGAAGAGTTTCTCATTGCGCCCATCGAAATGCCATAGACCTTAGCCTTCTCGATCAGTGAAGTCATCATCTTATAGCTTGCCACCATACCCATGCCGTCATGAGCATCCGCGACGATCGTCGTCGGTGTCTCCTTCACGATCTCGTAGTTCGTGACAGGGTTCAGGATTCCTGCATTTATGCGATCAAGATAAATCGGCTTAAAACGGTTTACTCCGTGGCTCTCAATGCCCCTTCTGTCGCTCTCCATCAGGACATCCGCACAGATTTCCGCATCCTCCTTCGGAAGCCCCGCTGCCTGAAAAGCGTCCACCATAAAATTACCTACCAGTTCCCAGCTGATATACGGTCTTGTCTCTTTATCCGTCATAATACTTCCTCCTTATCTCATAATCAACTTTCAGATATCACGAACCAGCTACGCCCCGCAAGAACTTATTGCCACCCTCGCGCCTCCTTGGTTCACGATACCATAACAATTTTCGCCATCGCAAAAACCACTAGAGTTCATACCTTTATATTACCTTAAATTCCTGTACTTATAAACCCCTTATCGCATGGACTTCCGACCGGTCTGATCGTTAATCTAAGCGGGAGAAGAACCTTCTTTAAAGAGACGGGAAAATTGTCTCCACATATTTAAATTGACTAATTATCGTAAAAGGACTATTATCTATATTGTCGGGGGAGCCAGCCGGCTGAGATCGCTTCGCGAAACCCCTATTACTTGATCCGGATAATACCGGCGTAAGGAGGCATTCATATGTTTTTTGTCACAGAAGACGGTGGACTCACCACCGCCGGCTACGTATTGACCGCAGTCGTAATTTTTGCACTTCTCATTGTTATTTCCGCATTTGCCAGCAAGAACAGGAAGGTCAGCGCCAAGCAGCTGGCATTTGCAGCAGTCGCGCTCGCGCTTGCGACAGTATGCAGCATGATCAAGGTGTTCGAGCTCCCGATGGGCGGCTCCATCACCCTGCTTTCCATGTTGTTCGTCGTCCTGATCGGGTACTGGTACGGTCCGGCCGTCGGCCTCATGGCAGGCGTCGCTTACGGACTGCTTCAGCTCATCCTCGGGCCTTACATCGTCAGCCTGCCGCAGCTTCTTGTTGACTACGTGTTCGCGTTCGGAGCCCTCGGCCTGTCCGGCTTCTTCTCAGAAAAGAAGAACGGGCTGCTCATCGGCTACATCGTATCCATCTTCGGCCGCTTCATATTCGCGGTGCTCTCGGGCGTAATCTTCTTCGGAATGTACGCACCGGAAGGAATGTCACCGTTTGCCTACTCCGTGATGTACAACGGAAGCTATATTTTTGCGGAAGGCCTTATCACGATTATCATTATCATGATCCCGGCTGTAAGGAACGCGCTTGCCACCGTGAAGAACCAGGCAAAAGCCTGAACATAAACTTTTGAACATAAAAAACAGGACCGCCGGCGGGTCCTGTTTTTTTATGTCAGTCTCTTGTTGTCTTCTGGGGTTCCACGTAACTAATGAACACATTGCCGCCGGCAGTGAATGTCGCCCGGCTGTCGTTGATGCCCATGTAGTAGTGGGAGCCATCCTCAAAATTATACAACAGCGTATTATAGTGATCATATCCGACAATGACCGTCGTTCCCCCGTCTGCCAGACGTGCCACGACCGCCCTGCCGTTCGAAACTTCATACAGCACCTGATCAAGTTCACATCCGGTGAGATTCAATATCGTAGCGGAATCGCCTGCGAGCTCCTGCAGGTGAGCGGCATCCAGAGTGCCCGCGAACATCGCTTCAGGCACATCCTCATTATAGAGTTCGTTCTCTGTCTCGGAATTTCCTCTCTCATAAATGTACTGTCCCTCAGCCGTCATGGCTGTTCCGACCATCGCATCCGCGAGGCGGATGGCAAGTCCGGGGTCAGTAACTACATTCTGCAGCTTTCCGTAACCATATACATAGTACTGCGGGAAATCATCGATTTCTCTGATTCCAAGATCAAATGTCGGGACCGCTGTCTGGTTCTTCATCTTGAACGATGCCAGAAGGGGACTCAGGTTCTGTCCGGACTTTGGCATCTGCAGAGTGACTACTGTGCCCTGACGGCTCGAGAGAGTAAGAGATACGTTGATCGCTTTGGCGGACGTCTGCCGATTGTTCATGATGTTATCCGTCGAAGCGGGAACGTAATCATCCCCGCTCTTCGTGTATCTGGTGAGCTCGACCAGACCCTCCTTGATGGAGACATCCGTGACCCATATATTGTCCGGATTATATTCTTTGACGACCTTACCGTCGAAATTTTCGATTTTCAGCTCTTTCATCGCAAACAGCACATCACCGGCAGGTCGGCTGCGGATGTCCTCTTCATTTGCAATGCCATATATAAAATCATCATTAATAAAGCCGAGCGGTCTCACATATGTACCCTTCCGGGCTGTAATACTGCGGGTATCGCCGCTCTCAAGATTCACGAGCGTTATATTACGGGAGGCATTCTTGTCCATTTCCTCCGCCCACGCGATCTGATCATTGTCACCCGCCATGACGATGCAGTCGGGATTGATATCTTCTACAACGACATCAGTCGTCCCGGTCTCCGGATCGATCCCATAGACAGTCCTGTCGAGATATATGTAGGCTTGACCTTTCTGAGTGATGTAGCAGAGCCTCTCAAGATCATTTTCAAGGTATGCAAATGATTTCGGATAACTTATAAAGGCTCTCTCCGTCAGCGTCGCGCCGTCACCGGTAAAATGATACAGGGATATTCCCATTGTTCCCTCGTGGGCACCGCGGTTCATGTAACCGTAAACGACGAAATCGATGTCGCCGGTCTCGGCAACCCGGATAATTTTGATCTTGTAGTCACTGTGATCGTTCCGCTCATCCCCCTCCGTATCATGGAAGGAGAACACGAGCGAGAGCTTGTCAGAGTTGCTGTTAAATTCCCACAGAGAATAATCCGCGACAAAAGCGACAATGCTGGCGCTTGAATTGCTCACGTAATCGACATCCCTCGTGTTGACGCCCAGAAATACGCCGTCGGCGGAGACGGAGCCATACGAACCGTCATAGACCTGAATCGCCTGCCGGTTGAAATCCAGAAGCATGATGCGGTCGTTATAGGAACGGAGACGATAGAACTCGAACACGTGATAAATCTCTGTATTGTCGTTCCTGCCTGCCGCGCTGATCAGATAGTCATTGGTGATCGAGCACGTGTTGGCATTGATCTCACAGATCGTCGGAACAGCCTTCCTGTAGATCTGCGGCGCAAGGGAACCCCACGTCACCTGGTCGAACGTGGACTTCAGGTTCACGTTCGTAAATGAGTTATTGGTGACTGTCGTATCTGTCTCGAGATATGTGTTGATCTCGCCGGCGCCTGCCTTATTAGTGCAGGACTCATAGAAGTCGTAGACAAACTGGACATAGCGCTCCGAGGCAAGGTCCGCTCTCTGAAGGAGCCTTGAGTAATAATAGAAGTCACCGGATGAAGTCGACACAGTGAATTTGATCGGATACTCGCGGTTCATAAGTATGGGCTTTGACAACGAGAATGTCGCCGTCTTGTAATCTCCGTCAGTCGTGAAACCACCGATCTTCGCATTCTCGATCACTTCTCCCGTATCCGGGGTCGTGACCTCGAAAGATACAGATTTCACCCTGTTTCCGAAGGCTTTATACGAGACCGTGATCTCCCTGTCTGTCGTCATGGGGATCAGTGAGTCGCGCATCTGTTTAGGTTCCATGTCGACTTTGTAACCATACATCCTGTTTACGCGGTTTCCGGCAATATTTACGCACATGACAGGAAGCGTCGAATCTTCAAGATTCGACGCGCTCTCTGTCACCTGTGTATTCATCAGACCTGAGAACAGAAACACTCCCGCGCAGAAAACTGCGAAGAGAATCACTGCTTTAAGTATCTTACTTCTCACTGTAGTGGTGTGCTTCCTCCAGCATCATATCCTTTACCTTCATCAGGCGGATCTGTGTGCTTCGTTCATTTTCATCGAGTTTCATGGTTATATACTTGATACCTGCCTGTGTCTCCGGGATCGTGACGTGCTCAAGCGCATTGACGCGCCGGCGGGTCTTTTCGATCTCCGCTGCCATCAGCTGGCATGACTTTTCTACTTCGGCAAGTTTCAGCATATCCGGAAATACATCCGCCAGTGATTTCACAGCATCGTCGAGATCGCTGGACGTGAACGCAAATCCGTAAGAATAAATGTCATTGGGGTCTGAAGTGCGTGTCGCGTAGTCGAACTGCGGAATGTTGACACTCATGACGTTTTTGACGCCTTCCTTCAGACTGACCTCCTGTTTAGGAGCCATGAGCGCTGCCTGCAGAGCTTCGCCGGACATTCCCGCGCGGGCAATGACAAAGTTGACATTGGCCTGCTTGATGCCCTTCTCTACTTTTTTTCTGAGCTCCATGTTCACTCTGACGAGGTCCAGGAACTCACGCATGAGCTCATCTCGCTTGTCCTTTAACAGTCTGTGACCCTTGATGGCAGTCCCCAGCTTACCCTTCAGCCGGGTGAGCTCCATTCGGGTTGGATTGGGCATTTTTGATGCCATAAGATCCACTCCTTCCTGTCATATTCCTTGGCCCCATGCTCTATGTCCCCGCCCGGCATGCCGGGCGGAAACAGTCAGCATAAGGATTTTACTTCTTTTCGTAGTATTTGTCGAGCATAACATCACTAATTCGTTTCAGCTCGGATCTAGGAAGCAGACGGAGCAGATCCCATCCGATATCCAGAGTCTCCTGGATCGTGCGATCGGTGAAGTAACCCTGGGATATGTATTTCTCCTCGAACTCATCCGCGAACTTCGCGTAGATAAGGTCGATGTCGGAGAGCGCTGCCTCGCCGAGGATGACCATGAGTTCCTTCGCGTCCTTGCCTCTTGAGTAAGCGGCGAACAGCTGGTTCATTGTGGCAGCGTGGTCCTCGCGGGTCTTGCCCTTGCCGATACCTTTGTCCTTCAGACGGGACAGGGACGGAAGAACATTGATCGGAGGTGTGATACCCTTTCTGTAAAGCTCACGGCTCAGAATGATCTGGCCTTCTGTGATATAGCCGGTAAGGTCAGGAATCGGATGAGTGATATCATCTTCAGGCATTGAGAGAATCGGGATCATTGTGATAGATCCGTTCTTTCCTCTCTGGCGTCCTGCTCTTTCATACATCTGAGCGAGGTCAGTGTACATGTAGCCCGGATAGCCGCGGCGGCCCGGAACTTCCTTGCGGGCTGCGGAGACTTCGCGGAGCGCGTCGGCGTAGTTCGTGATGTCTGTCAGGATGACAAGGACATGCATGTCTTTTTCAAATGCAAGATACTCTGCCGCTGTCAGCGCCATACGCGGTGTGGAAATTCGCTCGACAGCCGGGTCATTTGCAAGGTTGATGAAAAGGACGGTACGGTCAAGAGCACCTGTCTCGCGGAAGGACTGAATGAAGAAGTTCGCTTCCTCGAATGTGATACCCATTGCGGCAAATACAACGGCGAACGGCTCATCAGTTCCGACGACCTTGGCCTGGCGGGCGATCTGCGCGCCGAGGTTGGCATGCGGAAGACCTGATGCGGAGAAGATCGGGAGCTTCTGTCCGCGGACCAGAGTGTTAAGACCGTCAATGGCGGAGACACCTGTCTGAATGAACTCGGACGGGTAAGCTCTGGCTGCCGGGTTCATGGGCAGACCGTTGATGTCGCGTCTCTCCTCCGGAAGGATCTCCGGACCATCGTCGATCGTACGTCCCAGACCGTCGAAGACTCGTCCGAGCATATCCTCGGATACGCCGAGCTCCATGGAACGGCCAAGGAAACGGACCTTGCTGTTCGAGAGGTTGATACCTGTGGAAGCTTCGAAGAGCTGTACCAGGGCATCGGAGCCGTTGATCTCGAGGACCTTGCAGCGGCGGCGCTCGCCATTTGCAAGCTCGATCTCACCGAGCTCATCATACTTAACATTTTCGACGCTCTTGACGAGCATCAGAGGTCCGGCGACCTCCTGTATCGTGCGATATTCTTTTGGCATTTACCGGTCCTCCTTACTGATTACAGAGGCGAACTCAGCTGCAAGCTCGTCCGAAATCTTTTTATATTCTTCTTCAACTTTGTCCTCGACAGTATATTTGTAACGGCCGATGCGCTCGCGTGTTTCCATCTTGACGATGTCATTGATATTTGCGCCCTGATCCAGAGCTTTTGTTCCGAGATCATAGAACGCGTAAACGAGCTTCATCATATTATACTGCTTGCCGAGCGATGTGTATGTGTCGATCTCATCGAAGGAGTTCTGATGCAGGAAGTCCTCACGAATGGAGCGGGCAGCTTCCATCTTAAGGCGGTCCTGCGGAGACAGAGCATCCATACCGACCATCTTAACGATCTCGTTCAGGGAGTCCTCATCCTGCAGGAGGGACATCAGCTTCTGGCGTGTGCTCATCCAATCCGGAGCAACGTTCTCATCGAACCACGGGCCGATGGAATCGAGATACAGACTGTAGGATGTCAGCCAGTTGATAGCCGGGAAATGTCTCTGGTGCGCAAGGTCAGCATCAAGACCCCAGAAAACTTTGACGATACGAAGTGTCGCCTGGGATACCGGCTCGGAAATATCACCGCCCGGAGGCGAAACCGCGCCGATCGCGGAAAGCTGGCCACGACGGCCTTCTTTTCCGATGGAGATGACATCGCCTGCACGCTCATAGAACTGAGCAAGTCTGGACGCAAGGTAAGCCGGATAGCCTTCTTCACCGGGCATTTCCTCAAGACGTCCGGACATCTCGCGGAGAGCCTCAGCCCAGCGGGATGTAGAGTCAGCCATCAGCGCTACGGAGTAGCCCATGTCGCGGAAGTACTCAGCCATTGTGATACCGGTGTAGATGGATGCCTCGCGGGCTGCGACCGGCATGTCTGATGTATTGGCGATAAGAACAGTTCTCTTCATCAGGGACTCGCCTGTCTTCGGGTCCTTCAGTTCCGGGAACTCATTCAGAACGTCTGTCATCTCGTTGCCGCGCTCGCCGCAGCCGATATAGATGACGATGTCAGCCTCTGCCCACTTAGCCAGCTGATGCTGGATGACCGTCTTGCCTGAGCCGAACGGACCCGGAACAGCCGCTACACCGCCCTTGGCGATCGGGAAGAACGCGTCTACAACGCGCTGGCCCGTGATGAGCGGTTTCGACGGCGGAAGCTTTGTCTTATAGGGGCGTCCGCGGCGGACCGGCCACTTCTGCATGAGAGTGAGTTCTCTGTCACCGTCCTTTGTCTCAACGACGTAAACAGTCTCCTCAACGTTGAACTCTCCCTCTTTAATTGACTTGATCGTACCCTTTATTCCGAAGGGCACCATAATTTTCTGTGTGACGACCGAGGTCTCCTCGACGGTACCGACGACATCGCCGGCTTCTACTTCATCGCCGACCTTAGCTGTAGCCACAAAGTTCCACTTTTTGCTTCTGTCCAGGGAGTCGACTTCGACACCACGGGCAAGGTTGTTCGTTCCCGTCTTCTCCATGATTGCATTCAGCGGTCTCTGAATACCGTCGTAGATGGATCCGATGAGGCCCGGGCCGAGCTCAACGGAAAGGGGAACGTTCATAGATTCTACCGGCTCACCGGGGCCGAGTCCGGAGGTCTCCTCGTAGACCTGTACGGATGCCTCGTCACCGTGCATTTCAATAATCTCGCCGATAAGGCGCTGCTTGCTGACTCGGACGACGTCGAACATGTTCGCGTCGCGCATGCCTTCAGCAATGACAAGCGGTCCGGCAACTTTCTTAATTGTGCCTGTGCTCAATTTGGTTTTCCTCCTCTAAATAGCCTGAATCAGTAAGATATCTTGCGGGCTTTTGCCTGCCTCGTCTGCTATTCATTACCAAACAGGATATCCGATCCGACAGCCTGCTCTACGCTTCCTTTGACTCGGGCGATACCCTCCCCGGTATTGCCGAAGACACCCGGGATCAGTATGATGGCGGGTGTGACCCGATCATCATATTTTGCCCGCTCTTTTTTAAGCAGCTCACCGGTATGCTCCGTCATGTAGATGACACCGTATCCGTTGTCCGCCAGCCTCTTTAAGAGTTTGGCGCCCTCCTCGATATCGGTGACAGTGAACGTCTCAAGTCCGAGTGCTCTGAAACCGTAGATACTGTCACGATCGCCCATGACTGCTATCTTAGACATACATTTCCCTCGTTCTTTCCCGGATCGCATCTTCCGGCAGGTTGTTCTCCTTGCAGGTGATGATGATCCGCGCCGTCTTGATCTCATTCTGCCTTGCGATCACGTAGGCAACGAGCGGGCCGACCGAGCATACTTCGTATTTCATCGGCTTGACCGCGCGGATCTGCGCGTTGTCACACCAGCGCTCGAACGCGGACGGCGAATCCTTCAGGGCTTCCTGTGCTTCGGCAAATCCGACCTGGGGAAGGAACTCCATGAGAGAATCGATTCCCGCATTGGCGGCCTGAGCCATCTGACGCACATCAAAGGATTTACACGGGCTGAGCGCTTTCTGCAGGAAGTCCAGTGATTTGCCTGTCTTGGCTGCGCGCACAGCGATCTTAATATTTGTTACTGCGACCAGTGATTCCGCATAGTCGCGGATCACTTTCGCTCCTGATTTCTGACCTGCCGCCCCGATTGCGTCCAGGCAGGCTCTGTCGACCATTATGTCGCAAAGCTGCCCGTCGCGGGTGTGCAGCATTGTATCGTATGCCTCCGGCACGACGGCACGCATATGCTCGGGCAGAGCGGAATAATCCTTATCTCTGACGATACGGAGCATTTCGTCACGACCGTACGTATCATGACTTATGTACGCGCCGATATGGTCACCGGATAAACATACATCCTTTATCGCGGCCTTCAAATTGTGATAGATGTCCGGGAACGAGAGAACATCGAACACTGAGAAATCAACATGCATCTCGTGCATGGTATCCCAGATCTTCTTCTCTTCAATACTGAGAATCTCCTCAGGGTCATCACCGGCTCCCACGTCGCCCCATCCCTTATCCTTAAGGTATGTGATTACCGCTTTCGCGTCTTTCGCGCCGACCATGGTATTCACATCCGCGTCGGTAAGGAGCTTCGTCTCCAGCACTCTTATTCGGGCCACCGCATAGGTATATTCCCAATCTGATGCCATATATTCTCCTTAGGAGAACAGCGCCTTGAACACACTGTCCTGAATCTGATCTTTTGCTGAATCAAAAATTGCCGTAAGAGAGCAGTTCTCCTCTATCCCACCATAGGACAGTATGAAACCGTTCTCGATATTTGCCGATTTATCACTGAGCTTAAGGCTCCCGCCCTTTGCTGCCGCGATTTCTTTAATCTTTGTGAGGAATTCCGGCGTGATTCTCTTCCTATCCTTTTCGGACAGAAGGATCTCACCTGCCTCACCGCGGACGGATCTGACGAGGAATTTTGCCAGCATGTCGAAGTAAGACGCGTCGTCTCTGCCTGCGAGCTCCTTATATGCGCTCTCAATGACATCCGCGATCATGCCCTGCTTGGCCGCAAGCAGAGATTTCTTCTTCAGACTGTCGCAGGAAGCAGCGATTCTGGCTTCATAAAGAGCCACGCTGCGGTCGGTTTTCTGACTTTCCGATTCCCGGACTTTATCTGCTTTGGCCTGTGCCTCGCCTATGATTCCCTTTGCTTCCTCTGCCGCTTTCGCCAGCAGAGCATCGGCTTCACCCTGGGCTTCAGCCAGTATACGGCTCGTAATATTATCTATTCCTGCCATATTGACCCCCTTATTTCAATCTTTGCCTGATCCTTATGCCTCTTATACCGGGATATTGGATACAGCGAGGATAGAGATAAGGAGTGCAAGGATCGCGTATGTCTCGACCATTGCCGGGAACAGCATAGCTTTACCGAACTGATCCGGTCTCTTGGCTACGATGCCGATGGAGGCTGCGGAGCACTCGCCCTGGGACTTGCCGGAGATGAGACCTACGATACCGATCGGAAGGCAGGCCGCAAGGATCATGAGACCTGTCGGAAGGCTGATGGCTACATTGCCGCCGCCCAGAAGGCCGATCTTGGAAAGTGTGATGAAGCCGACAAGAAGTCCGTAGATACCCTGTGTGCCGGGAAGAAGCTGAAGGATAAGGACCTGCGCGAACTTATTCGGATCCTCAGTGACGACACCGGCTGCTGCGCGGCCTGCGATACCTACGCCGAGAGCAGATCCCGCGCCTGCGAAAAGGACTGCGACTGCTGCGCCTAAAAGACCAAAGAACATACCTAATTCACTCATTATATGCCTCCTTATTTAATATCAATATAATTTGTTTTGGTTGTAAACGGTGTAAACGGTTCTCCGCCGGCATCATAGAACTTTCCGAAGAACTCGACATACTGAAGTCGGTTCGTATGGACATATGCGCCGAGAACGTTGATAGCGAAGTTCAGAATATTTCCGACTACGAAAATGATAATGAACAAAATGAGACCGATCGGCCCGCCGCCGAACATGCTGCCCATCGTGTTGATGACCTGTGCGATAACGCCGGTAGCAAGTCCGAGGGCAAGAAGTCTCGAGTAGGACAGGACGTCCGAAAGCCAGCTCGTGACCCCGTATATATCGTAGGCGCCGAGAGCGACTCGAAGGCCCCAGTTTTTGTTGGCCCGACCGCTCATGAGCACGATAACGATCATACCGCCGAAGGTGAGGACTTTAGCCAGCGTGTTCACCACCGGTGGGAACGTAAACGTCATCTGCGCGATATTTCCGAAAAGCTCCGTCGGCAGAAGGATCAGGATCAGTCCGATAAGGAACGCGTACCACGCTACGATATCACTCACAAAACCGACCATGTCTCCGTCCTTCAGATACTCGTATCCCTTGATACCGAGACCGAAGAACAGATGGATGATACCGAAGAGCATGCACCAGATGAGAAGTCTCATCGGCTGGTCAAGCGGATTGAACCACAGCGGCTTAAGGATCGGTGTGGGACCGGTGTATCCGAGGAACGTCTTCGCGAAGACATCGATCACGTCTCCGAAGAAACCGCCGAACATAAAGCCCCAGAATGTGGTACTGATACCGCACCAGAAGAACATGGTGATCATTTTTTTCATGTTCTCTGCCATATTCGGATATTTCTTGAGTACGATTGCCGTTCCGATGACCATGAGAAGGCCGTAGCCCGCATCGGAAAGCATCATTCCGAAGAAGAACATATAGAAGGCCGACATGATCGCTGTCGGATCGACCTTCCCGTGTTTCGGAAGTCCGTAGGAAGCGAGGACCGGTTCATAGTTCGCGGAGAACTTATTGTTCCGAAGGAGGGTCGGAGCCTCCTCTTCCTCGCGCTTTGTTTCTGTGTCTACTATCGCTCCGTACTTTTCCTGAAGAAGACTCCTGATCTTCGGCGCGGCATCCGCCGGCACCCATCCTTCAAGGAAAAACACGGATCTTGACTGCGGTATCGTTCCGAGTATCCTGTATTTCTCGGCTCGTGTCCGGTAATAATCGGCCACGATCTTGAGATCTTCGCGCACACCGGCTCTCTTTTTTATTTCTTCCTCGAGCTTCGCTATCTCTGCCTCCTGACGGCTGATATCCGCTCTGCAGTCATCCGCGACTTGTGAGGGGATACCTAAGACCGCCTGTGCAGGCTTTGCGTAACCAATGCCCCTAAGGGCTGTCTCCACCGCTTCCCTGTCTTCTTTCAGGCACATCACAAAGATGTTGGTGGTGTCATTTCCTGAAGAAATGACATTGGCGCTCAAGGATTCCACATCCGGTGCTTTTTCTTTCAGTGCTGCATACAGCATGGCATCATCCAGAATACCTGAGACCGTTCCGATGAAGGCGTCTGTCTTTTTTGTCCCGGCAAATGACATCGGGACGTCCAGTGACATCCACGGAACCAGCGATTCGATCTGGTTCTCGTCCCGGAGAATATTGCCCTTACACTCCGAAATGTCCTTCTCACGCCGCTGTATTTTAGTCGCGATCTTCATGAGGTCTGTCTGCTCATCGATGATCCGCTCAAATTCAGCCGGCTCCACAGTCTCTTTTCCCGCAAAACTGTCCAGCATACCTTTTTTAAGAGGTACATACTTGTCCAGAATCGCGACGGCCTGGTCTGCAAGATCCGCGTTCTTATCGAATCTCGCCTTTGCCTCTGCTGTATCCATCTTCAGAAGCTCCGGATCATCCAGCTCGTCCGTGACGACCTGCATCACTCCGAGGCCCTGAAGCGTTTCGAGGATCGCTTTTCTGTTCGTTTTTAGCGCACAGACGCTGATCTTCTCCATTGCTACAACAGCCATGCAAATCCCGCCTTTCTTTTAGTTTTTCGTATCTATCACCCGACAAGCTCCCGAATGACCGCTTCTTTGGCTTCCGCCATACGACCTTCGGTAAGTGTCTTAAGTGCCTCGACATCTTTTGCCGATTCTGACTCAGCCTCAGCAAGGGCTTTCTCACCCTCCGCTTTAGCGGCGTCCATTCTGTCCGCCTGAGCTTTACGGCATTCGACCTCCACATCAGCGAGAATCTGCTCAGCGTCCCGTCTCGCTTCCTGGACGATTGCATCAGCTTTCTTTTTGGCATCACTAACAAGCTCTAAAGCTTTAGCCTCCGCCTCCTTGACAGCTTTGACGCTCTCCTCAATCATTGAATCACCACCTTTTCATTAACATGACCGGGCAGCATACAGCACTCCGCCCGGTTATATTTTTCCATGTATTTTGGTTTTTATGCCTCGGGCATCTGACACATACTTACAAAATACATAAAATTATACTGTTAAATTTTAACATATTGACACAATTTTACAAGCGGGTGTGAAGATTTTACACTATAATGTGCTAAATCTCAACAGATGACAGGTCAGTCTTTACTCCTTTTCACATCATTCCGCAGTAAGTGTCACCATTTTTTTCGTTTTTGGATGGATAAATGTGAGCTGCCAGGCTGTCAGCATGAGCCTTCCCCGGTATGCGGGATCCGTCTTCCCATACTTGCGGTCCCCGACGATCGGCATTCCGGCATTGGCCAGCTGGACTCTGATCTGATGATGCCTGCCTGTAAACAGTTCTATAAGGAGTTCCGAATCACCGACTTTTCTGTAATGAAGTACCGACTTTTTGGGAGCATTTCTGCCTTTAGACGGATTCTTCGGCTTTGGCACAATGCGGGTCACATTGCCGGCATCTCTGACGAGATAATCCTCGAGAGTATCCTCCTCCTTCGGTACTTGCCCTTCGACCCGGGCTTTGTAGATCTTCTTCATTCTGCCGTCAGTGAGCTGGCGTGTGAGATCTGCAGCCGCCTCTTTCGTCTTTGCGAAAAGAACAAGACCCTCCACCGGCTGGTCGATCCGGTGGACAACGTAAAGTTCTGGCCGTCTGCCGTCGCCTCTGTCCAGGCGGCGAAGCAGCATGCTCTCGAGATCCATCTGCAAGGCAGACCTTAACTGCACAGCGAGCCCCGCCTCTTTAAATACGGCGATGATCTCATCGTCCTCGTACAGAATTTTCATAAGTTCCTCCACTGCGGCGTTTCCGCCTTAGTAATTAACGTAAAAATCTGATGTATCAAGTCACAATGCGGTCATATGCGGCCGCTAAGAAAGAACGGCGGCATATGGCAGCAATCTGCTGAATACATCAGACTTAATAAGAAGATAATAGCAAAATCGAATGGAGGACGCAAGATAGCCACCATCGAGCTTATTCCGGATTTCCTCAATGGTGGCTACCTAATGTTCAATATTCAATGGATAGTAATCTCCAACTCTGTATTTAGTTTAGGTCTTCAGCATCGTTTTTTTTGATGTCGAATGTTGTTTATCGGATTCTATATAAAGATTTATTTTTATTCCCGGCTCGCTTAACGCTTAGACATTTTGTACCAGATTATGATGGTATGTCAATCGATACTCATCAAGAAAAATAACTGATGAAAAATACATATCCATCGGGGTGTCATCCTCGCTTTTGAAACTTTCTTTACAATTTCAAATATCCGATGACCGGCAGTTGTCTCAATATGAAAGCCTGCTTCTGATAAACTCTTTTCCAGTTTCCGTCTCTAAAAGAGATTCTGGGATATTTTTTAAAACTATACGGAAAAGGTATTCTTGTCGGGAACTGCTAGGCTCTGCCTTTATCATATTGAGGGGCTCCGTAGATCGGTTCTTCTAACGTGTTCATGGGCACGCCCTCCATTAATGGGCCCATCATTTTTCGTTTTACATCCGGGGAGTTTTTCTGGTAAGGATTCCGATCAGATAAATCTTACGGTGCTTCTCCGCAGGATGTTCCGAACGACCAGTATCTTTGACGAATTTCTGTTTTCCGGAATGATCCCGAAATTTCTCGTCTTCCGGGACTTTGGAAAAATGGATGGTGTTGGTTAGTGATTTTTAAATCATCGCTCCTTTAAATGAATGAATGTCTGTGTTATCTGTTGATAGTATATTACCAAATCCTGCATAAATTGTCAACACTATTTTTGTATGTTTCTTATATTTTTCTCTTAATATTGTGCCTTTTTCACAAATTGTATATTCAACAATATATTGTTTGTGAAGTTCAAACTTTTGCGCAGATTATCAAAAAGCTGCCGCATAAGACAGTGTTCCCGCTGCATATAGCATCCTTTCGCATATAATGTCTGCTATATACAGTGGGAACCGACCTTAACCCGGCAGCTTCAGATTTTGATTTTAGTGTGTTCTGTAATAATTGATCAGGCATCCGTCGCAGATGATCTCGCGCTCATCGTCCGTCAGATCCCCAAGGGTCATTGTGAATGGAGCAAGCTTTCCGTCTCTCACAGTATAAGCGCTGATCGTATCCTCTTTTTCGCGGACGGCCTTAAGTATGCCCGGAATGAAGATGTAATCACCGTTGGCGAACGGGAGATCGCCGCCCTGGATAAGGAACGGCAGCATGCCCCAGTTGATGAGGTTGCTTCTGTAGCGCTTGGTTGCGTATTCATTTGCAATATTGGCCCATCCGCCCAGTACCTTCTGACAGGAAGCTGCCTGTTCACGGGCAGATCCGTCGCCCGGCTTTACAGCGAAAATCGTTGAGCCGATACCTGTATCCGCAAATGAAACCTCCGGGAAATCCGCGCGCACAGCCGCGATCACACTCTGCGCTTCCGGCAAAGCTGCCAATACAGCCTCATCGTCTGCCGATTCCTCGCGTGCAGTTTCGCCCTTCTGTACCAGAGTGGCTCTGCCGACGTACGCGGGATCCTTCCTCGACAGCGCAAAGCTTGCCAGCTTCAGCGGATTAGAGCGATAAGAGGAGGTCTCGCCGGACGGGATCAGTTCATCTGTCGTCGTTACCGGATCGTGAATCTCACTCACAACCTTGAGCAGCAGATTTTCTGTCAGCGCCGGCATCTTCGGCCAGTCCTTGATGTTCGGCCCGAACTGGATCTCAGCCTTCTCATCGGCGACGCCGTGGCTGTCAAATACGCGGTTAGCGTAGATCTTACCGTCAAAGAAATATCTCGGGTTCGTATAGCCGCCGGTGTAGTATTCCGCGGAAGTGAGAGCTCCCTGGTTGGCTGCGGTCGCGGCTATTGAGCGTGCATCCATCAGAGCGACAGAAGAAATCTGACCTTCCTGAACCTTGGATCCCTCGCGGTTCGGGAAATTCCTTGTAGAGTGACGGATCGAGAAGGCGTTGTTGGCAGGTGTATCGCCCGCGCCGAAGCACGGTCCGCAGAATGCCGGTTTGACGACCGCGCCTGTCTCGAGCAGAGTCGCGAACACACCGTTTTTGACAAGCTCCATATAGATCGGCTGGGATGCCGGATATACATTCAGGGTAAACCTGTCATTGCCGATACTCCTGCCCCGCAGTATATCGGCAGCATCGCAGATGTTCTCGAATCCGCCGCCCGCGCAGCCGGCAATGATTCCCTGATCGACCATCAGCTTCCCGTTCCGCAGTTTGCTCATAAGATCTACATGGACCTTATCGCCGAAGGAGATCTTCGCGCGCTCCTCGGTCTCATGAAGGATATCCGCCGTATTGGCCAGCACATCATCAATCGTGTATACGCAGCTCGGATGATACGGCATGGCGATCATCGGCTTTATCTTGCCAAGATCAATCTCCATGACAGAGTCATAATAAGCGACCGTCGCCGGTGTAAGGCTCTTGAAATCGCCCGCGCGGCCGTGAATCTCGTAGTACTCACGGGTCCTGTCATCTGTCTGCCAGATGGAGGAGAGACATGTTGTCTCCGTCGTCATGACATCGACTCCGATTCTGAAATCCATGGACAGATTGGCCACGCCGGGACCGACGAACTCCATGACTTTATTCTTGACAAAACCGTTCTTAAATACAGCTCCGATAATAGCCAGCGCGACATCCTGAGGTCCGACTCCCGGACGGACTTCTCCCGTAAGGAAGACCGCTACGATCTCCGGCATCTTAATATCATACGTCCTGCCGAGCAGCTGCTTGACGAGCTCGGGACCGCCCTCACCCATGGCCATAGTTCCCAGGGCTCCATAGCGGGTGTGGCTGTCGCTGCCCAGGATCATTCGTCCGCCGCCGGACAGCATCTCGCGGGCATACTGATGAATGACTGCCTGCATCGGGGGAACATAGACTCCGCCGTACTTTTGGGCAGCTGTGAGACCGAAAACATGATCGTCCTCATTAATCGTGCCGCCGACAGCGCACAGAGAATTGTGGCAGTTGGTCAGAACATACGGAATCGGGAACTTCTGAAGGCCTGACGCGCGGGCTGTCTGAATGATACCCACATACGTGATATCGTGGGATGTAAGAGCATCGAACTTGATTTCAAGACGATCCATATTTCCGGAAGTATTATGCTGCTTCAGAATACCGTACGCAATCGTCCCCTCTTTCGCTGCTTTCTGGTTTCCGTTATATGTGTCTCGAATCTCGGTGCCGTGGAAAAGATATGCGCCGCCTTCGTGCAATTTAATCATGCTGGTCTTCCTCCTTGCAAAAACTCTATTACTGTTTTTTATTTTTTTTAGCATCGCCGCTGCTGCTGTCTCCGACATTCCGGCTGTCACGTTCACGCAGGTATTCGACTACCATTGACGCAATGCGAAATGTCATTGCGTCGTCAAAAGTCCTTATATCAAGACCCGTCAGCTGACGAAGTTTCTCAAGCCTGTAGACGAGTGTGTTCCTGTGAACAAAAAGCCGCCTGGCAGTTTCCGATACATTAAGATTATGGTCAAAAAATGTGTCTACCGTCGATCTGGTCTCCTCATCGAGCTCTACAGGTGTATCGCTGCCGTAGACCTCTCTCAGAAACCTCCTGCAGGTATCTGTCGGAATCCTGTAAATAAGCCGGCCGATACCGAGGCTATTGTAACACACAATGTTCTCATTCATATAGAAAATACGTCCGATTTCCAGTGCAGTTTCCGCCTCCCGGAACATCTTCGGCATTTTTTCGAGGCTGCCGGCCGGATCGGCATAGGCGACCCGAACACGGATCAGGGCCTCCACGTTCAGCATATCAACAATCGTCAGGGCTGTCTGGCGAATTTCCTCCAGATTTTCCTTATCCTTCAGCGTGCGTACAAGGGCGATCCTCCTGCCGTCCACACCGATGACCAGGTCATTCGTTCGCACCACGAACAGCTGGCGCAGAATATCGACAGCCACCTCGTTATCTTTGCGGGGTGTCTCAACAATATAGAGAGCCCTTCTCTCATCGATCCTCACATGGAAGCGGGCTGCGCCGGCCATCATTTCATCTTCCTCCAGCTCCCCCGTAAGAAGTCTTCTCCAGTAAGCGTCCTTGCTGTTCTTCTCCTTCCACGAATCGACGATCTGTTCCAGTCGGATGACTGCCTCGTCCGTGTCATCTATTTCCGACAGATCGAGCTGAAAATTCAAGCCGGTGAGCTTGTTCAGTTCCCTGACTGTTTTTTCGATTTTCTTTTTTCCCATTTTATTCCTCTTCAGAGATAAGGTCCGAGACTTCTGTGTAGAACACTCTGATTGCCGCGTCTTTCTCCTTCTCTCCTGCAAAATATGCCGCGAATTCTCTGCCGTATATGTCGCACAGATATTTGTCAAATACACTCACATTGCCAAGGGCTACCTTATCGGCAGCCTCCGCAAACACCGGATACGGATCCTGCCCGCCGAGAAACGCACTGACAGATTCAATTGCCCTCGGCCGGACGTCCGGTTTTGCCTCCTCAGCTTTTCCGGGTCCGCCAGTATCTCTTCCAGGATCAGTGGGGCCTGCGATTTTCTCCGGCAGAACGACTTTGCTGTTAGGTATGATACCTTCCTCTTTGAGCGCCCTTAGAACATCCCGGTTAAATACGATCTCCTCAAGGAGCTTTTTTGTGAGCGACCGCTGATCGCACAGCGAATTGACCATGATAAAGCTGCCGCCGCGATACCAGCCGGCCGGTCCGGCGCAGATACCATACTTACCGGCCAGATCATCTTCCCCTGCGGAAAGAGCAAGATCCATGATCTCATCCGCGGAGATAAACGTGCCGAATACAGGCCGTTCTCCCTCTGCAAAATATCCTTTTTCTTTAAAGAGCTCAGATTGATCTGTCCATGCGCGGAGAGCACTGTCAATTCTCACACCTCCGGTCTCGGTCAGCCAATCACCGCTGACAGATACCGCAAACGCATCGAACGAGTTATTCCAGTCGGAAAGCATAGCATAGCCTTTCTCGCCGGCTTTGGCAGCCACAGCCTCAAATGACTCCCAGTCCGAGAGTTCTGCCTGCACCCCGGCAGGGTCATCGCTCCCCAGCACATCTACTGCAGCCTGCCTGTCATACATAAAAACACCCGGAGATATGCCATAGCTCACTGCGCGCTGCACACCGTCATCACCTGAGCCCATGAGCTTTGTGTAGGCGTATTGTGCGCTAAAATCACTTGCCGGCAAACCTGCGTCTCTTATCAGGGGCATAGCAGCCTGATATTCCGGATCAGCATATTTCTGAACATCAAGCGCGTCCACTATATAGAGATCCGTCACATTGTTGGGGTCTGACTCATCGAGCAGGCTGAGATCCAGGTCCGTGAGATATCTCTCCCCGACCTCGTGGCATATGATCCATCTTATCTCCGCGCTGCCTATTCTTCCGTGATATATCGTCTCTGAAAAATTCCTGTCCGGAGTTTCGGAGTTCTCCGAAGCAGTATCCTCAGAATCACCGGAATCACTCCCGGGCTGATCCCCAGATTCATCCCCGGACTGATTCCCGGGTTCGTTCCCGGACTCGTTCCCCGTCTCGCTCTCCGGCTCATACGAATTACAGTAGCGGGCGACGATTCTCATGAACTCCTCATCACCGCAGAAGATATTATAGACCTTGCCGTCGTTCGTGTCCTCCTCCCAGTTCAGGAAACTTCGAAAGTCTTCTGACGCTGCAACACTCTCCGTGTCCGCAGGCATGATCGGAACGATCTGACTTACAGTGTCATCCACATGAGAGCTGCTCACATCACTGTCGCTCTCTGTAATTCCGCTCTCCGCCGGGAAACTGTCCGTGTCCGGTCCTCCATGTGAATCTGTTGATGATCCGCCCGTTCCGCAGCCAACAATGGCGATGGCGCAGACTGCAGCAATAATTGCAGTTATTCTCTTTTTCATTTTCACTCCCCGAGATCTCCGCTAAATTATCAGCCGGCAGAAAAATCCGGTAATTACCGGGTGATAAGGTGAATTCCTGCTTATGTTGAAACTTTTCTTTTACAGCTGAGACAAAAGACATTATACACGAGGTTCATTAATTTATCCATAACAGATTGAGGGCGCAATGTGCATAGACATATAAATTGTGAGATCCTTGTGTACAGGCATAGAATCAGCAACAGTTCGGACCGGCTGCTCTTACAGTCCGTTACCGGAGCAAAGCATTCATCTTCGAGAGAAAAACATTGCGGGTCCGACCGAGATATCAAAGATGCGTAAGCATCTTTAAAGATCGCAGGGAAGGACCCGCGTTTTTCGATGAAGATGATGTTTGCGCCGGGTACCGAACCTCAGTTGCAGCCGGTCCGAACTGTTACCGATGCCGGAGTATAAAAAAGCTCCCGGCCGAATGGCCGGGAGCCCTATGAAATTCAGGATCAGAATCAGTCTGTGATTGTAACCTCTGTCTCTTTGTCGAAGAAGTGAGCCTTCTCCATGTCGAGCGCGAACTTGACTGTGTCGCCTGTGCGGGCTGTTGTGCGCGGATTTACGCGGGCTGTCATCTGGCTGCCTGCGAAATCGAAGTACAGGAATACTTCGGCGCCGAGAAGTTCGTAAACCTTGATCTCAGCATTGATTGTAGCTTCGGAATGCTTAGCAAGGAAATCAGGCTCATCGTGTACATCTTCCGGACGGATGCCGAGGACAACAGTCTTGCCGTCATAAGCTTTGAGCTTAGCAGCTCTGTCTGCGGAAACGCCGAGCTTGAAGCCGCCTACTTCGACGATCTTGCCGCCATTGGAAACCTTGCAGTCCATGAAGTTCATCTGCGGAGAGCCGATGAAACCAGCGACGAACTGATTTGCCGGATGATCATACAGCATCTGCGGGGAATCGATCTGCTGAACGATACCGTCCTTCATAACGACGATTCTTGTGCCAAGAGTCATAGCCTCTGTCTGGTCATGTGTAACGTAGATGATTGTAGCGCCAAGTCTGTCATGCAGCTTGGAGATCTCTGTTCTCATCTGAACACGGAGCTTAGCATCCAGGTTGGAAAGCGGCTCGTCCATAAGGAAGACCTTCGGATTACGAACGAT
>CADAIL010000011.1 GCA_902788035.1 uncultured Lachnospiraceae bacterium | reverse complement strand
TGTAAGACTAAATGCCACATTAGTGTAAGTGGAATTTGGTGAAAGACTAAAATCCACTTCACCCCCTTCAGAGTGGAAATAAACTTTTCACTTCAGCCACAGCTATTGCCCTCCGAACTAAAGTATCCGCACTTTACATTAAATCATTCAGATGGTATGATTTAAAACTGGATGCCCGCGGCACTACAGCTTTTTTGATGCGGAATACTATGGGGAAAATCGTAGATTACAATCTCACTGAGGAAATTGCACACGGAATATATGTGAGCCGCCTTGCGCGTGAGGTCGCAAGGGAACTTAATATGCCCAAAGAGGAGGAAGAATGCATCGCAAAAGCAGGCCTTCTCCATGATATAGGGAAGCTTCGGCTTGCCAGCTATCTCTATGCGGACATAAGACCGGGAAGCCCGCTCGTCGTCGAGGAGATGAAGTATGTGCGCATGCACCCGGTACTCTCTTCCCAGACCCTTAAGAATTATGGGATGGACGAGGATGTGTGCAGAATTATCCGCCATCACCATGAGAACTATGATGGTTCCGGATATCCGGAGGGATTGTCCGGCGACAGTATACCCATGGGAGCCAAAATTATTCGCGTGTGCGATGTGTATGCAGCCCTCACCTCGGACCGTCCGTACAGGAGCCGTTTCTCCGAGGAGGAGGCAATGGCTCTGATGATCGATGAGATAAGCTGTTTTGATCTCTGTGTATTTCTGGCATTTGAGCGGGTCGTGCACAGAGTAGGGACATCCTATAAGGTCGATATTCCTGATTCGGATGAGGAACTGTGCCCGGCGCTCGCTGCCAGGAACAAGAGACCTTACGTGCGATACGCGAGATGGAAACCTTCACACGGGTATACGGAAATGTCCCCGGAAGGCGGGCAGAGCATGAGTACATAAAAAGAAAGAGGAGCAACTATGGCACTTAAGAAAAAGCCGGTCAACGGCATGAAGGATATTCTTCCGTCTGAGATGGCGGTCCGCATGTATGTCACGGAGCTGATCCGCAGAACTTACGCGGAATTCGGTTTCTCATCGATCGAGACACCGGCAGTCGAGCACATTGGGAACCTGCTCTCAAAGCAGGGCGGCGAGAACGAAAAGCTGATCTTCAAGATTCTGAAGCGCGGTGAGAAACTTGATCTCTCCAAGGCTACAACAGAGGAAAATGTCACGGACAGCGGTCTGCGCTACGATCTGACCCTTCCGCTTTCAAGATATTACGCAAATCACATGAATGACCTGCCGTCTCCGTTCAAAGCTCTGCAGATCGGCAGCGTATGGCGTGCAGACCGTCCGCAGAGAGGCCGTTTCCGCCAGTTCACTCAGTGCGATATCGATATCCTCGGTGATCCGTCCTACCTGGCTGAGATAGAACTCATCCTTGCTACGACGACAGTCCTCGGGAAATTGGATTTCCACAATTTTACGATCCGCATCAATGACAGAAAGATACTCAAGACCATGGCTTCGAAGGCAGGCTTTGAGCCGGCGGATTATGACAAAGTCTTCATCATTCTCGATAAGATGGATAAAATCGGCCTTGACGGCGTGAGAGAAGAGCTGCTCGAGAGCTATCCGGAGGAGAAGGTGACAGCGTACCTTGCTCAGTTCGACGAGGGCGTCGATCCGGCGATCCTCATGGAAGGCTCACCGCTTCCGGAAATCATCTCTGTCGTCGATAAAGTCAAGACAGCTGATTTCAGAGTCAAGTTCGATCCGACCCTGGTACGCGGAATGAGCTATTACACAGGTCCGATCTTCGAGATCGCGATGGACGAATTCGGCGGTTCTGTCGGCGGCGGCGGACGCTATGATGAGATGATCGGGAAGTTTACGGGCCATGACACACCGGCAGTAGGTTTTTCAATCGGCTTCGAGCGCATTATAATGCTGCTTCTCGAGCGCGGATTTGAAGTTCCGGATGCAAAAGAAAAAGTAGCGTTCCTTATCGAAAAGAAGATGCCTGCGGAGCGGCTCGCGGATGTATTTGCAGCAGCGCAGAAGGAAAGAGATGCCGGAAAAGCTGTCGGTATCTCAATTATGAAAAAGAATAAGAAATTCCAGAAAGAACAGCTTGCGCAGGAAGGTTACACAGACATCAGAGAATTTTTCGCTGACTGATTGGAGGATATAATGGCTGAATCAATGAAGGGTCTCGTACGCACAGCAAGGTGCGGCGAGGTCACAGAGGATATGATCGGAAAACAGGTGACACTCATGGGTTGGGTCGCAAAGAGCCGCAATAAGGGCGGTATCGTCTTTGTTGATCTGAGAGACCGCACCGGCATCATGCAGGTCATCTTTGAAGGAAATGAAAAAGCGGCATCTCTGCACAGTGAGTACTGTATCGCGGTCACAGGTACTGTGAGGAAGAGAGAAGGCGCTGCCAATGCAAATCTGAAGACAGGAACGATGGAAGTCGCAGGTGATTCTCTCCGCATTCTGAGCGAATCCCAGACACCGCCTTTCCACGTGCTCGACGGAATTGACACGAGGGAAGACCTGCGCCTCCGCTATCGCTATCTTGACCTCCGCCGTCCGGAGCTCCAGAAAAAGATCATGTTCAGGAGTCGTCTGGTCGCGCTCGTCCATGAATTCATGAACGGAGAAGGCTTCCTCGATATCGAGACGCCGGATCTTATCGGCAGCACACCGGAAGGAGCACGTGATTATCTCGTTCCAAGCCGTGTGCATCCGGGATGCTTCTACGCTCTGCCGCAGAGCCCGCAGATTTTCAAGCAGCTGCTCATGTGCTCAGGCTATGACCGCTACTATCAGATCGCAAGATGCTTCAGAGATGAGGATCTCCGTGCTGACCGTCAGCCGGAATTCACACAGATCGATATGGAGCTCTCATTTGTGCAGCAGGAAGACGTCATGGATGTCAATACACGCCTGATCGCCTTTATCCTGGCGCGTCTGCCGAAAATCTATCGCGATCTCGGCATGGATGAGTCCCTCGCTGTCGCGGCTGAGAAGGCTGCGGTTGAGGTCGCTGCGAACGGTATCGAGAAAATGCCGTGGAAGCAGGCCATGGATCTCTACGGTTCCGATAAACCGGACCTCCGCTTCGGAATGCCGATCATTGATGTAAGCGACGTTGTGAAGGACTGCGGCTTCGGTGTGTTCACGGGAGCGCTCGCTGCCGGCGGTTTCGTCCGGGGACTCAATGTAAAGGGTCAGGGAGGAATGGCCAGAAAGAAGATCGACAAGCTGACTGAGGTCGCTAAGACCTATGGTGCTAAGGGCATGGCCTATGTTGCAATCAAGGACAACGGCGAAGTTAAGTCATCCTTCGGCAAGTTCATGACAGAGGATGAGATGAAGAATCTGATCGCTGCTATGGGCGGTGAGAACGGTGACCTGCTTCTCTTCGCGGCTGACAAGTTCAAGGTCGTCTGCGCTTCTCTCGGCGCGCTGCGTCTCGAACTCGGAAAGCAGCTGGGGCTTTACGATGAGCGCGAACTGAAATTTGTATGGATCACTGAATTCCCGCTTCTTGAGTGGTCGGAAGAAGAAGGCCGCTATATGGCTATGCACCATCCGTTCACGATGCCGGTTCTTTCAGACTGGGAGCATGTGGATGAGGATCCGGGTTCTGTTCGCGCGGAAGCGTACGATATCGTTCTCAACGGCACGGAACTTGGCGGCGGCAGTGTTCGTATCCATATCGATGAGGTGCAGGAGAAGATGTTCGAAGTCCTCGGCTTTACGAAAGAGCGCGCGGAGGAGCAGTTCGGATTCCTTCTCACTGCTTTCAAGTATGGTGTTCCGCCTCATGCAGGGCTTGCCTACGGTCTCGACCGAATGGCAATGATTTTCACCGGCTCCGACTCGATTCGCGACGTCATCGCGTTCCCGAAGGTAAAGGATGCGTCCGACCTCATGATCAAGGCTCCGGGCACAGTCGATGAGAAACAGCTGAGGGAACTCTCAATAGAGGTCGTTATACCTGATGAAAATGAATAATTAAAGTTGGCTTTATTGAAGGCTGCCGCGCTGCGGCGGCCTTTTTATAATTTATGTTACTGAAAAAGACGTCGATGAATTTTCAGCAGCAGATTAGAAATCTTTATAAGAAAACTACAATATATTTTAAGAGCTTATTTGCAAAGGCGGAAATTTGTGCTATCATAACAAAGATTATCTAATACTTTTGTATAAGGCAAATACTGCCTGGAGAATGTAGAGGGCGTTTGAATGGCTAATGATCAACAGATCAATGACAATGTCAGTCCGGATATGACAAGACCGGATCCGACAGCCGGCGCAAAACAGCCCGGAAGGGCTGGCGGCAAGCATGCCGGCAGAAAAAAAGATGAATATTTCGACTATCATGACGCTATGATACAGATCGAAATGATCTTCCAGAGCCATATCCTGTCCTACGGCTTCAAGGAATACTCGATAGAAAATTTCGTAGACAAGAAGTATTTTTATTCCTGGAAGGGTAAGGAAGGATGTTCGGATACAGACGCGATGCGGCAGGGGCTCAACATTGACGGAATTCTGGCAAAGCCGGACCCGACAAAAAATGAGATCCTGACATATCTGCAGTACACACTGAATATCGCTGAGCTGTGCCGAAGAAACTTTAATGCGGATGAGACCCGCGGCTATGATTTTGACCTTAGAAATTACACGGTCCTTCTGTCAAGGATCAGAGAATTGCTGGCAAGGCTGAAGTACGATGTCAAGTATATTTCCGATAAGGAAGTCATCTACCTTGTGACCAAGGACGTCGCTATGGACGCGGTCGCCGAGACATCGCAGGATCCGGCAATCGACGCGATCATCGAGTATAACAGCTATTCGGTGTCGGGGAACCTGGAGCGAAAGAAGAGTATTCTGAATGCTATGGGGGATACGATCGAGAGCTATACCGATAACAGGAGCCCCGGTAACGTCAGACTTTTCAGCAATATCGAGTTCATGCTCTACAACTTTAACATCCGCAACAACAACATGGATGGAGATGACAAAGTAGATCATGTGGCAGCGATGTCGAAAGAGGAACTGGAAGCCTGGTATGATGAGACTTATCAGCTCATGCTTCTTCGAATCCTTCAGCACAACAATGAGGATCGCATGAAGCGTATCGATGCTGTGCAGGAGGCATGTGAGGCAACATCCGTTGAGGATGTCAAGAGGACACTCGATGAGGAGGGGGAGAACAGGGTCGTCTCCAACCGAAGAAAAGAAGATCTCGAATTTGTTGCCAGAAATGTTGCCGAGGCAGCGGCAATCGCCAGGGGAAGTGCCGGAGAAGCAACTGAGATCGGACCTGATGTTTCAGATCAGCTTGAGGAAGATATTAAGGAAGCTCAGAAAAAGAGCGCCATGTCGGTCAGGGCTGAGGCGGACAGCAGGGACACGGAGGTTTATCCGGAACCTGTAGCCGACGCTGAAGCCAGAGAGGTAACGACTGTCCATGAAGAGCCGGAGGAAGTCAGACCGGAAAGGAAGGAGACTTACACACCGAGCTTCAGGGATGTCTCAGACACAGCTTCATCGGCTGTCAGCCATACGGAGGATAACTCTGCCGGATTTGTCAGAGATCACAAAAAATCCGAGACTTCTGATTATGACGAAGATGATAAAGACATCGATGACGACGATGAAGATGATCTGACAGACGATAAACCCAAAAAGCATATCGGCCTTATGATCTTCGGAACGATTGCGGCGATACTTGTAATACTTTTCGTCGCGGGATTCGTGGTCATGCACACGTATTACAACAGGGCAAACTTTATTGCCGACACGCAGATCGCTGAGAATACAGACAATCTCGCGCTGGCCGCCACGGTCGAAGACACAGGTCTTACTGCCGAGGATGAGAGTGCGTTGACAGAGACAGTTACAGCGCAGATCGAAGCAGCCGGTGTCGACATGGTCGGAGGCAAGGATATCTACAATCTTCTGCTGGTCGGAGTCGATCGGAGAGATACCAGCTGGTACGGCAATGCCGACTGCAACATCCTGCTTTCCTTTAACCGCACGAAGAAGACAATCACAATGATGTCGTTCATGCGTGATCTCTATGCTGAGATTCCCGGTCACGGTGTTCGTAAACTTAATGCGGCTTGTGCTTATGGCGGATGCCCGCTTCTCGTGACCACAATCGAGAATAACTATAAAATCCCGATTGACAACTACGCGTGGGTAGACTTCAACGGTATGATTAAGATCATCGATCTGCTCGGCGGTGTCGATCTTCGAATTTCCGATGCCGAGATGCAGGCGGCCAACGGCTATATCGGTGAAATGGCACGGCTCAACGGAGAAGATCCGCAGCAGTATGCGCTGCTTACCAGCGGTGATGTTCACATGAGCGGTTATCAGGCTGTAGGATACGCCAGAATCCGAAGCGTAGGCAATTCCGATTTCGGAAGAACCGAGCGCCAGAGAGTCATTCTTGCCCAGATTATCGGCAAGATCGGCAGCGCAAGTACAAAGGAAAAAGCGGCAATCATCCGCAAGATCCTTCCGTTCGTTACACACAATATTCCGGAGTCAAAGATATTCGGATCTATTCCGACGATCATGAGTCTCTCAGGCTATAAGCTGCAGAGCGCAAGGATTCCGTTCGACGGCCTGTTCACAATTGATCATGAGATTCTGGTACCGGATTTTGCGACAACGCTCCCGATCATCGAGGATATTCTCTACGGTGACGGAAGCTCGGCATACACTGACAAGGTGAATGCGACAGGCTTCCTGCCTTCAGATACCGGGTCCGTTGCGGTGACAGTAGACGATGCCTCATCTGAAACAGAGTCAACTGTTGCTGAGAGTACCGTTGAATCCACGACGGCCTCCTCCGAAACAGATGAGTCCAATCAGACTACGGAGTCTGGGCAGCCGACTGCGGCGCCGACCATTGAGATCGAGGATCCGTGGGACTGGGTCACGGCAGCATAATCGAATACGTTACTTTAGAGATGGCAGACATTCGTAAGAGTGCTGCCATCTTTTTCATATCCATGAGGCCGGGTCGCATTAAGGGTGTCGGCGGTATAGCAGTTCAAACGGCTTTGCTCCATATCGTAATCGATGAGGGTGTAATCGCATCAAGGGTGTCGGCGGTATTACAGTTCAGACAGGCTGCTCGTATACGTCGTTACTGGCGCAAAGCATTCATCTTCGTGAGAAAAACATTGCAGGTCCGACCGGAGAAATCAAACGATGCGAATGCATCGCTTTAGTTCAGAGGGCAGGACCTGCGTTTTTCGATGAAGATGATGTTTGCGACAGTAAATGAAACTCCGATACAGCCTGTCTGAACTGTTACTCGGCCAGTAACCTGAGAAAATTTCTCTTCCTTATTCAGCCCAATGCTAGTATAATCATAACATCTATGGACAATTATGAGGGCAGGCAGAACCAATATGAGAGCATCTTCAGAGAAGAAACTGAATATTCTGCTGGCGTCCGCGAAAGTGAGGGCCGGAGGTGAGGCAGTACATGTGTACACGCTGGCTAGAGAGCTCTCTCTTATGGGGCACCGCGTCTACCTGCTCACTTCGGCAGAGGGTGGCGGAATGTGCGCTGAACTGCTGAGAGACCGGATTTTTTATGCGCCGATCAGCGACCACAGCCCTGCCGCTCAGGTGCGGTGCATTGCTGCCATTAAGAAGCTGGTAAAGAAATACCGGTTTGACGTTATCCATTGCCACGGCAGAGACAGTGTGTTTTATGTCAAATGCTCTGGTGTCAGAGTTCCGTGCGTATTCACCTGCCACTCACTGTCTCTCAGGACAGATGTTTTCCACCGCGTGCTGGCGGGCGGAGCCACAATGAATATTGCCGTGTCCGGTGAATCTAAAAGGTTCATGGTAGAAGGGCTCCGCATTCCTGAGGAAAAAATCCGCGTCGTCCCGAACGGAGTCGACCCGTCGACTCTTCTCCCGCTCACTGATACAGAAAAAGCCGTTCTGCAGAAGAGATTTTTTCTGGCTCCGGACAGCCGCGTAGCGTGTATGCACGGGCGCTTTGATCCAAGAAAGAATCACATTGTCATAGGGCGGGCACTTGCTGCCCTTCCTCCGGAGAAGAGGAGGAGATTGGTCATCCTGTGCTCGGGCAGCCGTGAAGTGCCTTTCTATAACACCCTGGTCGGGGAACTAAGAAGCCTCGGCGTGCTTTCACATTTCAGGTTTACCGGGTGGACAGCAACGAGGGATATTCTCGGCATGTCAGATCTTTTGATTGCCCCGAGCATCGAGGAGAGCTTTCTTATGACAGCGCTCGAAGGCTTTTTCATGAGGGTACCGGTCGCCCGGTCGAAGACCGGAGGCTACGATGAGATGAAGGACATCTGCCTTGGGTATGATGCCATGGATGTGAAGGCGTGGAGCGGGATCCTTAACGAACTTGCCGAGAGCGAAGGAGAACTGTATAGTGACATGACAGACCGGGCCTACGACTCAGCTATGTCACGATTTACATCGAGACACATGACCGAAAAAATCCTTGATGTTTATTTCAGCGTGATATGACCCCGCCATGACAGGGGGCTTAAAACGGAGGTGCTTTGATTTGCACGGCACTTATTATATAGCCTGCGAGACAGCTTTCACAGATAATGAAAAGAGACTTGCGAGCGAAAAAGCCAGAGACGATATAACCCGCATCCTGACACAGAGCGGGTCAGACATTGTATTTCGTGAATTGAACATACAATTCGATACAGGAAGATGGATGGATCATCCTGCCATTGTCCAGATCGGTGAGCACTTGAGAGCGAAGCGGGAGTGGGAGGAGAAAACGCGTATCCTCTCGCGCGGCGACGTGCTTCTTATACAGTTCCCGGCGGTGAACCATTCCCTGTTTCTCTATCGGGTCCTCAAATCTCTCAAAAAAAGAGGCGTTTTTCTGATTGCCGTTCTGCACGACGTTGAGGCTATCCGCGGTTCAAAGAGAAGAAATAAGTCACTGAAGAATCGACTGCGAAAGTACTATGAGGAAGTGCTGTGCCTTAAGTATTTTGACAGGCTCATCGTCCACAATGACCGCATGAAGAAGATGATCGGAAAAACCATGAGTATCCCTGCCGATAAACTGATCGACCTTGAGATATTCGATTATCTTGGCGGGGAGGCATGGATGCGTCCGCGGGATAAAAGCGGGGGTGTGGTCATCGCCGGAAACCTGACGCCGGTAAAGGCAGGATACGTATACCGGCTTCCGGGGGACGTCAGATGGAATCTCTACGGCGTCAATTTTGCGGGTCAGGCCCTGCCCGGTTCTGAAGTACACGGACGTGAATTGGAAACGGGCGTAGTCTATTACGGATCTTTCCCTGCGGAGAAGATTGCGGATGAACTTGAGGGCGGATTCGGGCTTGTATGGGACGGACCTTCCTGCAAGAGCTGCGAGGGGATTTACGGAGAATATCTGCGGATCAACGATCCCCACAAGACATCACTCTATCTGGCAGCCGGTATTCCGGTAATTATCTGGAAGGAAGCGGCACTCGCCCCGTTCATTCTTTCCCATGAATGCGGCGTGACAGTCGGATCTCTCACTGAGATCAGAGAGGTCATCCAGGGCATGGATGAGAAAACTTACTGCGCTCTGCGGGAGAACGCACAGGCAGTCGGCCGGCAGCTATCAGCCGGAGAATATACAAAACGGGCCTTAGGAAAAGCGCTTGCGGTCCGGAATGAAAGAGGCAGGAGTGAAGACAGCATCATATCTTGATAACAAACAAAAAGCGATACTGTTCACACCGTCCGAAATGATCTTCTTTATCGGGGCGGGATTTTATTATATATCTCTCTTCCTCACGACAACTATGTTCATAGAGTTCCTGCCCCTCGGCGACAGCAGCCGAATGATGGCAAGGGCACTTCTATATTCAACAGTAATCGTGAAGATCATTATGGTCGAGAAATTTACGCTGAAGCGGCTTTTACTTTACGGAGCCATGATGCTTCTGCTGATTGTGTGCTATCTGGCATCCGGCTATACCTACAGTATCGATCTCTTTTTCCTCATCATAGGGGCGAGAGGAATCAGGTCTGACCGGATCATCAAAGCATTCACTTATATAGGACTGTTTCTTATAGCTTTCACGATCCTGTTCACCGCGACGGGCGTAATAACGAACCGAATCTTCCTGAGAGCTACAGGAGACGATATATCCGGTGTCAGCCACTCGATCATATTCGATGGTACGACCAGAAACGCTATGGGATTTATCTATCCCACGGATTTCGGTGCGCGTGTGTTCTACACTTACCTGGGCGTTGCCTATCTTCTGGATAAGAAGTTCAATTGGATCCACTCTCTGATTTACATTCTGACAGGCTGGGCGATCCTCTACTTCTGTGACGTTCGTGTGGACTCGATTCTGATAATATTGGCAGGCATCGTATTCTTTGTGAACGCGAAAACGAAGTTTTTTGAGGCAAAGTGGTGCGGAAAGCTTCTGCCCCTGGTCATGCCGGTGCTATACGTATTCGTATACTTCTTTGTCATGAGCTACAAAAGGACTCCGTTCTGGTACCGCATCGACAGCATTCTCACGCACCGGATCGCCATGGCATATTATAACGTCCTTATTTTCGGGATCAAACCGTTCGGCACCTATCTTTTCCAGCAGGGACACGGCGTCATCAACTTCAACAATACAGTCGGTTACAACTTTGTCGACATCGGTTACATGCAGTCGCTCATCATGTACGGTCCGATTCTTACAACGATTGCTGTAGGAACATTTGCCTATATCGCGATGAGAGCAGTAAAGAGAGGACAGCCGAAAATTGCCCTGATTATCGCGTTCATCGCCGCGACGACCTGTATAGATCATCACTTCCTTGAGTCCTGGTATGACCCGTTTATTCTTTTTGCGTTTGCGAATCTTCCGGGAACATATGCGGCAGTACAGAAGCAGAAAGCAGTGAGCAGCGATGATGAGAAGCTTAAGTCCGCCGTGAGTAAGCCGATTCCGCAGAAGCTGTCACATCGCATGGACGTCTGGGGGAGCGTATTCCGCAGACGCAGAGAGGGTCAGTAATGTATAACGAAGAAGTACATTCCAATTTGAGAAAACTGCAGCTGGCAGAGCTGGAGATCATCCGTGTATTCCTGGATATCTGTGATAGGGAGAATCTGCGCTATTACATGATCGGGGGAACAATGCTCGGAGCGGTAAGGCACAACGGCTTTATCCCCTGGGACGACGATGTTGATATCGGGATGCCCAGAGAAGATTATGACAGGCTGTTTGATCTTCTATCCGGAGGCGGCGGTCTTCCGGAGCATTTTGAGTATCTGAATTTTAAAATCAAGGAAGATTACAACCGGTATTTCAGCCGTATCGTGGACAACCGTGTCCGCGTATACAACGCTTCCGGCGGCAGGGAGATCGTCGAATCTGCGTGGATTGACATTTTTCCGCTCGACGGGAACCCGAATATTCCGTTTTTCCGTTACCTGCACTACACATCCCTGATGTGGACGAGGCTCAGATACCATCTGTCATGCTTCGATTATCTTGTGAATCTCAACAGGCCCGGAAGACCTCTTTATCAGCGGCTCATTATCGCGGCGGCAAAGAGAGTGAATCTGGGAAGAGGAGCTGATACGAAGGAAATTCTCTGGGAGATCGACAAAAAGCTTCACCGCTACGGATGGGATGGAAGCAGTACGGGTGCAAATGTATTCGGCGCATACGCATACCGCGAGATCGTCCCCAAAAATGTATGGGGAGGAGAGCATGTGCGCCGTTACAGATTTGAGGATGTCATGCTTCCCGGTCCGAGACTTTATGATGAATTCCTTTCCAGATTCTACGGCGATTACATGAAGCCGCCGGCGGAAGGGAACCGGGATAAGCATAATATCAGAAAGATCGAATTCGTATCCTTTGAGGAGACTGCCGATGGAGAGACAGTGGCCGGAAACAGCGATAACAATCCAGATGAATCGGGAGACGGAAAAATATGATACATGAACTAGGGGCAGTGCTTCGGGACGTTTTGAAAAAAGACGCCGGCCTCTTTGTATGGACCCTGGTCCTCATGATCGTATCGTCACTGCTGCAGGGCGTGACAATACTGACCCTGATCCCCATTCTCGGAATCCTCAATATAGGAGGGGCGAGCACGGACGCGACTTTGCCGTTCGGTCTCAGCCTTGCCGCAGCGAAGCTGAACGAACAGCCGCTGCTCATAAGGCTTATTCTGGTTCTTGGGTTCTTCTTTGTTATCATGCTGGTCCAGGCTGCCGCTCACAGGAAAATGCGGGTCCAGTGCATGCAGCTGGCGTCGAATTTTACGGCTGATATGCGCGAAGAGTACTATAACTGTCTCATGGATACACCATGGGAAAGCTATATCACAGGCAGCCAGGCAAGGCACATGGACGCTATGGTGAATGAGATTCCCCGGCTTACGACGACGGTCAATTATTTTCTATGTATGCTGACCAACATAGCGACAGCCCTCGTGGAGCTCACGGTGGCTTTTGCGATGTCGGTACCGCTTTCTATCTTTGTCATCTGTGCGGGCGGCATTTTCTTCATCTTCTTCAGACCCTTCACGAAGCGCTCGAAAGTGATAGGAAACAGACTGACTGCCCAGTACGATAAGTTCACGGCTGAGATGAAGACCCAGCTTGCCGGCTTTAAGGAAATCAGGAGCTATGGCATCGAGGAGGAGGAAGCGAAGCGCTTTGACATGGCGTCCAGAGATCTCGAGCATACGATGGTAATGTCTGCGGACAATGTCGCAAGACCGCGTATGCTGTCGACGATCGGTGAGGCTGTACTTATCAGCGTGATTTTCTTCGGCGCGGTCTACTTCCTTGAAATTGAGACTTCACACCTTGTCATCGTTCTCTATGTATTTATGAGGATATGGCCGCTGCTCCCATCGACCCAGGAGTACATTATGGGAATTCGGGAGACGCTTCCGGCTTACCGTGTCATGGAGGATGTGCGCCGAAGGTCGTCAGGAATGAGGTCGGACGATCGGAAAAGCACGGACGGTGAATTCGGCGCTGCTCTGCCGGAGGGCATAGCCCTTACGTTCGACCGCGTAAGCTTTTCCTACGCCGGAGCTTCTGAGAATGCGCTGGAGGATGTGACATTTGAAATCAAAAAGAATACGATAACAGCCCTCACAGGCCCGTCCGGCGCAGGAAAATCCACTGCGGTCGATCTTATACTCGGTTTCTTAAGTCCCGGTTTAGGTGAAGTAAAGATTGCCGTCACGAAGGATAAGATATGCTATGTGCCTCAGAACCCGATGATATTAAACGCGGGGGTGAGGGAGAACATCGCGAGATTCCACCCGGGCATCAGCGATGAAAAGATCATCCGGGCCCTTAAGAAGAGCGGAGCGTGGGATTTCCTCGTTCGCAAAGCTGACGGCGAGGTCCTGCCACTCGACCTTAGGATGGGAGATGACGGAGCCATGTTCTCCGGCGGCGAAGTCCAGAGAATTGTGCTGGCCAGAGCCCTGGCGGGCGATCCGGAACTCCTCATTCTGGATGAGGCGACGAGTGCTCTCGATTTTGAAAATGAAAAACTGATTGCGGACGTACTGGCACGCCTGAGAGACCATGTGACCGTGATTCTCATAGCTCACCGCGTATCGACAATACAGACAGCAGATGATATACTCGTCATTGCGGACGGGCATCTTAGCGAGTCGGGAACTGCCGATGAACTGCTCTCGGATCCCGACAGTTATCTCAGAAGAATGAAGGATGGTTGAATGACGTACACGATGAGAGGCTTCGGCCTCAGAATAAGCAGCGATTTTCCGCTGGCTCAGATGAGGAAGGCACCGGATACCGGTGAGAGTGATGTCCGGATCATAAGCGCGCCCGCCCCGTCAGAACTTGTCAGGGAGCCTGTAAAGACCTGGCCTGACTGCATACTCGGCAGGAAGGAAATGTGGACGGAAATTGAAAATGTCGTAAGGCTGTATGCAGCGAACGGCAATGAGATCAGAGTCGAGCGGCTGTTCACGGATCCTGCAAGGGAGGGGGAGATGCAGGCCTATGTCACAGGCCTTGCTCTCGGAGCGATCCTCCACCAGCGGGGTGCGGTCCCCATGCACGGCAGCTGCGTGGCAAGAGACGGAAAAGGGATTCTCATAACAGGAGTCTCAGGGGCCGGGAAGTCATCACTGTCAGCGGAGGCCCTGAGAAGGGGCTACAGACTTGTGACAGACGATGTCACCCCGATCCGGCTTGAGAACGGTAAGGTCCTGGCAGAGCCTTCATTCCCCCAGCAGAAGCTCTGGGAGGACGCGATCGACCGCGGCGGAAGCTGGGATATGAAAGACCACCCGGTATTTAAGGAGGAGAGCAGGACCAAGTTCGCAATGGACGTAGGCGACAGCTTCCTCGATGAGACTGTGGAGCTCGTCGGTGTGCTGCAGCTCATCCCGAAAGAGGGAGTACAGGGGGATCGGCCGCTCCTTAAGGAGGTGACCGGTCTCGAGAAGGCAATCCTTCTGCAGATCCACACCTACAGAACATATCTGCTTGTGGCGGCAGAGGACAGGCAGGCTCATTTTCAAAAATGCGCGTCATGTGCATCACACCTTTCCGAGGCACATCTTTTCCGCTACGAAGGAACGACAGAAGCGGAATTATGGGATAAAACGGAGGAATTTATTTATGAGTAATACAGTATACTACAGAAAAGAAGGACTGATCACAGCTGACATGGACGGTGAGACTGTCATGATGGATATAGAGACAGGCAAGTATTATAATCTCGGCAAGACCGGCGGATCTATCTGGGTGATCATAGAGAAGCCGCATACTGTTGATGAGATTGTTGATGAGATGATGGGGATATATGATGTGGAAAGGTCCGTGTGTGAGGAGCAGACGAAGAACTTTCTTGCTCAACTTACAAATGCGGGTCTTGCTTTTAAGGAAGAGAAATGAAGATACTGAAATTCCTTAAGTATCCGCTTGGCCTGAAAATCCTGGTCGTAAGAGTCTTTTTTCTGGCGCTTTTTTACAAATGGCTGATCAGCAAAAATACTTTCCGCGACATCTGCCACCGGCTCGGAACGCGCCGTGAGTCTGTCCCTTTTGAGCCTTATTCAGGAAATAATAAAGAGCGGATCCTCGCAGTTTCCAGGGCAATTAAGATCGTATGCCCGCGGCTGCATTTCAAGAATGAATGTCTTGTGGAGGCGTTTGTAGCCAAACGCCTTCTTTTGCATGAAAAAATGACTGTGTATATGGGCGTCGCGAAGACCAAAGAAGGAGCGATGAGGGCCCATGCATGGACGCGCTGCGGTGATATCTATGTCACCGGAGCAGAAGGGAGAGAGCAGTTCACGGTGACTGCGGTATTTGCATGAAGTACGGTATAACGAGGGAGATGAGATTTGTCTTCCTGTGCTCGGCCATGCCGATGCCGGAAGTTTATCTTAAGAGGGCGGAAAGGCTCTACAGCGAGGGGCTGGACCTTTCGGAATGCGTGAGGATCGCGTATGTTCATCAGGTCTACGGTCTGTTCGCGTCTAACCTGAAAAAGTATTTTCCGGCTGCCGGACAGGCTACAAGGAGAGGGGAGGCAAGCGGAATCACAGATGAGATCCGCGGCCTCTATGAGAACGCGAATAAGAATAAGATCGCGGCTATGAAACAGTCCGGTGAGCTGGTCCGCCTTGTCCGTCTTATGGAGGGGGCGGGAATCCGTGCTGTCCCGATGAAGGGCGTCATCCTCTCTAAGATCCTTTACGGGGAGGCGACATACCGGGTCGCGACGGATATAGATATTTTGGTCCCCCACGAAAAGCTCGCGGAGGCCAAAGAGCTTCTCTTGTCCCACGGATATAAATGCCTCAAGGATTATGTCGAGACCGACAAGCAGACCGAGGTCTATGAGTCGAAATTCCACGATTATGATTTTGAGTCAGAGAACGGTGTGCGGCTGGAGCTTCACTGGCGGGTCGCCGACTACAAGAACGCCGAGCTCCTTACGATAGACGACGCTAAGTTCGAGCTTGAGTTTTACGGCAAGGTCCTGCCGTCATTTAGCGCGGAAGAACTTCTTGTGTATCTGGCCTATCACGGCGTGCACCACGGCTACATGTGGATGAAGTGGCTGGTCGATTTTGACGCGCTTAACCGTCATCCGCTCATCGACCGTGACAAAGTCAAAAAGATTGCCGCCATGAGAAAAATGACCTTTGCGCTTGAGGCCTCGGAGAGCCTTGCAGCGCTGGTAGCAGGTGAAAATGAGACCCGGACGGTCTTCGGTACCCAGCTCACAAAGGAGATGCTGAAGGTCCTGACCGGATCAAACGGAGTCAAGGACGATACATTCAAGGCTTACAGACTGTATCTGGACGGGGAGATGGATCGCCGGGGTCTGGTCACGAAAAAGGAAAAAAAGAGAAGGATCGACCCTTCGGAGAAAGATTTCGAAAGGTTCCATTTCAGTGACCGTTTCTTTTTTCTTTACTATATCGTGCGAGGACCTTACAAGCTGTACAGGAAATTATTGAAAAAAGATGAATCAGAAAGAAAAGCCAAAGGACGGAAGAAAGCTGACAGATGAGAGGATTCTTTATATCCTTCTTATTATTTACCTGCTGTTTTTTCTGTCTCAGACACTGCTGCTCAGGGGAAGTGATGCCCGAAGAGCTAATCTTACTCCTTTCTGGACAATAAGGCACGCTTTAAGAGGTGATATACACAGATTTCAGCTCATAGTCATCAATATACTGCTCACCGTGCCGATCGGATACCTCGCTGCAGCGTCAACTTTTAAGAAGAATATTACAGAAAAAGGACGTGTTTTTGCAACCTTAATACTCCTTTTTGTGTTCGTTGAAGTATCGCAGTACGTATCGGGCAGAGGGCTCGGTGAGTTCGACGATGTGTTCCACAATTCTCTCGGTGCGCTTATCGGTATGGTCTGTTTCTACGGACCGCTTTGGACCTACGACGCCATGGCTGTGATCCTTACCGGCGGAGGCATGCTCCAGATCGTGGACATCATATTCTTCGGCCCGACGAAGTTTCTTCGGGCAGCTGTGATACCCATGCAGATATGGATCATATCCAGCATTCCCACGGCTGCGCTGACAGTGCTGATCTTCAGACAATGGAGGCTTTATGGCACAGAGACGTATTCCGGAAGAGAACTTGCGGGCAGACTGCTCGCAGCCAATTTCCTGAGCGTTCTCACCGGACTGCTCCTTATATGGCTTGTTCTCTTTCCCTACCGTCTGCCCTGGTATTATTATGTGGGAAGTGTGATCGTTCAGACGGCTCTCACGTATTTTGTCAGGGAGACGTCCGGATTTCTGACGGGTCAGCCCGCCCGGTAATGGCGGGATTTCCGATGGACATGCCGGCGTACAGAAAGTAAAGGAAAAATATCGGTAACTGACCGACGTGTGCAAGAGGCATAACAATGAGCGGAGTATTTGCAATCATCAGTGAAAAAGAAAACAGAATAGAGGATGCGATTGGCACGGCAGAACATATGACAGAAGGCCTTGCTGCTTACGGCAGTGCAGACAGCGGCTATGAGATCCTGGGCGCAGCGGGAAAGCAGTTGATTCTCGGGAGCTGCATTTCCGGTATGCACCGGGAAGTGCCCGCAGGGAAACCTGTCATCATGACAAGACGCTTTATTGCAGTGTGCGACGCGATCATTTACAACAGGGATGAGATCCTGAGAGCAGTCTCAGGCGAAAGAAACAGCAGTAAAAAAATGGCAAAAGCGCCTCTGGCCGGAAAAGACGTCAGCGATGAGGAACTCCTTGTTCTGGTATACGAAACGTTCGGCGCAAAAGGACTTCTCCGTGTGAACGGTGATTTTGCCGCTGTTCTTGTGGACCGCGGTGACGGCTCGGTACGCCTTCTGCGCGATCACATCGGTGTGAGGCCTCTCTACTATGTACGGACGGAGGGAAGGATCACAGTCTCCACTGATTACCGTCCGATGCTGCACCTTGGCTTTATCAGGGCCGAAGTCGATGAAAATACGGTGTATGACGCTCTGACGCTTGGCTCTATGGCTTCGGAGACAGATACTGCATTTGCAAATGTAAAAAAAGCCGTCCACGGCAGCGTCACCCGATTTTTTGACGATCGGGAAGTAAAGACAGAACGATTCTATATTCCCGGTGCGCGAAAGGCGAAAAGACGCGTTTACGATGAGGAATATTACGACGAGGCGGCAAGGCTTCTTCGTGACGCCGTCAGGATACGCTATGAGGCTGTTCTCGGAACTAAGATCGGCTGCGAATTTTCCGGCGGACTTGACTCCGGCATGGTAACGGCCCTCATAGATGAATACGCGGATCTCAGGGGCGAGGACAAACCGGTCGTTTTTACCTGGTCACCTGCACCCTGGGATTATAAGATCAGGCAGACGGACAGCGGTAAGCTGCGCGATGAGAGAGAAGTTATAACCCGATTCTGTGCGGAAAAAGGAAATACGTGCATCTTCAGAAACGCGCAGGAGGCGACAAATAAAGAAAAAATACTGTCACGCGGCGCGCGGGAGGAAATCTGCGAGTATGAGACCGGCATCATAGCGGATTCGATGGAAGCCCTGGCGGATGCCGGTGCACAGGCGGTCTTTTCCGGCTGGGGAGGAGATGAGGGCATCTCGATGCGGTTCGGTCCGTTCCACCTTGCCCAGGCGGGAGAGTACAGAGCATACCTTAAGTCAGCTGTTTATGCAGCCGGCGTATCACCGAAGAAATATCTGGGCTTTATGAGGAGAACTGTCAGGTATCTTTATGAATCTCAGAAGCCCTGGAACGGTATACGAGCTAACGGGCTTGATTTCAGTGTTGCCCAGCCTGCATTTGCCGAGGAAATGCGCCGCGGTCATTCGAAAAAAAAGAAATACTTCGGTGTATCTCCGGAGAAGAATCTGCTGTCGGGAACTCTGGAATCAAGAACACTTCTTGCAGCCTCCGCCGGCGCGGATGCCGGAGTTATGTATATTTTCCCGCTTCTGGATGCCAGGGTGCTCGATTTTGCCCTGACTGTCCCGAGAAGGCTCTATATTGACGGGAACACGAAAAGGGTGCTTCCCCAGAGAGCTCTGTCAGATATATTACCGGATTATCTCACGACATTTGCGGGGACTTCCAATGTGGAGAAAGAGGATACCGGCCGCATGGATTTCTATACAGAAATCGAGGAGAAGGCTTACAGCGTTCTCACGGATTTCTATTTTGAGCATATCGACAGACTCATATTTGAGGACTACCTGGATTTTGACGAGATGAAAAAGACGATTTCGGAGGAAAAAGATCCCGTTATAAGGACTGCACTTCGGAATATGCTGCGGCTGCTCTATAAAATGCAGCTGCTTATGAGATGATTATATGATGGAAAAGATGTTAAGAGGATTAAAAAGCCTCTTCGTGGCTGGAGGAAAGGCAGGAACTTCAAGGCAAAGAGGCAGACAGAATAAAATAGGAAATATGCTCTTTGGCAGCTATTATCTGCAGGCTTTCCTCTTCAATCTGGCTGCCGGGGTTCTTTCGTTTGTTTGGACGATCATAGAGCAGGGCGGACTTTTCTCGCTTGCGGGGGATTTTAATTCCCAGCAGATTACATTTGCAATGGCTGCAAATGATGCCGTCAAAGCAGGAAATATCATTTGGGACTGGTCCCTGGATCTGGGTTCCAACTTCATCGGCGGGCAGATGTTCTACGTCGTGGGAAATCCGTCCTTCTGGATCTCACTGCTTTTTCCGTCAAGGTACTTCATGTACGTGGTCGGCTGGATCTATATCCTTAAGTACGCGGTTGCCGGTCTGACGTCTTATGCCTGCATGAGGAGATATGTCAGGGACCAGCAGACGGCAGTCATCGGCTCGATGCTGTACGCCTTTTGCGGTTTCATGGGCGAGGACCTGTTGTTTTATCATTTCCACGATGTGGTCGCGCTGTTCCCGCTGCTCGTTCTGACTTTAGACGGTATGATGCTTGAGAAGAAAAAAGGCCCGTTCATTTTTGCCGTGTGCATAAATGCGCTGGTCAATTACTTCTTCTTTATCGGCGAGGTCATCTTTATGGCCGCCTACTATGTGATCCGCTATCTTCTTCCGGGATTCCGCAGGTATATAAAGCGCCTTCCGCAGATTATCCTGGAGGGAGCCCTCGGCTGCATGCTGGGAGCGGTTCTTCTGCTGCCGGCTTTTTACTTTGTCATTCAGAATCCGCGTGTCGGAGTGGACTATACCGGATCGACAGCCCTGGTCTTCGGGGCGGAGCGATATCTCTACATACTTAAGGGACTTATATTCCCCGGTGAGGTAATGTCCCATCAGAGCGCGGTGATTAAAAATAATTTTTCGTCCTGCAATGCGTGGATACCCGTTACCGGACTTGTCCTGGTGATTGCGTTCGTTATCCAGAACCGGAAGCACTGGATCACGAAAATGCTGATCTTCTGTCTGATCATGGCGGTGATCCCCATTTTCAACGCGTCATTCTCGCTTTTTGCGGGTCTTTACTGCCGCTGGTATTACATGGCGGATTATATTATGGTGCTTGCCTCTGTCATGACCCTCGACCGATGGGTATCGGACAAAAGAAGATGGTCCGGCAGAACGCCTTCTGACAGGGCAATTACAAAAGGGGCTGTTATCTGGGGTGCTATCCAGATTGCATTTATCCTGTTCCTCACGCTTGTGAAATGGAATAATTCTGAGCCGAGCAAGATCTATCGGCCGGGACTTTTCGCCTACTGGAGCGTGATCGCGCTTTTTGGGACCCTTTTGACATGGCTTATACTTACGGTCATGAAGAGAGAGCAGAAACTTGTACTTGCAGCGGCGGTCTTTGTTGTTTCAGTGATCGTTACCATATCGGACATTTATTTGCTTCAACTGGCTCACCGGGAAGATGCGCGGCATATCTATGACCGTCTTATGACTACCGCGGACATCGAATACACTACGCCGGAATACCGCTTCACGAGCCGGGATAATATAGAAACATTGTCACATGGATACCCGGCCAGCGCCAATTTCTGCAGCACTGTATCCGGCTCTATCTTTCGTTTTTATGAATCCCTCGGACTCAAGCGTGATGTCAAGAGCCCGGAAGCGCCGGACGGTATGATGAACCTTATCTCGGCCCGCTTTTCCATCGAGACAAAGCCCAGGGAAGACGAGGAGCCGGTACAGGTCGTGACAGGCACATACACGACTTATTATGTGTATGAGGACCGCACGGTGCCGCCGATGGGATTTACCTACAACACCTATATGACAGCGTCGGACTTTGCGTCGACTTTCGAGGATGACAGGGCAATACTTATGCTGAAGACCCTGATCGTGCCGGATGATATGGAGGATGAGGTCTCTCTGTATCTGAAACCCTATGATCAGTTTATCGACGGACCTGCAATCAAGGAGTATATATCGGATATCAGCAGAGACCATCTTGCTGAGTGTGCGTACGATGTCTCACAGACAACGGACAGCTATGAGGCATCGATCGACGCGGATGCGGACAAATACGCGTTCTTCTCCATACCGAACGATTCGGGCTGGAAGGCATCAGTGGACGGCGAGGAGACACCGATTGTTGACATTAACGGATTTATGGCGGTGAAGATCCATCAGGGCACGAACAGGATCCGCTTCGAGTACACAGTACCCGGACTTATGTCCGGCGGAATCATTAGCGCTGCGGGGGCGGCTCTTACTGCTGCCTATATCCTCCTCACGCGGAGACACCGCAGGGCGGAAAGGTAACATATGAATCATCTTCTGTGTGTTTCCGGCGGCGTGGGCAGTCGGATGACAATAGGAAATGTACCCAAGCAGTATCTGACTGTAAAAGGAAAGCCGGTCATAGCTTACACGCTGGAGCGGTTCGATTCCCACAGGGATATCGACGCTATATGGATCGTGGCTGACGAAAAGTGGCATGACTATATAAAGGAGTGGATGCGAAAGTGCGGGATCGGGAAGTTCCGAGGATTTGCGAAGCCGGGAGCATCCCGTCAGGAATCGGTCAAAAACGGACTGCTCGCCATGAGGGAGTATGCCGCGGACAGGGATATCGTGATCGTGCATGACGCGGTCAGACCGTGTACGTCCGAGGATATTATCACGGAATGTGTGTCGGGGTTTGACGCTTATGACGGCGTGATGCCGTCACTGCCGGTGACGGACACCTGCTATCTCTCGTTCGACGGAAAAACAATCGGCAGGCAGCTGCCACGTGACCAGATCGTTGCCGGACAGACCCCGGAATCCTACCTGTTCGGCAAGTACTACGAAGCTCACCTTAAGGCAACTTCCGAGTACCTGGAAGGATGCAGGGGGAGTTCCCAGATTGCGTTTGAAAACGGCATGAAGATACGGATCGCGCCGGGAAGCCGCGACAATTTTAAGATAACGACAAAAGAGGATATGGTGCGGTTCGCCAAAATCTGCGGCGGGGTCGAGGAAACAGTGAAATTTGATTGACGGAGGTAAATATGAAGGCACTCGTGCTTGAGGACATTGGAAAAATTGTGTATAAGGAGATACCGACACCGAAGCCGGGACAGGGAGAAGTCCTGCTCAAGATTAAGAACTGCGGCATCTGCAGCAGCGACAAGGACAGGATATTTAAGAACGGGACCTACCATTTTCCGACAGTGCCCGGCCATGAGTTCGCGGGCGAGATCGTTGAGCTCGGGCAGGGAGCAAATCCGGAACTCCTCGGGAGAAGAGCCGGCGTATACCCGCTCCTTCCGTGCAGACAGTGCGGTCCCTGCCGGTCAGAGCGCTTTGCCCAGTGCGAGCATTACAGCTACTACGGATCGAGATGCGACGGAGCTTTTGCCGAGTACATCAGTGTTCCGGTCTTCAACATCAATCTCGTCCCGGATGATCTTGATTACCGGGCAGCGGCCATGTGCGAGCCTGCAGCGGTCGCGCTGCATGCGCTGCGCCGGGGCAAAATGAAGAAGGGGGATGTCGTTGCGATCGTCGGTACAGGGACGATCGGAATACTTGCGGCGAAGATCGCCCGCATCCTGGGGGCCTACAAGGTCATACTCATCGGCAGAACGAAAGAGAAGGTCATAAACGCTTCCAGGTATTCGGATCACGTGGTCAACTCGTCCATCTGGGATCCCGAGGAAGCAATCCGTGAATTTACTGAGGGCGATATGGCGGACGTAGTTCTCGAGTGTGCCGGAAATTCGGACGCGGTGCTGACAGCGATGCGGGTCGTAGCCCGGGGCGGCAACGTCGTTATCGTCGGCAATCCGGTGGAGGATGTCAATATTAAAAAGGACGTTTTCTGGCGGATCCTTCGAGGTGAGCTCAATATCAGGGGAACGTGGAACTCTTCTTATTCATCTACGGTGAACGACTGGAAGAGTGTGATTTCCATGATGTCAGACGGAAGCCTTGACCCCACGGATCTGATAACACATGTTTACAAACTGGAAGAGGGTCAGGAGGCATTTGCAACACTGATGGGCGATGATCTCTATACAAAGATCATGTTCGAGATGGATTGACGGCCGGATAAAAGAAAATCCCGGAGGACCGTGTCGGTACTCCGGGCATCAGGTAAAACGGTATCAGGCTTTATTGTCCTGCAGATAAGTGAGGACTGAGAGAATCGCAATAAATATAAGACACGCGATTGAGAGAATGATGTCGAGCTGTCTTTGCTGTTTTTTGAACATGTCAATACTCCTTTCGGTCGTAAAATACAATACCAGTATACCCTTAAAATGAGTCGGAGACAAGAAGATGCGGGGAGCATTCAGAACAGTTTTAATGAACTTAATACCGATTGCTGTGAGTGCTGCCATTGCGCTCCTTCTTGTCAGCACATTTTACACCGAGCATTACAGCGTGTCGGTCTCAAAGCTGGATGATTACACACCGGCGGACGACAGGTTGGTATGCAGTGTCGAATCCGTAGTCTATGAGGGCGAGAATAAAGACGTGCTTGTCATACGCGGCTGGGCTGCTGACACGAAACTCTATTCCGGGTATAACTACGGGGCCGAGATGACAGTCACAAGTACATATAATGAGACCTGTTTTGCGGTGACCGACGGCACCGATGTATACAGGCTGAAGACCATAGCATCTGTGAGAACGGACGTGAACGCAATGTTTCCGGACACGGTCCTGCCCCAGGGCGTGGAGAGAAGGTTCGGGATAAAAAGCGCCTCTAAAATGAGGAAAGGTTTTTTCGAACCTTACGGGATGGAAGTCTGTGTGATCTCAGTGAGAAAAGATGAGGGACCGGTCATAAAAAGGACCGGGATAATGGTGCCGTAGATGAAACGATACAGTTTAAAGAATGCCATGGAGCCATCTAACATTGCCTTTGCGATGGAAGAGCAGTGGTTTGCGGTATTCATACTCCTTTTGGCAGCGCTTGCCCTGAATCTCGGACAGCCGCTCCGCCTTGATGATACTGCTTTTATGCGCATGTATGCCAAAGACGGTCCTGATCTCTGGATATGGGCTCAGGAATACTGGACGACCTGGAGCGGGAGAGTACTGCCCCATGCCGTATTCGTAGTCCTGATGAATATAAGCCCCGGACTTGTCAACGTGATAAACGCGTTCATGCAGGCATCTTGTGTTTATCTTACAGGCATGTACATCTTTCGAAATCCCATGAGGAGACGCGGCCTTTCCTGGTCGGTTATCCTTGTGCTCATTATGGGATTTTTCTATCTGGGAACAGAGCAGGCTGTTCTGGAGGTCAGTGTGTTCTGGAAGACAGCGGCAGTCCTCTACGTTTGGGGCTATGCAGCTATGCTTTTTGCTCTTTATCCCATGATGAAGCTTTATCTGACTGGGGAGGAAAGTCCTTTCTATATGTGGATCCTTTCGGGATGCGCGGCGGTCTATGCCGCAGGATTTGAGCAGAGCGGCGGTTTCTTTGCGGCAATGGGTCTTATTCTTGTGCTGGCAGCCGCGATGAGAACAAAAAAGATTTCCTGGCCGGCCGTCATTGTCTGGGGCGTCGGCACCGTTTTTACGTTCTTTTTTATCATGTCACCCGGTAATTTTATACGTTATTCGGAGGAGATCCTGTTCTGGTTCCCGGATTTTGGTCTGCTGTCCTCTGCCGACAAGCTGTTTTTAGGTATCAGCTATACATTGAGATACTGCCTCACGGATCTTTTCCTCCCGGTCTTTATGACTGCTGTCGGGACCTTTGTCATCATCTGTCTGAGAAAGAACAGTGTGATTCTTAAGGCAACGGCATTTCTGCCGGTGGCCTATTACGGTCTTTATCATATATATAAAGTGCCGATTTTATACGACTATGCGTTCCCGGACAGTGTGCAGGGTTTTACCGCCTCGAACTGGATTGCTGTTTTTTTCGGCATTTTTCATGTCTTCCTGCTGACAATTCTTCTGTTTATGTACATAGATGACAGACTTGATCCTGTAAGTGCGGCATTTTATGCCGGCGGGCTTGCAGAATCCGTCATAATGGGATATACTCCGACAATCATCGTTTCCATGAGCCGCTGCATTTTTTTCTGCCGCGAGATCCTCATGGTGCCGATGTTTTACGTAGTATATAAGGCCCTTTGCGAGGCGGCTGCATTTGCACAGAAAAAACATGTAAGTGAAAATGTTACATAAGCTGCTATTAGGGCCACACGGAACCGGTATCTTTTAGGAGGTGATTAGGTGAAGATAATCCGAAAGTATTTCTGGTTCATGCCGGCAGCTGTCTGGATGTATGTCATTTTTTCTTTCTCGGATCAGGTCGGAGAGACATCCGCGGGTCTGTCGCTCAAAGTGACGGAGAAGGTCGTTGAGATTCTCATGAAACTCCGCATCGGACCGGACGATTATTATTACATGATCGAAGTCCTTCATCCGCTGGTCAGAAAAGGAGCCCATATGGCGGAGTACGCGATACTCTTTCTGCTGCTCTTCCTGTCGTTCCTTGCAACAACGCTGGCGACCAGAAGCATGGCGATATCGATCATATTCTCATTCTTTTACGCGTGCGCGGATGAATTTCATCAAACTTTTGTCGACAGCCGAGCGGGGCAGTTCACGGATGTGTGCGTGGATATGACCGGCGTTCTGGCCATGGTCACTGTACTGCTCATCATTTATTCGGGCTGGCAGGTGCACCACGAAAAGAAGCTTGAGAAAGAGCGGCAGAAGGCGGAGGAAATCAGGAACCGCCGCAGGAAGACCGCATGAATTCATACCGATTTGTCTTTTGTTTTTTAAAAGAATAGTTTATTATTTCAGTGGGAGTTTTCTCCCACTCTTATAAACCAAACGTGTATATGATGCATCGGTGATGCAAGAACACAATTTATAAATACTAAAGGAGTAGAGATGATTGCTGCTAACAATGTAACCTACCGTGTCGGAAAAAAAGCTCTTTTTGAGGATGTCAACATCAAATTCACAGAGGGCAACTGCTACGGTCTTATCGGTGCGAACGGCGCCGGCAAGTCCACATTCCTGAAAATATTAGACGGCCAGCTCGACACTACGAGCGGCACCATCACCGTGACTCCGGGTGACCGTATATCCTTCCTGGAACAGGACCATTTCAAATACGATCAGTACGAGGTCCTGGACACAGTCATCATGGGCAACAGAAGGCTCTATGATATCATGAAAGAGAAGGATGCCCTCTACATGAAGGAAGACTTCACAGATGAGGACGGCATAAAAGCAGCTGAGCTCGAGGGAGAGTTCGCGGAGATGAACGGCTGGGAAGCCGAGTCTGACGCGGAATCCCTGCTCAACGGCCTCGGCATAGAGACGGAGCTTCACCATGAAATCATGGGAACACTTGAGGGTCCGGTCAAAGTCAAGGTCCTGCTTGCCCAGGCTCTGTTCGGCAATCCGGATATCCTGCTCCTTGACGAGCCGACCAACCACCTGGATCTGGGCGCAATCGAGTGGCTGGAGGAGTTCCTCATCGGATTTGAGAATACAGTCATCGTTGTCTCCCACGACCGTTACTTCCTCAACAAGGTCTGCACACAGACAGCCGACATTGACTATGGAAAGATCCGGCTCTTTGCCGGCAACTATGATTTCTGGTTCGAGTCCTCACAGCTCCTGCAGAAGCAGATGAGAGAAGAGAACAGAAAGAAAGAGGAGAAGATCAAGGAACTCCAGGAGTTCATTTCAAGATTCTCCGCAAATGCATCAAAGTCCAAGCAGGCTACTTCCCGCAAGCGTGCCCTCGAGAAGATCCAGCTCGAGACGATGGTCCCGACATCCAGAAAATATCCTTACATTGATTTCCGTCCTAACCGCGAGATCGGCAATGATGTTCTCTATGTTGAGCATCTCTCAAAGACGATCGACGGTGAAGTGATTTTCAAGGACCTCAACTTTATCATCAACCGCACCGACAAGGTAGCATTCGTCGGCGGCAATGAGAGAGCCAAGACAACGCTCTTTGAGATCATTATGGGCAACATGGAGCCGGATGAGGGCTATTACAAGTGGGGCATCACGACTAGCCAGGCTTATTTCCCGCATGACTATAACGATGAGTTCGACAACGATCTCACGATCGCAGACTGGCTGACTCAGTATTCCGAGAACAAAGACACGACCTATGTCCGCGGGTTCCTCGGACGCATGCTCTTCGCGGGTGAGGACGGCATTAAGCGCGTTCGTATTCTCTCCGGCGGTGAGAAAGTTCGCTGCCTGCTCTCAAAGATGATGATTTCCGGCGCCAACGTGCTGGTATTCGATGAGCCGACGAACCATCTTGACATGGAATCCATCACTGCTCTGAATAATGGCATGATCAAGTATCCGGGCGTTATCCTGTTCACATCCCACGATCATCAGATCGTGGAGACGACAGCCAACCGCATTATGGAATTCCTGCCGGACGGAACACTGGTCGACAAGGTAGGCACTTACGATGAGTATCTCGCTTCCGATGTCATGGCCAAGAAACGTCAGATCTATGTTGCCAGCGAAGACGAAGAGGCGGATGACTGAGTTAATACCTGTGAACTTACGGGCACTGGGTTTAGTACATTGTATATATGATGTTTTTACGGAGCCGGACGCTTTGCGCGTTCGGCTCTTTCATATATAGATGCCGGAAAAGGGTCTGATTTTACGCGCGTCCCGCAAGTCTGATTTGAATACATCTACGCTGGGTTTTGTGTATCTAACTTAATGACGTACGAAATTTTGTACAATACTTTATGCACAATTAACAGAACTTAGATAGACAGAAAAAAAATACAGTGTTATAATTTGTACAGGTTGTATATTTTCCAGCCTGTATTTGTTATGTTTTAACAGATGGCTATTTATGTAACTACTAATATACATTCTTTTAAGGAGGAATAACAGAATGGATAACAGAAAATGGCTGACCATGGACGGCAATGAAGCTGCAGCTCATGCTTCATATGCCTTCACAGAAGTAGCGACCATCTTCCCGATCACACCGTCATCCGTCATGCCGGAGCATGTAGATGAGTGGGCAACAGCGGGAAGAAAGAACATCTTCGGAACGACCGTCCAGGTCACAGAGATGCAGTCTGAAGCCGGTGCTTCAGGCGCTTTCCACGGCTCCCTTGCAGCAGGTGCTATGACAACAACATACACCGCTTCTCAGGGTCTTCTTCTTATGATCCCGAACATCTACAAAGTCGCTGGTGAGCAGCTCCCGGGCGTTTTCCACGTATCCGCACGTGCACTTGCTTCCCATGCACTTTCCATCTTCGGCGATCACTCTGACGTATATGCATGTCGTCAGGCAGGTGCATGTATGCTGTGCGAGTCTTCCGTACAGGAAGTCATGGATCTTGCGCCGGTTGCTCATATGGCAGCAATCGAGGGCAGCCTTCCGTTCATCAACTTCTTCGATGGTTTCCGTACATCCCACGAGATCCAGAAGATCCGTACATGGGATTACGCTGATCTCGACGAGATGGTAAACCATGAAGCAATCAAGAAGTTCCGTGATCATGCCCTTAATCCGAATCATCCGTGCCAGAGAGGCTCCGCTCAGAACCCGGATATCTTCTTCCAGGCTCGTGAGGCCTGCAATCAGGCTTACGACAAGATGCCGGAAATCGTCCAGATGTACATGGACAAAGTAAATGCTAAGATCGGTACAGATTACAGCCTGTTCAATTACTATGGCGATCCGGAAGCTGAATCCGTCATCATCGCTATGGGCTCTGTCTGCGAGACAATTGATGAGACAATCGATTACCTCCGTGAGAAAGAGGGAGCAAAGGTCGGTGTCATCAAAGTCAGACTGTATCGTCCGTTCTCCAACAAAGCTCTCATCGACGCTATCCCGAAGACTGTCAAGGTCATCAACGTCCTCGACAGAACAAAAGAGCCGGGCGCTAACGGCGAACCGCTCTACCTTGATGTCGTCGCTGCACTGTTCGATTCCGAGTTCAAGAACGTTGTCATCAACTCCGGTCGTTACGGCCTCGGTTCCAAGGATACAGACCCGGCACAGATCAAGGCTGTATTTGAGAACTTCGACAAGAAGCGCTTCACGCTCGGCATCGTAGACGATGTCACCAATCTGTCCCTGCCGACAGGCCCGAGATTTGTGGCTACACCGGCCGGCACAGTCAACTGCAAGTTCTGGGGTCTCGGCGCAGACGGTACTGTCGGTGCCAACAAGAACTCCATCAAGATCATCGGCGACAACACTGACATGTATGCTCAGGCTTACTTTGACTATGACTCCAAGAAGTCCGGCGGTGTCACAATGTCCCACCTCCGCTTCGGCAAGAAGCCGATCAAGTCTACCTACCTTATCCGCAAGGCAGACTTCGTCGCTTGCCACAACCCGGCATATGTCCGCAAGTTCAACATGGTTCAGGAAATCGTTGACGGCGGTACATTCCTTCTGAACTGCCCGTGGTCCGATGAGGAAGTAGCAGCTCATCTTCCGGGCCAGATGAAGAAATTCATGGCAGAGCACAACATCAAGTTCTATGTCATCGACGGTGTCAAGATTGGTATCGCAACAGGCATGGGCCCGACACGTATCAACACGATCCTTCAGTCCGCATTCTTCAAGCTGGCTAACATCATTCCGGAAGAAGACGCAATCCGTCTTATGAAGGAAGCAGCTCAGAAGACCTATGGCCGCAAGGGTCAGGATATCGTTGAGAAGAACTGGGCAGCCATCGAAGAAGGCGCTAAGCAGGTCCGCGAGTTCAAGGTACCGGCTGAGTGGGCACAGTGCGAAGATGAAGGTCTTGATTACAAGCAGGTAACAGAAGGCAGAGAAGACGTTGTCAAGTTCGTCAACGGCGTACAGAATGCTGTATCCGCTCAGGAAGGCAACAATCTTCCGGTCTCCGCATTCCTTGACTATGTTGACGGCTCCACACCGTCCGGCTCCTCCGCATATGAGAAGCGCGGCATCGCTGTCAATATCCCGCTGTGGGATCCGGCAAACTGCATCCAGTGCGGACGCTGCTCTTATGTCTGCCCGCACGCTGTCATCCGTACATTTGCACTTACAGATGAAGAAGTTGCAGCTGCACCGGAAGGCACACAGGTACTGCCGCTCACAGGTATGCCGGCATACAAGTTTGCAATCGGCGTCTCCGGTCTGGACTGCACAGGCTGCGGTTCCTGCGCTAACGTCTGCCCGGGCAAGAAGGGCAACAAGGCACTCACTATGGTCAACATGGCAGCTAACGTTGATAAGGTACAGCCGGTCTTCGATTACCTCGTAAAGACACCGGTCAAGGAAGATGTCGTTGCCAAGTTCAAGGCAGCTTCTGTCAAGGGCAGCCAGTTCAAGCAGCCGCTGCTTGAGTTCTCCGGCGCATGCGCAGGCTGCGGCGAGACACCGTACGCTAAGCTCATCACTCAGCTCTTCGGCGACAGAATGTACATTGCCAACGCTACAGGCTGCTCCTCCATCTGGGGCAACAGCTCACCGTCCACACCGTACACAGTAACTCCGGAAGGCAAGGGCCCGGCTTGGGACAACTCCCTGTTCGAAGACAACGCTGAGTTCGGTTATGGTATGTTCCTCGCTCAGAAGGCAGTTCGTGAAGGACTGAAGGCTAAGGTAGAAGCTATCGTGGCAGAAGGCGGCAAGGGTGCTGCTGAAGGCCAGAAGTGGCTCGATACATACAAGAATGGTGCTGAGAACGGCGCTGCTACAGACGCTCTCGTTGCTGCACTCGCTGATGTCGACACAGCTGACGCTAAGGAAATCGTTGAGAAGAAAGACTTCCTCGGCAAGAAGAGCCAGTGGATCTTCGGTGGTGACGGTTGGGCATACGATATCGGTTACGGCGGCGTAGATCATGTCCTCGCTTCCGGCATGGACGTCAACGTCATGGTATTCGATACTGAAGTTTACTCCAACACCGGCGGTCAGGCTTCCAAGGCTACACGTACAGGCGCTGTCGCTCAGTTCGCAGCTGCAGGTAAGGAGACCAAGAAGAAAGACCTCGCAGGCATGGCAATGACATACGGTTATGTCTATGTCGCTCACATCGCTATCGGCGCTGATTACAATCAGGCAGTCAAGGCGATCGCTGAGGCAGAGGCATATGACGGCCCGTCACTCATCATCGCTTACGCACCGTGCATCAACCATGGTATCCGCAAGGGCATGGGCAAGTCCATCACAGAGGAAGAGCTCGCTGTCAAGGCTGGTTACTGGTTCAACTTCCGCTTCAACCCGGATCTCGCTAAGGAAGGCAAGAACGCGTTCAGCCTGGATTCCAAGGAGCCGACAGACTCTTATCAGGACTTCATCGGCGGCGAAGTTCGTTACACATCCCTTATGCGTGCAAATCCGGACCGCGCGAAGGAACTCTTCGCAAGATCCGAAGCAGAGTGCAAGGAGCATTACGAATATCTCAAGAGACTCGTCGAAGTCTACAAAGCTCAGTAATTACATATGTAATTCCCGGAGGGGCACGCCGAAAGGCGTGCCTCTTTTTTGGGTCGTAATAGTTCGGACAGGCTGTTTCGATATTATTAGTCCGGCGGAAAGCACCATCTTCATCGAAAAACGCAGGTCCTTCCCTGCGAGCTTAGCAATGCTCACGCATTGCTGATCTCTCAGTCGGACCCGCAATGTTTTTCTCACGAAGATGGATACTTTCCGCCGGTATTGAAGTACGTAAACAGCCTGCCTGAACTGTTACTCTTCAATGGCATAGACAGCATATTTCTAAATCCCGAGCCAGACGTACACTTCATCTTCATCGAAAAACGCACTATACGAACAGCCTGCCTGAACTGTTACTCTTCAATGACTCAGCCAGCACACCTCTCTATCTCAAGCCCAACGCAAGACCGCACCCGAATGGGTCCCATACATTAACAACATTTGCAAATTCTGCTCATATGTTGTATTATTCCTTGATAAGCATATCTTAGGCTCCCGCCCGGGATATGTTTTGAAACAAGGTGAACAGACATGATCCGCAAGCAGGATTGCGGAAAACGTTTTACAGCTTTTACGAGGAGATAACATGCCCGAAAAGAAACGTCCGTCGGACAGCCCCAAAAAGAGGCCCCGGGATATCAATGAGGAGCGTCCGGTCCCAAAGACCGCTCAGGTCTCAAAGGCCGCTCAGGTCCCAAAGGCCACTCAGGGCCCTGGGACCGCCCCGCGTAAGAAGAAAAAGAAAAAGCCGCTGAGCAAGGGAAGACTCATCCTGAAGAGGGTGCTGGAGGTCCTTCTCGGATTCTTTCTTGTGCTCTTTCTGGTCGGAGGCATCTACGGCTTCGTCCGAATCAGGCCACTGTACACAAAGGCCAAGGAGCAGGTATACGACATCATTGCCAACATGAATACCGGTTCCTTCAGGCGGCAGACCAATACGTCCGTATATGATAAGAACGGAGAACTGATCGGAAAGCTCGGATATGAGCACTATGACTACATCGATATCACGGAGATCTCCGACTATATTCAGCAGGGATACATTGACGTTGAGGACAAGAGATTCAAGTCCCACCACGGTGTCGACTGGATCGCGACATTCCGCGCGGGCCTCGAGCTTATCCGCCACGGAGGTCATATCACTCAGGGCGGAAGCACGATCACTCAGCAGGTCATTAAGAATAATCTGCTCACTGCCGAGAGATCATTTGACAGAAAGGCGCTCGAGATCCTTATAGCCTCCCAGCTCGAAAAAGAGTTCACAAAAGCCGATATCATGGAATTCTACTGCAACAGCAACTATTACGGAAACAGCTGTTACGGTGTCGAGGGCGCTGCCCAGTATTATTTCGGGGTCAACGCGAACAGTGTCGACCTTGCCCAGGCGGCCATGATCGTCGGTATAAGTAATTCGCCCAACAATTACAATCCTGTAGTCGATTATGAACTCTGCATGAAGAAGAAGGAACGCGTCCTCGGCTACATGCTGAAGCAGGAGCACATCACTCAGGAAGAGTACGATGAGGCTGTGAAAGAAAGGCCGGAGATCCTCAAGAAGAGTGATAATGTAGGCGGACAGAGCTATGAGACGACCTACGCTGTCCATGATGCCGCGATACTTTATATGAAGCACAGCGGCTTTGAATTCAAGTACACATTTGAGTCCGAGGAAGAATACACTGAGTATAAGGACAAATACAGCGAGGCCTACAATGAAGCGGCAGAGCGCATACGCGAGGGCGGATACAAGATAAATACGTCTTTCGACTCGTCGATCCAGGAGCATCTGCAGAACGCGATCGACGGCACTCTCGCAGGCGAGACGGATCTGCAGGATGACGGTCGGTATGATATGCAGGGTGCCGGTGTCTGCATCGACAATGAGACAGGCCAGGTCGTAGCTGCTGTCGGCGGCCGCGGCCTGAACGATGAATTTAACCGCGCATATCTGGCAAAGAGAAGTGCCGGCTCTTCAATTAAGCCGCTCGTGGTCTACGGACCGGCTCTCAACGAGGGCGTCATCTCGCCCGCGACCATCTACAACGACGCGGAGATCGATATAAACGGCTATGCTCCGAAGAACTCCGACGGTCAGTATTTCGGGAACGTCACAGTCCGCGAAGCCCTTGCCCGGTCACTGAACACGGTAGCTGCCCAGATCTTTACGGATACAGGCTCGCAGAGGGCTCTCGGTTACCTTGACAAGATGCAGTTCTCATCCCTGTCTTTCGGCGACGCGTACAATACGGCCATCGCTCTCGGCGGTTTTACCAACGGCGTCACGGTCGAGGACATGACACGCGCCTATGCAGCGATCGCAAATGACGGCGTCCTTCGCGACAGCACCTGCATCAGGTCCATCGTGTCTGAGACAGAGGGAACTATATACGATTACACGAATAGCGAGGAAGTAAAAGTCTTCAATGCAGACACCTCATTTATCCTTAAGGACATGATGCAGGGAGTCTTCAATGAGGACTACGGTACAGGTGCTGCTTACCGGACAGAGGAGCAGTGCTTTGCCGGGAAGACAGGTACGACAAATGAGAACCGCGACGGTTGGTTCGCCGGCTTCTCGACAAGCTATACCGCTGTCATTTGGACCGGATGCGATACGCCCAAGAGCAATCCGCACCTGGCAGGCAACGAGTATCCGCTTGCGGCCTGGTCGTCCTTTATGAATGCGATACATACAGGAAAAGAAAAGAAGGAATTTAATCTGCCTGAGACGATACTTCTGACCAACGCCGGCGGAGAGCAGATGAAGCCCGAATATACGGAGAACATCTACGCGAGCAGGCCGGAGGGATGGGACTATACGTCAGGAGAGCTCATCCGCAAGGTCGAGGAGAACGCCCGTCTTCGCCGCGTAGCTGAGGAGAAGGAGGCAGCGGAGAGCCTCGTGCGCGAGTTCGAGGACTACCAGATCGAGAATGTCGATGACGCAATCGCGCTTGACGATTACTATAACAGGGTTCTTAATACAATAAGTGCGATCGAGGATGACGCTGAGCAGACTCCGTTCAAGGAGAGAGCAGAATACAAGTATTCTCTGCTTGCCGGAGATGTAAAACAGAACTGGATCGACGCGATGAAAGCGGAAGATCAGGCAGCACAGGATTCTCTTGACGCTGCAAATGCAGCCGCAGCCTCCGAATCCAGCGAGGAAGCCCTGCGCATTACAAAGACTCAGAGAATCAATACGGTCAATGTCTACATAGATACTCTGAATGCGAGAACTGTGCTCACGGCATCTGTTCAGAACCTGATCTCGGGCGGTCAGTCCGCGCTGGCAATGTGTGCCGGATATCCGGAGTTCGAGGAGCTGAGTCAGGAGCTGAACGCGGCGATTGCGTATGCTCAGGCTCTGCCCACCGAAGCCGAGGTCGCAAGGCAGCAGGCTGAGGCCGAAGCTGCGGCTGCTCAGGCAGCAGCTCTTGCCCAGTCGAGTCAGGATCCGACGCCGACTCCGGTCCCCAGGATCGATGACCAGAGATGATCCCGAGGATCAAAGACCTGCGGTGATTCCCGGAATCGAAGATCTGAGATGATCTGCCCAAAATTGTTACAGCTGATGATGACTTAAGAACCGAAATTCATCCCGCAGCGGGTCTTAAAATACGAAATCAACTCCCAGGTTGAACCACAGCGGGATTTCAAGTCTCGCTCGTGAGACGTGAGCGCGGGATTCGGATCAGCGCTAACAGATATAATCCCAAACCGAATCCATGCGCATCTTCAAATGCCGATAAAAGAACGAAAAACAGTGGAGGTCATATGAATTTATCTGAGATAATCAAATCCGGCGCATACGAACACGTCCTTACAGAGGACCTTGCCGATATACATGCGGAGGGGTATCTTCTTCGCCATAAAAAGAGCGGAGCCCGCGTGATGCTGATCCCGTCTGAGGATGATAATAAAGTCTTCAACATCGCGTTCCGCACACCTCCCGCGGACTCGACAGGCGTAGCTCATATCATTGAGCATACGGTCCTGTGCGGTTCCAGACAATTTCCGGTCAAGGATCCGTTCGTAGAGCTTGTCAAGGGAAGTCTCAACACGTTCCTCAACGCAATGACATACCCGGACAAGACCATGTATCCGGTCGCCAGCACCAACGATGCCGACTTCCGAAATCTGATGAACGTCTATCTTGACGCCGTGTTCTATCCGAACATCTACCGCGAAGAGAAAATCTTCCGCCAGGAGGGCTGGCACTATGAGATGGAGAGCCCGGAAGACGATCTTACGATCAACGGTGTTGTCTACAATGAGATGAAAGGCGCGTTTTCGTCAGCGGACGAATACCTTGAGAGAGTTATCTTCAACGGACTGTTCCCCGACACATCATATGGAGTGGAGTCCGGCGGCGATCCGAAAAACATTCCGGATCTGACCTATGAGCAGTTCCTTAACTTCCACTCAAGATACTATCATCCGAGCAACAGCTATATCTATCTCTACGGAGATATGGACATGGCCGACACACTGGCGTGGCTGGATGAGAAGTATCTGTCAGCATTTGAAAAAATCGAGATCGACTCGGAAATAAAGAAGCAGGCTCCATTTGCGCAAATGAAGCGTGTCGAGGACGTGTACCCGATCGCCGACGAGGAAGACGAGAAAGAAAACACCTACCTCGCATGGAATGTGGTCACCGGAGATCCCCTGAGCATCAAGGAGATGATCGCGTACGACGTTCTCGACTATGCTCTCTTATCCATGCCCGGGGCACCGGTGCGCGAAGCCCTGCTCGAGGCGGGTATAGGCCGCGACGTAACCGGCGCTTATAACGACGGCATTCTGCAGCCTTACTTCTCGGTTGAGGCGAGGGGCGCCGAGCGCGAGGACGCGGACCGTTTCGAGGAGATCATCAGAAAGGTCCTCACGGATCAGGCCGAAGGCGGAATTGACAAAAAATCTCTTATGGCCGGTATCAACTACCTTGAATTCCAGTTCCGCGAAGCAGATTACGCTACATACCCGAAGGGGCTTATGTACAGTATCGACGTATTCGACTCCTGGCTGTACGACGAGAACGCTCCGTTCGTGAGCCTGAAGCAGCTTGCTGCCTACGAGGAGCTGAGACATGACGTAGAGACAGGCTATTTTGAGAAACTGATCAAAGAGAATATTCTGGCTAATCCGCACGGAGCTCTCATCATTCTCTCACCTGAGAAAGGTCTGTCCGCCCAGCGCGCAAAAGAAGATGCTGACAGGCTGGCTGCTTACAAAGCGTCTCTTTCTGATGATGAGATCCGTAAGATCATCGACGAGACCAAAGCGCTCAAAGAGTACCAGTCTAAGAAGGATACCCCGGAAGATCTTATGTGCCTTCCGATGCTGTCAAGGGACGATATAAGGAAAGAGGCGAGGGTGTTCTCGAACATTGAGCGTTCTGTTGCAAATGCTGACGGCACAAAAACCGATATAATCCTGCACAAAACAGACACGAACGGGATCGGTTATCTCGAACTTCTGTGGGATGTCCACAATGTTCCGGAGAGACTTCTGCCGACGCTCGGACTCCTTAAGGGAGTTCTTGCAAATGTGAATACAGCCTCTCACACCTACATGGATCTCAACAATGAGATCAATGCCAACACAGGCGGAATCAACTGCGGAGTATCTATATCGGATGACCTGATAAATCCGGGAGAGTACAAAGTACATTTCAGCATACACTGCAAAGCCCTCTACAGCAAGATGGACTTCGCGCTGGAGATGATCCGCGAGATCATCTGCGAGTCCGACTTCTCAGACAGCCAGAGGCTCTACGACATTATCACCATGATCGAGTCCCAGCTGCAGTCTTCAATGCAGGCGGCAGGTCACGCAACGGCTGTCGGAAGGACGATCTCGTATTTCTCCGCGACCGGCGCATTCTCTGATTACGTAAGCGGTCTGACCTTCTACAAGTATATCAAGGACATTGCTGATAATTTTGAGGACAGAATGGAATCTGTCACAGCTGATCTTAACGAACTTCTCGGAACGATCTTTGACCCGAAGAGACTGCTTGTCGGCTTCACGGCCGACGAGGAGGGATACGAGATCCTTGCTGCCAGCCTTGGACGCGTGACCGGAACGAATCACGTTTCCCCGTGGACAGAGACGGTAAACGTGAAGCCGTTCGGAAGACTCAACGAGGCTTTCAGGACAGCCGGAACGGTCCAGTATGTCGCTCAGTCAGGAGATTTCTTCGGTAAGGGCTATGAGTTCAACGGAGCTATGCAGATCCTGAGGCAGATCTTAAGCTACGAATATCTGTGGCAGAATGTGCGTGTACTCGGCGGAGCTTACGGATGCTCCGGTGCAATGAGACGCACAGGCCAGGCTGTATTCAGCTCCTACAGAGACCCGCACCTTCAGAGAACACTTGACGTATATGCGGGAATTCCCGAATTCCTTGAGAACTTCGAGGCCTCAGAGCAGGAGATGACAAAGTACATCATCGGAACATTCAGCGCACTTGACATTCCGTTCACGCCGTCTCTGTTCGGCAGTCTGAGCATGCGGGCTTACATAAACGGTGCTACTCAGGAAATGAGACAGAAGATGAGGGATGAGGTGTTGAACGCACAGGCGGAAGATATCCGCTCTCTCGCTCCGGCGGTAAAGGGCGCGTTAGACGACGGGTATATCTGCGTCGTCGGCAGCGAGACGGAGATAGAGAAGCACAGAGAACTGTTCAATTCCGTCGAGACACTGGTATAAATTCGAGGACAAAAGACGCGAAATTACGCTATAAAAAGGCAGGTACTATATGTTCAAATCCGGATATGCGGTCATAGTCGGCCGTCCCAACGTCGGAAAGTCCACGCTCATGAATCATCTGATCGGCCAGAAGATCGCAATCACAAGCAACCGGCCGCAGACGACGAGGGGTAGGATAGAGACGGTATTTACAAATGAGCGCGGTCAGATCATCTTTCTGGATACCCCGGGCATGATCCGAAAAGCGGACAACAAGCTCGGCGAATACCTGATAGATGTCTCCAATAAAACAATCGGTGACGCCGATGTGGTTCTCTGGCTCATTGAACCGTCCTCCTATATAGGAAAGGGTGACCGGATGATCGCCGAGAAGCTGACAAAGAGCGGCAAGCCGGTCATCCTGATCATCAATAAAATTGACACGATCGACAAGAAAAAGGCTGCCGAAATCATTGAAGCCTGGAAGGATGTGTGCCGCTTTAAAGACATTATAGCGGTATCAGCCTTAAGGTCAGTCAACATGGATGAGGTCATAAACAGCATCATGCGGGAGCTGCCGGAAGGTCCGCTGTATTATGACGAGGAGACAGTCACTCAGGAGAATATGAGGGATATAGCGGCCGAGATCATTCGCGAGAAAGCCCTTCGCGCTCTCAATGAGGAAGTACCGCACGGCATAGCTGTTGTGATCGACACCTTCAAGGAGCGGTCGGATGACCTGACAGCAATCGAAGCCAGCATCATCACCGAGAAGGAGAGCCACAAGGGCATCATTATCGGCAAGGGCGGCTCCATGCTGAAGAAAATCGGATCTGACGCGAGGAGAGACATTGAAGAAATGACCGGGACACGCGTTTTCCTGAAACTCTTTGTCAAAGTGAGAAAGAACTGGCGGGACAGCGAGAGCGACCTGCGGGATTACGGATATGACCGTAAGAAACTGTAAAAGAGGAACATGAATGGACGCAGTAGAGGTGACAGGCGTTGTGCTCATAGCGCAGCCCATCGGGGAATTTGATAAGCGCCTGGTCATACTGACGAGGGAGAGGGGCAAAATTATTGCATTTGCGCGTGGCGTGCGCAGGCAGACCAGCCCTCTGCTTGCTGCGTCCAATCCCTTCGTTTTCGGGAGATTCAGTGTTTATGAGGGCAGGAATGCCTACACGCTGCGATCCGTGGAGGTTACTAATTATTTCACGGAGCTGGCCTCCTGCCAGCCGGGCGTCTATTACGGCTTCTACTTTCTCGAACTTGCCGGATATTACGGCCGGGAAGGCCTGAGTGCGGAGGGGATGGTCAATCTGATCTACGTAGCCCTGCGGGCGATACTTAAAGGGAATGTGCCGCTGCAGCTCATACGAAGAATATTTGAGTGCCGCATGATGGCGGAAAACGGCGAATTTGCACCGCCGGACGAGGCAGGGGGGATGGACGTCAGCGCAAGGTACGCGCTTTTGTATGCAGCCTCATGTAAAGTGACGGAGCTCTTCTCATTTTCTCTGAGTCCGGAGGCTGAGCGGGATTTCACAAGGTATGTAAAAAAGAGCCTTGCGAGCTGTGTCGACCGGAAGTTCCACTCCCTCATGATGATAGAATAGAAAAATCTTTACAGATTAGAGGGTATTTTAGTATAATACATAAGATTGTCGTAGTTTGTGATTAACGAGCGAGGGTTTCCCTGAGACTTTCAGGTCATGCGCATATACCGGCTATAGGCCGCAGCACCGGGGAAGCAGCGTTCTTGAAAATATATTTCAGAGGCAGAAAGTATGAGGAAAGCCGGAAGGCTCACTTTGTTCATCCTGACGATTGCCCTGGTCCTGAATCTTGCCGGATGTGGGGAGTTCCTGAAATCAGTCAATAGTCTTGAGATTGACAGCGGCGGATATGTCAAGGCTTTCTCAATCAGTGAATTTGACAAAGAATACTACAGCGGCACTGAGCTGAGGAAACAGATATTGGACAGCGTCAGTGAATATAATGAAAGCGCGAAGGATGAGAGAATCAGTCTCAATTCGTGTAAAGTAAGTAAAAAGAAGGCGCGTGTAATCCTTAAATACAAGTCGCTTGAGGATTACGCGTCGTTTAACAACGTCCTGGCATGGTCAGGCACGCTCACAACAGCCATTGAAAACGGTTACTTTGATAAAAGCACCGCGGTCATCAGTTCTGACGGAACACTGAAGACGACAATAGGCGAGCTTGAGAACAAGTCCGGCGGAAAGACGGCTTCGCGCAGGGGAAATGACCTGAAGGTGCTCATTGTGGAGGAACCGCTCATGATCAAGGTGCCTGGCAAGATCAGTTATACGATCGGTGACGTAACCATGGAAGGCGGATATGCAATAACAGGCGCAGGCAGCTTAACGACTCTGCTTGATGAACCCTGCTATATCATATATAAATAAAAAGAGGAGAGTTTTGAACATTATGGAAAAGACGATGGATAAAATTGTCGCGCTCTCAAAATCACGCGGATTTATCTTCCCGGGTTCTGAGATCTACGGTGGACTTGCAAATACATGGGATTACGGCAATCTCGGCGTTGAGCTGAAGAATAACGTAAAGAAGGCATGGTGGCAGAAATTCATTCAGGAAAATCCATACAACGTTGGTCTTGACAGCGCTATCCTCATGAATCCGCAGACATGGATCGCGTCCGGACATCTGGGCTCCTTCTCCGATCCGCTTATGGACTGCAAGGAATGCCACGAGAGATTCCGCGCGGACAAGCTGATCGAGGATTATTGCCATGAGCATAAAATTGCGATTACAGCAGCCGATAAGGAAGCTTACGGCACAGACGATGAGCCGCTCGGCTCCGTCGACGGATGGTCCAACGAGGAAATGGAGAACTTCATCTTCGAGCATAAAATCCCTTGTCCGACATGCGGAAAGCACAATTTTACAAATATCCGTCAGTTCAACCTGATGTTCAAGACATTCCAGGGAGTCACAGAGGATGCCAAGAATACTGTATATCTCCGTCCGGAGACCGCACAGGGCATCTTTGTCAACTTCAAGAACGTACAGCGCACATCCAGAAAGAAGCTGCCGTTCGGTATCGGCCAGATCGGAAAATCTTTCCGCAACGAGATCACACCGGGCAACTTCACATTCCGTACACGCGAGTTCGAGCAGATGGAGCTCGAGTTCTTCTGCAAGCCGGATACGGATCTTGAGTGGTTCGAGTACTGGAAAGCATTTGCAAAGAAGTGGCTGTTCTCCCTCGGTCTCAAGGAAGACGAACTTCGCTTCCGCGACCATGACCAGGCGGAGCTCTCCTTCTACAGCAAGGGCACAACAGACGTTGAGTTCCTGTTCCCGTTCGGCTGGGGCGAGCTGTGGGGCATCGCTGACCGCACAGATTACGACCTCGGACGTCATCAGGAAGTCTCCGGTGAGGATATGACGTACTTCGACGATGAGACTAAGGAGCGCTACATCCCGTACGTCATCGAGCCGTCGCTCGGCGTTGACCGCATGACGCTCGCTTTCCTGTGCGCGGCATACGATGAGGAAGTCCTGGACGAGGCGAAGAATGATGTCCGTACAGTCCTTCATTTCCATCCGGCACTTGCACCGGTCAAGATCGCTGTTCTTCCGCTTTCCAAGAAGCTGGCGGATCCGGCGACCGAGATCTACACAGCGCTCTGCAAGAAATACAACTGCGAGTACGATGACCGCGGAAACATCGGCAAGAGATACAGAAGACAGGATGAGATCGGAACACCGTTCTGCATCACTTATGACTTCGACTCCGCCGAGGATAATGCAGTCACGATCCGTGACCGTGATACGATGGAGCAGGTCCGCGTCAAGATCGACGAGCTGGACGCTTACTTCGCTGATAAATTCACATTCTAAAACACTAGTCTGGGACGGTTCTTTCCGCGTGGAAAAATCCACGCGGAAAGAACCGTCCCAAATTCATTTCCAACGTAACAGTTCAGATGGGCTGCATCTGAGTCTCATATACCGGCGCAAACATCATCTTCATCGAAAATAAGTGTAGCCCGTTTGAACTGTTACACTCTCAGATTCAAGTCTCGCTCGCGAGACTTGGCGCGGGATTCGGGTCAGCGCCAGCTGACATAATTCCCAACCGAATCCCTGCGCATCGTCGCGGAGCGTTTATCTCAGTGGGGGATTGTGACCCGCCACTGAGACAAGCAGGATATTGATTTACCCACCGCTTACAGAAGCGGGGGTCTTCCCCACTGAGATAAAATTTTCATAAATGTTCCCAAAAAATAATGCATCTGTAACAAATAATCTGTATACTTAGTATGAAAGCTGACCTGTTATCGACATGAAGCTGTTCCCGGGCACCGGGATTTGAATTATGTGGGTGACAGGAGAAAGGAGGAAGCATATGGCGAAGTACAATTGTAAAACATGCGGCGCTGAGCTCTACTTCAATCCTGCGATAGGACAGCTGCAATGCGAGTACTGCGGATCGACATTTGACCCGTCCGAGTATAATTACACGCCGGAAGGTCAGGGAGCGCAGGATGGCGGAGCAGTCCAGGAAGCGGCATATGTGGAAGGACCTGTCACGGAAGCATCGACCGATGACTCCACAGGTGACCTCGTAATTTACAAATGCCCTCACTGCGGCGCAGAGGTCATCACCTCGAAGGATACTGCGGCGACGACCTGCGTATACTGCAACCGCGCTATCACGCTGGAAGGAAACCTGAGCGGTAATTTCAAGCCGGACTATGTACTTCCCTTTGTCAAGGAGAGAAAAGACGTCGAGGCGGCTTACAAAGCCCTCTGCAAGAAGTCGATCCTGACGCCGAGACTCTTCACAAAGAAATCAACAATCGAAAAAATCAAGGGCATGTACGTTCCCTACTGGCTCTACACATTTGACGGCGACGCTGAGATCAGAGTCATAGCCAAAAGGAGAAGGACCTGGATCACGGCCGATGTCGAATACACAGAGATTTCCAGATACCAGATCGACGAGGGAGCGCACGGGGAATTCCGCAACATCCCGGCGGACGCTCTGAAGGAGATGGACAACACTCTCATGGATTCCATAGAGCCCTTTGACTTCAGCAAAATGAAGAACTTCAACCCGGCATATCTCGCGGGTTTCTACACCCAGAAGTGGGATGAGGACGCTGCCAAGAATGAGCCGAGAGCCAAGATCAGAGCGAAAGAATCACTGACCAAAGCCGCTCTCGATCATGTCGGGACCTACAATGGAGGCACCGAGATTCAGTCCGAGCAGTTCACATGGTCCCACAATGCGGTGCACTACGCGATGCTTCCGGTCTGGATGATGTATACCGAGTACAAGGGAAAGAAATACATCTTCGGCATGAACGGCCAGACAGGAAAAATTATGGGCGAGATCCCCAAGGATCCGATGCGTCTTGCGGAGATCTGCGGCGGAGTCTTCCTTTTCAGCCAGATCGTGATGATGATCATCCGCGTATTGGGGGTGATTTGATGAAGATCGGACGAATAAAACAGTTATCGGTCATCCTTGTTATCCTCGCCCTCGTGATCGGGCTCATCTCACCGGTCTACGGAGCAGGTCTTGTCCTCGATGAGACAGAGGCTGATACCTATGAGGGGACGGACGCGTATGCGGGCGATTTTGATTTGCAGGAAGACACTGATGAAGACACCACCGACAACGAAGGCGAGATCGATCTGTCCGGTGCGGACAATTCTGATTCGGAAATTCAGGCCGATGGGACGGAAGCCTCAGAGCCTGTAACAGTCGAGCCTACAGGTCCTCACGGCAGCGGACCGTATACGACGAACAACGGCACGGTCATCTACATGCCCTATGTGGCAGACAATTCTCAGAGAGTCTATGACTACGCGGACCTGCTCACGACTTCGGAGGAGAAATCTCTGTCAGACTATATAGCGGAACTTGAGGGTAAAAAGAAATGTGAAATCATAATCCTCACATCCACAGATATTCCGCTTGATATAAGCTACGGCAACGAGACCTCCATGAAGTATGCCGAGCAGTTCTACATGGACAATGCGATCACGGATGACGGCTTGATCTTCCTGCTCGACATGAACAACCGGATGATCTGGACGGCGGGAAGCGGCAAATACAAGGCGGAAAAGTACGTCGATTTTGAGGAGAAAGTCTACAACGACGTGCTGGACGGCATGAGGAACCAGAGATACTACGATGTATGCAACACGTTCCTGAAGGACGTCTACAAGCTTGACAATGTAGCCTATGCGCTGATGCCGACACCGTTCTCACTGATCATAAGCGCGGTCCTGTCGCTCATCACGCTGGTGAGCCTGCTTGCGAAGCACAGCAGCAGCCAGCCGGTCAATAACGCCAAGATCGCGGTAAAGACCCTCAACTTCAGGCAGACAGGTCACAACGCCATCTTCCTCGGCAAGCATACGTCCCAGAGAAGAATCGTCAAGGAGCACCACAGCAGCGGCGGAGGCGGCTTCTCCGGAGGCACGCATTCCGGAGGCGGCTTCTCAGGCGGAGGCGGAGGCTTCTCAGGCGGAGGCGGTCATTTCTGATCGGAGACGGCTCCACGGGCGGAGGCGGTATGAGGTTCCTGTGTGGAACTCATGAAATACAAAAAGTACATTGCTTTGGACTGCAGGTGCGCGGCAAATGACGATGCACCGCAGATAATAAATAAGAATTCATTCAATGGCCCAAAGGCCAGAAAGGAGTTACATAATGGGTTTAATCAGACTTGCGGCAGCAGTACTCGGAGCGGGAGCAGCTTCACTTAACACGACACTCGGTAACAGCTGGATCGATTATTTCGAGAGCGGCGACATGTCGGGCGGCGTCATCCAGAAACGCGCTAACAGAATCGTTGGACCGAGATCTAAAAACAAGAACAGCGATGAGAACATCATCTCATCAGGCTCCATCATCGATGTCCAGGAAAATCAGTGCATGATCCTCGTTGAGGACGGTGCTATCGTGGACTTCTGCGCGGAGCCGGGCAGATATCAGTTCGACGCTTCCCAGGCACCGTCAGCACTTGCAGGAAGCAACAGCGGATTTGCAGCCCTCGCTCATTCGGTCGTAGAGCAGTTCAAGGCCGGCGGTCAGAGAGTGCACACACAGCGCGTCTATTTCATCAATCTCGGCGAGATCCAGGGCTTCAAGTGGGGCTCCGGCAATATTACATTTGATCACTGGGAGAAAGACTGGACAACAGACAAGCCGATCTGGCACATCGCGACGACCCTCATGGGCAACGGCGTATATTCAATCCAGGTCACAGATCCGGGCAAGTTCTTCTCCGTCATCGGCGCGCAGGCGACCGGCTCAAACGGATCCGGCCTCGTAAGACGAGAGGACATCGAGCCGCAGATCAAGTCCGAGGCAATCGCAGCGATCCGCCAGGGCGTTGCCGGCCTTAACAAGCTGCGCATCGGCTATCAGGACATTGCCGCCAATGAGTATCAGCTCACCAAAGACGTCGACAAGCTTCTCGACGAAGAGTGGCATGAAGCACGCGGTATCTCTGTCTTCAAGATCGCCATCAACATGCTCGACGCCGACGAGAAATCAAAGGCTCAGATCACAAAGTTCCAGGAGACAAGAGGCTACACAGATCCGTCCATGCTCGGCGCTTATATGGGCATCGGTCAGACACAGGCTGCTCAGGCAGCGGCTGCCAATACAGCCGGCGCGATCACAGGCTTCGCCGCTATGGGCATGATGGGTCAGAACAACGCAGGCGCGAACATTGCCGGTCTCATGCAGCAGGGTGCTCAGCAGCAGGCAGCTAAGTCGGCGATCCAGAGCGGGGATACATGGACATGCTCCTGCGGCAGCGTGAACACAGGCAAGTTCTGCCCGAACTGCGGTAGCCCGAAGCCGGCACCGGCGGCAGCGGCTTTCTGCACGAACTGCGGCCAGCCGTTCCCGGATCCGGCAAATCCGCCGAAATTCTGCCCGAACTGCGGAACAAAGATCGGATAAGGAAATGTGCTTTTTCGGATGACAGTCTCCGGATTGGATAAGGACGATAACAGCAGCTTCATGTGCTGAAAGAACAGCATAATAATTTACAAAGCCCGGTCGTTTTACGCGGCCGGGCTTTTGCGCTGACAAGGGACTATCCCTCATGTCCGGTCATGAAGCATTCGGTAAGAAAGATGTACTTTACTTGCTTTTTTTATGAATCCCCTTGAATATTTATTCTGAATAGACTAAAATGACTAAGACTGTGCAGGTTTACTACAATAGAACCGGGGCGCAGAATACCTGAAAATGACGCGCATGCGTTATTCATCTTGAGGAGGATATTATGAACTCAGAGAAGAGAAACATCATTGTCGGTCAGTCCGGCGGCCCGACAGCTGCAATCAATTCTTCACTGGCAGGCGTATACCGTTCAGCGAAAGAGCGCGGCTACAAGAAAGTTTACGGCATGGTACATGGCGTTCAGGGTCTCATGAAGGGTCATTACATCGATCTTTCCGAGCATATCCAGAGCGGACTTGACGAAGAGCTTCTGAAGAGAACACCGGCTGCATACCTCGGCTCCTGCCGTTTCCAGCTTCCGGAAATTCATGAAGACAAAGAAGTATTCGACAAGATCTTTGGCATCCTTGATGATCTTGAAATCGACTGCTTCATCTACATCGGCGGCAATGATTCCATGGATACAATCAAGAAACTGTCTGACTATGGTATGCTCACAGGCTCCAAGGTCCGTTTCGTCGGCTGCCCGAAGACAATCGACAACGACCTCGCTCTGACAGACCATACACCGGGCTACGGCTCAGCTGCCAAGTACATCGGCACATCTGTAAAAGAAATCATTCGCGACGGTATGTCCATCCTGACAGCACACGGCACAGTTACGGTCGTTGAGATCATGGGCCGCAACGCAGGCTGGCTTACAGGCGCTGCATGCCTCGCTGAAGGCGAAGACTGCCAGGGACCGGATGCTATCTATCTTCCGGAAATCGCATTTGATGTTGACAAGTTCGTCGCAAAATGCGAGAGCCTGCTCAAGGAAAAGAACTCTGTAGTTGTCTGCGTATCCGAAGGTATCAAGACAGCGGACGGCAAGTTCGTCATGGAGCTTGGCGACGGCATTGATTACGTCGACGCATTCGGCCACAAGCAGCTTTCCGGTACAGCACGTGTTCTTGCAAATATCCTTTCCAACCGCCTTGGATGCAAGACCCGCGCAATCGAGCTCTCCACACTTCAGAGAGCAGCTTCCCACTGCGCATCCCGTATCGACATCCTCGAGGCTTCCGAAGTCGGCGGCGCAGCTCTTGCAGCAGCTGACGAAGGCGATACAGGCAAGATGGTCGTATTCGTACGTACATCCGATGATCCGTATCAGGCCAACACAGAGGTCAAGGACGTTCATAAGATTGCTAACGAGGAGCGCCTTGTTCCGAGATCATGGGTCAATGAGGAAGGCACATATGTAACAGATGACTTCATCACATATGTACGTCCGCTGATCCGCGGCGATGTTCCGCCCATCATGGTCGATGGTATTCCGCGTCACCTTTACAGAAAGGGATATGAGGACATCATCTCCGGAAAGTATTTCGAGGATAAACAGTAAATATTCATTTTCAATAACAATGAGACCGCGTACGAGAGTGCGCGGTCTTTTTGGGTTTCGCTTTGACGGACATGCGGCCGACGATGCCGCCTGAGCGTTTTGTTATGTTGTCATAAAAATCATACGGAGACTTACCGATCATTTACATTATGTATACTGCAAGTGAGTAAAAACTGCTAAAAAACAAATAAGTCTTATTAATTAATTAGATACTTCTTTAAAAGAATTTGGTAATATGTTACAATACCTAATTAGGTAAACACTAATCCTACATCATTCAGGAGGAAAGAACTCTATGACAAAATACGTGTATATGTTCAGTGAAGGCGATGCCAGCATGCGCAATCTTCTCGGCGGTAAAGGCGCAAACCTTGCGGAAATGACCAAGCTCGGTCTTCCGGTTCCGCAGGGCTTCACAATTACGACAGAAGCCTGCACAGCATACTATGATGACGGCAAGAGAATCAATTCCGAAATCACACAGCAGATCCAGGAAGCTATCGTGAAACTTGAGGAAATCACAGGCAAGAAGTTCGGCGACAAGCAGAATCCGCTCCTTGTTTCCGTACGTTCCGGCGCAAGAGCTTCCATGCCGGGTATGATGGACACGATCCTTAACCTTGGTCTGAATGAAGAAGTTGTTGAGACAATGGCAGCACAGTCCGGCAATCCGCGCTGGGCATGGGACTGCTACAGAAGATTCATCCAGATGTTCTCAGACGTCGTTATGGAAGTCGGAAAGAAATATTTCGAAGTCCTGATCGACAGAATGAAAGAAGCTAAGGGCGTCAAGATGGACGTCGAGCTTACAGCTGAAGACCTTAAGGAACTTGCAGGCCAGTTCAAGGCTGAGTACAAGGCAAAGATCGGCGAAGAATTCCCGACAGACCCGAAGGTACAGCTCATCGAGGCAGTCAAGGCTGTCTTCCGTTCCTGGGACAACCCGCGCGCTAACGTCTATCGTCGTGACAACGATATCCCGTACAGCTGGGGTACCGCAGTTAACGTACAGATGATGGCATTCGGCAACATGGGCGACGATTCCGGTTCAGGCGTTGCCTTCACACGTAACCCGGCTACAGGCGAGAACAAGTTCTTTGCGGAAGTTCTTATGAACGCTCAGGGCGAAGACGTTGTTGCCGGCGTCCGCACACCGATGGAAATCGACGAGATCAAGAAGACTCTTCCGGACATCTATGATCAGCTCATCGGTATCGCAAATAAACTTGAAGACCACTATCGTGACATGCAGGATATGGAGTTCACCATCGAGCATGGCAAGCTTTACATGCTGCAGACACGTAACGGCAAGAGAACAGCACGCGCTGCTCTTAAGATCGCAAATGACCTCGTAAAGGAAGGCAAGATCGACAAGAAGACAGCTATCCTCGCAATCGATCCGCGTAACCTTGACACACTGCTTCACGGCTCCTTCGACAAGGAAGCTGTCAAGAAGGCAGAACAGATCGGCAAGGGCCTCCCGGCAGCTCCGGGCGCTGCTTCCGGCAAGATCGTCTTCACAGCTGACGAGGCTAAGGAATGGGCAGACAGAGGCGAGAAGGTCGTCCTTGTACGTCTTGAGACATCTCCGGAAGACATCGAAGGTATGAAGGCTGCTCAGGGTATCCTTACAGCCCGCGGCGGTATGACATCTCATGCAGCTGTTGTTGCCCGTGGTATGGGCAGCTGCTGCGTATCCGGATGCCAGGAACTTATCGTTGACGAAGAGAACAAGACCATCAAGCTCGGCGGCCATGAGTACAAAGAAGGCGACATCATTTCCTTCGACGGCTCCACAGGCAACATCTATGACGGTGAGCTTCCGGTCATCGCCGGCTCCATCGACGATGATGATTTCAAGAACATCATGGATTGGGCAGACGAGATCCGTACACTGAAAGTTCGTGCAAATGCTGACACCCCGGCAGACGCAGCCAAGGCTGTTGAGCTCGGCGCTGAAGGCATCGGCCTCTGCCGTACAGAGCATATGTTCTTCGAGGGCGACAGAATTGACGCTTTCCGTGACATGATCTGCTCCGACACAGTAGAAGAGAGAGAAGAAGCTCTTTCCAAGATCCTCCCGCTGCAGCAGGGCGACTTCGAGAAGCTGTATGAGACTCTTGAAGGCAGACCGGTAACCATCCGCTTCCTGGATCCGCCTCTCCATGAGTTCGTTCCGACAACAGAGGAAGACATTGCAGCACTTGCAGCTCGCAAGGGCAAGAGCGTACAGGATATCAAGGATATCATCGCCGGTCTCCATGAGTTCAACCCGATGATGGGTCTCCGCGGATGCCGTCTGGCAGTCCTTTATCCGGAAATCGCCATCATGCAGACAAAGGCTGTTATCCGTGCAGCTATCAAGGTCCGCTCCGAGCATCCGGATTGGGCACTGATTCCGGAAATCATGATCCCGCTCATCGGCGCTAAGCGCGAGCTTCGCTATGTCCGCAAGATCGTCAAGGATACAGCTGATGAAGAAATCAGAAGAGCAAACATCAAGCTTCAGTACACGATCGGTACAATGATCGAGATCCCGAGAGCTGCTCTTATGGCTGACAACATCGCTAAGGAAGCTGACTTCTTCTGCTTCGGTACAAACGACCTGACACAGATGATGTTCGGTTACTCCCGTGACGACTCCGGCAAGTTCCTGGAAGCCTACATGAATGCTAAGATCCTCGACAACGATCCGTTCGCTAAGCTGGATCAGGCAGGCGTTGGCAAGATCATGAAGATCGCAGTTGAGGGCGGCCGCAAGACCAATCCGTATCTGCACTGCGGTATCTGCGGCGAGCATGGCGGCGATCCGGCTTCCATCGAGTTCTGCAACAGCATCGGCCTTGACTATGTATCCTGCTCACCGTTCCGTGTACCGATCGCGAGATTGGCAGCGGCACAGGCAGCCATAAAACAGGCAAAATAAGGAAAGTTAGTGGATATTTAAAGGTTTATGAGATGGGTTTTTCCAGAGATGATGCTATAGATTATCTATATTCTATCGATAATAGGCGGCGGATTCAAGGATGGAGGGACATTAAAGTAAACATTTATATTTGAGACAACGAAACGGCTATCACTTGTGTGGTAGCCGTTTTCTATATATAATGAAAACTGAAAATGGTTCACACATTTGCAGTGTTTAAGTGTGTGATGTCGCAAACTCGGACATAGAATAGCGTGTAAAGGGGAAAGAAGTGGGAGCGTATTTAAATCCGGGAAATAAGAGTTTCCAGATAGCGGTTAACTCTAAGATATATGTAGATAAAAGTGAGATGATTCAATATCTCAACACAGTGCTGAACACGCAGCAAAGGTTTGTCAGTGTTTCTCGTCCCAGGCGGTTTGGAAAAACGATGGCGGCAGATATGATTTGTGCATATTATGATCGGGGAGCTGACAGCAGGGAACTCTTTTCCAAACGAAAACTTGCTGAATGTCAATCAGTTCTTATAGAAGATAAGGAAATCTCCTGGGATGAGTATCTTGGGGAATATGATGTTATCCGCTTGGTAATGACGAAGTTCTTCAATGATAAGACGACTGTTTCAAAAGCATTGGCAAAGATGCAGAAGCTTGTAGTCAGAGACATAAAGGAAGAATACCCGAATATTGATTATTTTGATGAAGACGATCTTATCCAGACGATAGAAGATGTATATTCCGCCAATGGCAGACAGCTTGTTATCGTTATAGATGAATGGGATGCAGTGTTCAGGGAGCGCAAAAATGATAAGGAAGGGCAAAAGGAGTATCTGGATTTCCTCAGAGATTTGTTGAAGGACAACAGGTATATAGCCCTGGCCTATATGACAGGAATTCTTCCGATTAAAAAGTATGGGAAACACTCCGCTCTGAATATGTTTACTGAATATTCCATGATGTTCCCCAGGCAAATGGCCAGGTTCACCGGATTCACTGAAGAAGAGGTACGCAATCTGTGCAACAGGTACGGCAGAGACTATCGGGCTGTGAGTGACTGGTATGACGGATATGAGGTAAGTGACATTATGCCTCCTGATCCTGATTACGAAGAATTACGCGCCACTGGTAAATCCCCGGAAGCAGTCAGGTATTCTCTTTACAGTCCATTGTCTGTTGTTGAGGCGATAACTACAGGCATCATTAAGGATTACTGGAACAAAACTGAGACTTATGAAGCTTTGTCGGAGTTCATCGAAATGGATTACGATGGCCTGAAGGAAGCTGTAGCCTTTCTGATGAATGGCGGAAGGCTTGTAATTGACACATCCACTTATCAAAATGACATGACAACTTTCCATGGAAGGGATGACGTGCTTTCGCTCCTGATTCATTTGGGATATCTCGGATATGATGATAAGAAAAGCGAGGTGTTCATCCCCAATCGGGAAATTCTGGATGAGTTCAAGTCATCCACAAGGGGGACAGCGTGGAAACCGGCTTTCCGGACGCTTCATCTGTCACAGGAAATTCTGAAAGCTACATGGGAGAAAGATGAGGAAACGGTTGCGGAACTTCTGGAAGAAGCCCATAACCGTGCCGGGAATAAGACATATAATGATGAATCGGCATTAAGCTATGCAGTCCAGCTTGCTTATTATGCCGCGCAGATGTATTATACGACGATTCTTGAACTGGACAGCGGAAAGGGATACGTGGATATTGCGTACTTGCCCGCACCGAAATATCCTGCTATTCCGGCACTGGTTGTTGAGCTGAAATATAATCAGAGTGCAGATACAGCGATGTCACAGATCAGGAGACAGAAATATCCTGAGAGACTCATACACTATAAGGGAAACATTTTGCTTGTGGCGATTAACTATGATAAGGAACTCCCGAATACCAGCCCTGAGTTTAAGCATCACAAATGCGTAATTGAGGAGGCATGATTATTAAGAGAATTGTTGTATTAGAAAAGCTGTGTAAATTATTTCTATAGATTTATAAGGAGAAAATGAGGATTTGAGAAATATAGACGAGGACAGTTTTATTCAAGAAGTCGAGAAAAGAATGCGTGAGAAGGATTATCCAGATAAACTGTATCATTACACTTCCGCCGAAGCATTATTTGGCATTTTTACAAAACAGGAACTATGGTTTTCAAATCCGCTCATGCTGAATGATCGAGAAGAGTGCTTCTATTTTCCACGTGAGTTAAAAAAAGCGCTAAAGGAATCATGCCCTCAAAGCATTAATAGAATAGAAACTTTTTTTGATAGCGTGTTCATTGAGATCGAAAAAGAACCCTTTTATATTATGTGCTTTTCAAAATTGAAAGATGATGCTGCTCAGTGGGACCGCTATTCAAATAAAGGAAAAGGATTCTGTATTGAATTTGACACGAAAGCCCTGTTACTATTATTCGGGACAAAATGGATTCAGCTATGGCCTGTCTGCTATGACTTGGAAGTACACAAACATCCTTTGTTTGAAATACTAAAAGAATACTTTAGCGGTAATGACCAGCTCCTAAAGAAGCAATTGGGTAATGAGGATTCTGCTAAGGAACAAGTAATAATGCTTTCTATTGCCCATAAACATCCAAGTTTTAAAGCAGAACAGGAGTATAGATTAGTATTTTCACATTATACGAGTTCGGTTAAAAGTTTAACTGGATTGAAATCTAATTGTTATGAAGAAAAGTATATGCCTACCAATGGGGTAATCTCACATAAGTGCATTCTAAAACTAAGTGAATTATTTAATTTTGAAAAGAATGTAAGTTTTAAAGATTTAATCACAGGAATAATAGTTGGACCAAATTCAGAACAGAATATGCCAACCCTAAAACAATACTTAGAATCGCTTAAGCAAGGAAAGGAAATAAGAAATATATCAAGATCAAGTTGTCCATTAAGATGATGATACCGATTTATGATGTAATACATGAGAGATCTTTACTTGAAGTAAAGGTCTTTTTCTTTTATAAGAGAAAGAAGGAATAGCATGAAGTATTACCCACTCCCTCGAATGCCCACACGTATTCCATAAACCACATAAATTCTACAGACACGGCGCCTATTGGATTCTTATATTCGATAGGCGCCTTTTTGCGCGATAAGGCCGAACCGCATGCCATGCTCGCATGAGCATACGTGTGAGGCTAACGTACATCGAAACGGCTGTGCCGTGAGATGTGCGCATCGCGCAGGAGCGGGTGGGCGGTGTTAGCCCGCCCATCCGATCGTTTAAGGACAAATAATTATGAAAATCAGGAGACCATAATGAAATTTAAATCATGGAAAAGAGTTTTTTCCGGGATCCTTGCCGCCGTGACCGTTATCTCATCCTGCACAGCAGGCCCCGTCATGGCAGCATCCGAGGAAACGGAAACAGGATATCCCACACTTCAGGAAGTCATTGAGCAGCTGGATGAAGATGAGATCGTTCGCCCAAGTGATTATATTGTACCCGTCGGCAGCGACTTCAATATCAAGGTAGATTTTTCAAATCTTGATGTGCCGGACTGGTCGAAGGTGAACATCTATTTCGATGATGCATACAATGCAAATGGTGAGTTCTTCACGACAGATCATGCGGACAGCTACCGTGCGGTCTACTATGTTGAGCCGGTCAGCGGCCACCCGATCTATCAGATCAGCCGCAATGTCCGTGTCAAAGAGACGGAAAAGCCGAAGGAAAATACGACAGAAAACTCTTCGGTATCATCAAGCAGCAATGGCGGCGGAACACCTTCGGCAAGCGGCGGCGCAGAAAATGAGGCGGAGGACGATTCTTCAGGAGATGACTCGCAAAGTAATAGCAGTGCCGCAGGAGAGCATGATTCCGGTACAGATTCAGTAAATGCTGATGAATCAGGGAATGGATCAGCTTCTGCATCTTCAGAAGAATCCGCTTCATCAGGGACTGATTCTGGGTCTGGTTCCTCAGTGAATGATTCTGAACCTGCTTCATCGGGGGATGATTCTGAATCTGATAAGGCGGATGATACGTCAGGAGATACTGCCACCACAGGAACAGACTCCTCCGCCGCAACGACAGAGAGCAACCCTGCCGAGTCAGATAATGAAACAGAATCTATGACCGACAGCAGCCTGATCCCGGACACAGATTCTACGATGAAGACAGATGACGAGTCATCAGTCAGAGGTATCGATACGGACACAGCCGAGGATAAGAAAGAGGAGACCGAAGAAAAGACATCTCTGCTTACCACGATCCTCAGCGGCATTGCAAATCTTTTTAAGTCGGATGAGATTACTATTCCTGAGGATGAACTGATTGATGAAGCCCTTGTCGGCGCTTCCGGCGCAGCGGTAGACGCATCTGTCTACTGCACGTCGTCTTCATTCAGTTCTGTGTTCGTAGACCACGCATATCAGACATCCGGTAACTCCAATGGAGATGTGATCCTCTACTGCGGTGAGGTCGATATGCATTTCTCGGAAGGGACACATACAAGGCAGGACCTGGTGGGTACTTCACTTGAAGGCCACACGGTGACAGCAGCGGATGCCCTGCGCGTTGGCATCATGCAGTACTATTTCTGGAACAAGGCCGGTGTAGACGGCAATAAGGCCCGGGGACTTACCCAGAGAGCTGTATGGGCGATGGCAGTCGGTGATGAAGCCGGAGGTGTCAGCAATACAGTATGGCTGACACAAGCCGGACTCCTTGACGTTTATAATGCCGGTAAGTCGTACGCATCATCAAATGCATCAAAATTCGAGCTTGGTGAGTGTTATGCCCTTGTCCAGGGAAGTTCCCAGAAACTCGTATATCTCAGTGTTTCAGAGAAACCGGATGAAGGATCCGCGAAGCTTGTCAAGAAGTCTTCTGATGGAACGACAGCCGGTAACAGCAGCTACAGCCTTAAAGGCGCAGTCTATGGGGTGTATTCAGACAAGGCCTGCACGAAGAAGGTCAAGGAGCTGACAACAGGAGTCGATGGTACTTCCAATACTGTTAAGCTCAGCGCGGGGACATATTATGTGAAAGAGATCACGGCACCTAAGAACTTCAAGAAAGATGAGACCGTCCATACAGTCAAGGTCGAGTCAGGCAAGACCGCCACTGTCACCGTAACGGATACACCGGAAAAGACCCCGTTCCATATCCTTAAGGTATCAGAAGACGGGGGAGCAATGCCTGTTACCGGTACAGTCTACACTGTTTATTCGGATAAGGACTGCACAGCTTCAGTGGGAACGCTGACCGTTGGCGCTGACGGGAAATCGAATACCCTCAACGTGCTGTACGGCACCTACTACGTGAAAGAGACAAAAGCCGCTGAAGGCTATGCCCTTGATACAGAGGTCCATGTTGTAGAGTGCAAGGACTCAAAAGAAGTCGAGATCAGGCTGAGTGATAAGGTCGTCAGAGCGGGTGTCATGTTCACGAAGTCTGATGCAGACCTCGGAAGGAATGAGGCTCAGGGATCGGGGACTCTCAAAGGTGCCACGATCGAGATCTTCAGTGACAATGATTACGATATCGTGGTCAGTGGAAAGACCATCAAGAAGGGTGAGACTGTCGTAAGGCTCTCTTCTGACAGCGATGGTGTCATGAAGACAGATGCAAATGTATTCCCGGTGGGATCTTATACCTGGGAAGAAACGAAAGCACCTGACGGATACAGCATCGGGGGCACCGACAACAGTGTCACGAAAGGAAGCTTCGCTATTACAGTTGAAGATGCAGGCACAGTCAAAGACCTGTCAGGGAATGGCCCTTCCGACGCCGTGCTCAGGGCAGGCATCCGTTTCGATAAACAGGATCTCGAGATGAAGGCAGCGACGCCGCAGGGCGATGCTTCCCTTGAAGGCGCGGAGATCGAAGTGAAATCTGAGAATGAGAATCCGGTCGTAGTCGCAGGAAAAGAGTATAAGAAAGGCGACGTGGTACTTATCCTCAAGACTGGCAAAGGCGGGACAGTTTCCACCCCGGTCGACATGCTTCCGCTTGGTTCCTACTCCTGGAAAGAGACAAAAGTACCGGCAGGATACTTGCTCGAAGGAACAGTATCAGGGAAATTCACTCTGACGGAAAAGGATGCGGCAACGGTTAAAGATTTCTCCGGAAAAGGCCCTTCCGACCAGATCATCCGTGGGGGTGTGAAGATTGGTAAGTGGGAAGCCGAGACCAGGAGGCGTGATCCGCAGGGCGGCTCATCGCTGAATGAGACAACATTTGCAATCGTGAACAAGTCCAATGATTCCGTTCTTGTAGATGGCAAGACATATGAGCCGGGTGCGACGATCGCAACAATCAAGACAGATAAAGACGGGTATTGGGAGTCAAAGGAGAAGTGGCTTCCCTATGGCAGCTATGCGGCTATCGAGACCAAGGCTCCGGAAGGCCACACGCTTACCGGAACTGTAAAGAATTTCGAGATCAGGAATGACGGCGAGGTCATCGACCTCGACCAGGGACAGTTCGAGAATCAGGTATTCAGAGGAGATCTGGAGCTTGTCAAAGCGGGACAGAGCAATAAAGAGCGTCTTGCAAATGTCCCCTTCCTCATCACCTCAAAGACGACCGGTGAGGAGCATGTCATCGTTACCGACCCGAACGGCCAGGCCGGGACAGGCAGGAAATACGCCGACCATACTGCCGATACAAATAAGAACGATGAAGCCTACAAAGACGGTAAAGTGGATGACGCAAAGCTGTCCTATACCTACGGCGTCTGGTTCAGCGGTGAATCCGATGTGACAGTGGAGCCGGATAATGAAAAGGGTGCGCTTCCCTACGATACCTATACTGTCAAAGAACTTCGCTGCAAGGCCAATGAGGGCTATGAGCTTGTCTCTTACGAGATCACTGTATACCGGGATGGATACACGGTGGACAGCGGAACTGTCGATGATGAGGAGATTCCAAAAATCGAGCTGTCAACGCAGGCAAAGAACAATGAAGCCAAGGCTCCAGATGGTGAGCATATCGCCCTGGTAGCCGAGAACTGCAGCATCACAGACACGGTTTCCTATGCAGGCCTGACAGCAGGTAAGACTTATACATTAAAGACAGTCCTGATGGATAAAGTGACCGGCGAGACCGTAAAGACACCGGATGGGAACGAAGTCTCAGTTGAGACAGAAATGAAGATCCACTTCTGGAATAAATCCGGGACAAAGGATGTGCCGATCACATTTGACGCGTCAGCACTGGAAGGTCACAGCGTTGTCGTTTTTGAGTATCTTTACGACGAAGATATGAAAGAAGTAGCAAAGCATACCGACATCGATGATGAATGACAGAAGATCGTATTCCCGAAGGCAAGGACCAAGGCCTCAGATGAAGTCACGAAGACGAATATCGTCAATCCGGCAAAGAATATCAAAGTAAAGGATATCCTGTACTACGAGAATCTCCTTGTAGGAAAAGAGTACCTTGTAACGGCGACACTCATGGATAAAAAGACGGAGAAGCCGATCCTCGATGATGATGGAAATGAAGTCACGACAATGAGGAGGTTCACTGCGGAAAGCTCTGATGGAAGCCTGGACATCATTTTCGAGTTCCCCAGCGTGAAGCTTAAGGGAACGGTCATGGTCGCATTTGAAAAAGTCTCTATCTTGGGTATTGAGATTATTGCGCATGCGGATATCAATGACGAAGACCAGACCCTGTACACGCCTAAGATCGCCACGACTGCATCGGAAAAGGATACCGGCGCTAAAGAGATGGACGCATCCGGCAAGAAGGAACTGGTAGACCATGTTTCATATGAGTGCCTGCCGGAAGGCGCCTATATTATGCAGGGCACTCTCATGGATAAGACTTCCGGAAAGCCGGTAACGGATGCGGATGGCAAGGAAATTACTTCTTCGCAGGCGTTCGAGGTTCATGCAAATGCCGGAACTGTTGATATGAATTTCACTGTTCATGCAGATGAGCTGTCCGGGAAAACAGTCGTTGTATTCGAAAAAGTGTATAAGGCTGATGAGAACAGTGAGCCGACGGTGGACCCTGTCGCTACGCATGAAGATCTTAATGATGTAGATCAGACCGTCACGTTCCCGTCCATAGCTACGGAACTGATTGACGAGAAGACAGGTAACCACAGGGCACTTGCAGCCAAGAAGGTGAAGCATATTGACCATGTGAAATACACCGGTCTTATTATTGGCAATGAGTACACGGTAAAAGGTGTCCTTGTCGACAAGGCGAGCAGCGAAAAGATTCTGGATAATGGCAAAGAAGTGACTGCGCAGCTTACTTTCAAGGCAGAAAAAGCCGATGGAGTCGTTGACCTAACTTTCGAGTTCGATGCGTCTGCCCTGGAAGGAAAATCAGTGGTAGCCTTCGAGGACCTGTATAAGGAAGACAGATTGATCGCCTCCCATTCAGATCTGAGTGATAAGGACCAGACAATCGAGTATCCGAAGATCGCCACAGAATTGAAAGACAAGGCAACAGATTCCCATACGACACTGGCAGCTGAGAAGATGGAGCTTACTGATACAGTCACATACACGAACCTTGAGGCTGGAAGAAAATACTCCGTCAAAGGTATCCTCATGGATAAGGAGACCGGTGAACCTCTTAAGATCAATAATGAGACTGTAACGGCAGCTACTGAATTTTCTCCGAAAGATGAGAATGGCACTGTTGAACTGACTTTCAGCATCAATGGGTTATCTCTTGTCGGCAAGAAGGTCGTTGCTTTTGAGACGCTTTACGATGACAGTATTGAACTCGCAATCCACGCAGACCTTAACGATGAGGCGCAGACCGTCATTATTCCGGGGATTTCAACAGAGCTCATCAATAATGAGTCCAACAGCCATACCGCTGAGGCTTTAAATCCGAGGAACTTCACTGACACAGTGTTATATAAGAACTTGGACGCAGGAGTGGAATATACGATCAGCGGCATTCTTATGGATAAGGCAACAGGTGACAAACTCCTGATTGGCGGGAAGGAGGTAACTGCAGCAAAGCTCTTCCGGCCTGAAGAATCAGATGGCAATGTGGAGCTTGCATTCGAGTTCGACTGTACATCTCTTGCAGGAAAGGAAGTTGTTGCATTTGAATATCTGTACAAAGATAAGCAGTTAATAGCATATCATGCGGATATTTACGATAAAGCACAGACGGTTGGCTTCCATAAGCCGGGCGAAACGCCGACTCCGACACCAAAGGCACCGACACCGACGCCGAGGTCCGTGACACCAATCCCATCAACACCTAGGACACCATCGAGGGCGTCAGTCGTAAAGACAGGTGATACGCAGAATGTAGTCGTTCCGGTACTTATGCTGCTCGGAGCGGCATGCGTACTTGGCGGGATCATGCTCACCGTTAAGAAGCGGAAGCACTGAAAGAATCATATAGTAGCAGTTAATTGGGAGTAGCAGATGAAGCTGCTCTTTTTTCATTTGCAGAAAAGGATCCTGGACAGGATGGATCCCTGTCAGGATCCTTCTCTGTGAAAAGCAGAGTTTCTACTCAGGAAAGGAAGAAAAATGAATAGAGATGTAGAACAGTATGAACGTATAAAGAGAAATGATCCGTCAGCAAGACTTGCGCAGTACCAGCAGGCATTTAATGAGCGTGTTGCTCAGAAGGAAAAGAGACCGGTCACGGCATCTCATGAAGGGAGAAAATAATGGCAAAGCTTACGAAAGAACAGTTCTGTGAATATATAAAGGACCATATCCAGGAATATCTGCCTCCTTCGTTCGACGGGGCACAGATCACGATCCAGGAAGTTACTAAGGCAAATGACGTCGTTCTAACAGGATTCACCATCCGCAGGGAGGACGAGCAGATTGTCCCCAACATCTATCTGGAGCAGTTTTTCGACCGCTACCGGGACGGAGAACCTATTGACAAGATCGTGGGTGACATTGCCGATGTGAGGATTGACGCAGAAATAAGCGGCAAAACGATCGATGTAGATGGACTCCTCAATTATGACAGCATAAAGGACCGCCTGCAGATCAGGCTTTGTGACGCGGAACAGAACAGGGAACGCCTGAAAGGACTTGTAAGTCTGCCGGTCGGGGACTTCGCTAAGACCTTCCATGTCTGTGTCGGTGATATGTCTGCAGATTCTTATGGGACGATTGCCGTTACGCCCAGCCTTATGAACAGCTGGGGTATCTCAGCTGAGAAGCTGAATGCAGATGCCCTCGCCGCTGAAGACAGTCGTAAACCGGCTCTCTATCATCTTCCTGACATGATGGATCATATGATGTCGGGAGGCGAGCCAAGGAACCTCCTCGGCAATGCATTTCCTATCATAAATGAAGAGAACCAGATGAATCTTTTCTGCCTTACGACAAAGGACAAAACGTTCGGTGCTTCGCTCATGGTCAGGGATGATATTCTCGCGCAGGCCGCTACTGCCCTCGGCGGGAGCTTCTTTGTCCTTCCGTCATCCGTGCATGAGGTGCTGATCGTGCCGGAGGCCAATCCTATGACGGCGGCGGAGCTGTCACAGATGGTGCATGAGATCAACAGCTCTGTAGTCAGTACAGATGACTTCCTTTCAGATAAGGTTCAGTTCTACGACAGTGATACAAGAGTACTTGAAAATGCAATGCAGCGCGAGGCTGCCAAAGAAATGGAACACAGTGGAAAGCGCCCCAGCCTGACGGAACAGCTCGCGAAGAAGACAGAGGAGGCCAGAAATAAACCGATGAAATTGGATTCCCCAAGACCCAGGAATGAATTTGCTCTCGGATAATGGTGGCAATCGATGGGATTTTTGGACGGGGCGGAAGCGGCTTTTGAACAACTGATGAGGGAAAGCCCGAACACGCAGCATATTGACAGAGGTATCGACGGTACCGATGAGGAGTGCCGTTCGTGCAGGTATCTGATGCTTGACGGGACATGTTTCTACGGGACATGTCCTTATAAAATACGCAGAAAGAGAAAGGACAGGAGCAGGTGAAACAATGAGCGTTTACCGTGTGATAAAAAATAAGAACTATACGACGATGTGCAATTATCATACAAGAGACAAAAATCTGAGTCTGAAGGCTATTGGCCTACTGACAATCTTTCTCACCCTTCCGGATGACTGGGAGTTCAGCATCCGGGGAACGGAAAAGATCGTGAAAGATGGAAAAGCATCCATTCAAAGCGCGATGAAAGAACTGAAGGCTGCCGGGTATCTGGAGACGACCCAGATGCGGGACGAAAAAGGGAAGCTCGGGAAAAGTATGTACATCATCTATGAAGTGCCACGGAAAATGCTGGGATCTGCGGAGCAGTATGAAGTTGTCGATTATTTTATCCCCGACGAGGCTTTCGAATCTACGGAAAAGCCTCGTTCGGAAAAGCCTCGTCCGGGAAAGCCTCGTTCGGGAAAGCCGTGTTCGGAAAAGCCGTATCCGGAAGAACCGTATCCGGAAAAACCGTATCCCGGAAACCCGCAGCCCGAAAAACGGGATACGGAGAAGCCGCATACGGATATGCGGGATACGGATTTTCCGGATACCGAAATACCGTCACCGGAAAATCGGTCACAAATAAATACTTATATAACAAGTAAAGAAATACAAAGAAAAGAAGAGAATAATAAAAGAGTGAGTGCAAATGCATCGCAGCGGTATGGGAGATATCAAAATGTGCTCCTCACACAGGAAGAATACGATGAGCTCACATTTGATTTCCCCGATGGCTATCAGGATATGATTGAGAATCTGTCCGAGTATATGTATTTGCACAAGCGATCCTATCCAAATCATCTTGCAACCATGCGTGCATGGGCGAGAAAAGACAGGCTGAAGTCAAGGGCTGCAGCCAGTGTGCCGCAGCCGCACTATGACAGGTCTGCCTATCAGGCATATGACGGTGAGAGCTTATGAATACGATCAGGGAAGATGTAAAAACCATGATCGAAAGCATACCGATGCAGGTAGTCCCTAATGCTGGCGATTATTACGGCAGTGATGGTCTCCTTCGATGCGGCGACTGCGGTAAGCCGAAAGAGCTGCGCATCAAGATATTCGGGATAGACAAGACCGTCCATTGCATGTGTGAGTGCGAAATCAGGGAAGATGCAGAGACGAGGGCGCGATTAGAGCAGGAAGAGCAGATGCTTTATATCAAGAGGCTCAGGACGAACGGTCTTCAGGACAGGCTACTTCAAAAATGCCGATTTGATGATGCTGAATACTCCAGGGCTCTCTCAATAGCCAGGAATTATGCTGAGAATTGGAACTCTCGTGCTGCGGATAATGCAGGTCTTCTTTTCTGGGGACCCGTCGGAACCGGCAAATCATTCATAGCTGCATGTATCGCAAATGCTCTGATCGAGAAGGGCGTTCCAGTGCTCATGACCAGTTTCCCGAAGATCATGAACAGCATGGGGAGCATCTTCTCCGCAGACCGGCAGAAGTATCTGAGTTCATTTCAGAAATATCAGTTGCTGATTATTGATGATCTCGGTGTAGAACGAAGCACCGAGTACACTCAGGAGATGGTATATCAACTGATTGATGAACGTTACAAGACAGAACTGCCGCTCATCATAACGACAAACAAGACCTGGGATGAAATCAAAAATCCTAAGAATGTAGGGGATGCACGAATCTTCAGCAGGATACGCGAGATGTGCGTCCCTGTCTTTGTCGGTGGTGACGATAAAAGAGAATCAAAGGCAGAAGCAAAAATGAGAAGACTGAAGGAGATTATTGAGTGAAGAATAGGAGAACAAGATAATGGGCAAATCTAATGTAATCGCATGCATCAATCAGAAAGGAGGAACAGGCAAGTCGGCTACCGCCGAGAATCTTGGAATTGGATTGGCAAATGAAGGAAAGAAGGTCCTTCTCATCGACCTTGATCCGCAGGGCTCTCTTACGATCAGTCTGGGATATCCACAGCCGGACGAGATAGCTACAACAGTAACAGATATCATGAACAAGATCGTTACGGAAAAGCCAATCAGTGAAGGAGAAGGAATCCTGCATAATTCGGAAGGCGTGGACTTGCTTCCTGCCAACATTGAGTTATCCGGCATGGAGGTCGGACTTGTAAATACGATCAGTAGGGAGACAGTACTCAGGGAGTATATCCAGAGTGTTCGGAAGAATTATGACTACGTTTTTATTGACTGCTCACCGAGTCTCGGTATGCTGACGATCAATGCGATGGCTGCCGCAGACAGCTTGATCATTCCGCTTCAGCCGCAGTATTTATCTGCTAAAGGTCTGGAACAATTGCTGGGTACTGTGCGGCGGGTAAAACGGCAAATCAATCCAAAGCTGAGAATCGAGGGGATACTTCTTACCATGGTCGATTCCAGAACCAAAGACGCAAGAGAGATAGCTGACCTGGTGCGGGAGGCATATGGGAAGTCGATTAAAGTATTCGCAACAGAAATCCCCAGATCGGTCCGTATGTCTGAGACTTCCAAAGCCGGCAAGAGCATCTTTGCGTATGATGGCAAATGCAAAGCCGCTGAAGCCTACCGAAATCTGACGAGGGAGGTGCTGGACAATGCCGAAAAGAGGCGAAAACATCAGCTTGAAGAGCTTCGATGACATTTTTTCCACGGAGGAAAGTCGTCAGACTGGCCAGCAGGAACATGTTCAGCAGATACCATTATCTGAACTCCATGAGTTCGAGGGACATCCGTTCAGGGTAGTTGATGATGAGGAGATGCAGAAGGTCGTGGAGAGCGTTAAGAAGTATGGCGTGTTGACACCGGCAATCGCAAGACCGGATCCCAACGGAGGCTATGAGATTATATCAGGGCACAGAAGGTTACGGGCTTCGGAACTTGCAGGGCTTGAGACTTTACCTGTGATCGTCAGGAACATGGACGATGATGAGGCTATCATTTTTATGGTAGATTCGAATCTGCAGAGGGAGAAGATACTGCCGAGTGAGAGGGCGTGGGCTTATCGGATGAAACTGGATGCAGTAAAACATCAGGGTTCAAGATCCGATTTAACTTCTGGCCAAGTTGGCCAGAAGTCAAAAACATCAGCTGAGTTAGTCGCAGCTCAAGCAGGAGAGAGTTACAAGCAATTACAGAGATATATCCGCTTAACTGAGTTAATACCTGAGTTGCTGGAAATGGTTGATAATAAGCAACTGGCATTTAATCCTGCTGTTGAACTATCTTTCATAAAGCCTAATGAACAAAGAGAGTTTCTTGAAGCCATGGATATTTCTCAAAATGCCCCATCGCTATCTCAAGCACAGCGAATTAAAAAGCTGAGCCAGGCTAATATGTGCACCTTGGAATCAATGTCGGAGATAATGAACGAAGAGAAAAAAGATGACTTAAGCAAAGTCATCATCAGCCATGACGTTCTTCGCAAATATTTCCCAAAGTCTTATACACCGAAACAAATGGAAACTCAGATCATAAAACTGTTGGACCAGTGGTATCAAAAAAAGAATCGCAATCAGGGAATAGGAGATTAAAGATATGTCAGAACATGAAAGCAAAAATATGAAGATAGACGCTAATGATTTGATGGATGCTATCATCGAGATGGCAGGTGATAATGGAATTGCAATCACTATTCACCCTTATATGGGTAATCACTCTGATACAATAGGGGATGAAGAATGTACAGGAAACAGCCGCCTTTCAATAAAAGGCCCTCGGTATGGCTTGTACCTTCCCGGACGTGGCTTCCATATCAGAAACTGCAGGGCATGTGCAGAGTATTTTCCGACTGTGCTGGATTACTGCTGTGAGAAGTATGGAATAATTGAATATGATGCCGGCGAAGGATTGGTCGTTCAGTTTCACCAGAGCCAGACATTTGCACTGGATGAAGATTTTTACATCTTTGGTCCGGTGCTTTTTTATATGACTGATCATGAGGGGGATTATACGGAATTTGCTGCAAATGAAATTGCCGGCATTAAGCAGATGATCGAAGAAAATACAGTCATGTATTCAACGTATCAGGTGAAGATCCCAGCGCTTAAAATGGGGAGGCTGTCGGATATTTATCCTGATTACGAGTGATCTGAACATAACTGGGGCTGCATAGTGAGCAGCCCCTTAATCTATAAGGAAGGAGGATGCCCGGCGAGTCATTTGTTGAACCGGACTAATAATTATTGCAAGAGGAAATCGAGAATAAAACTTTTAATCTGGCAGTCAGCACAACTAAACTTACGGCAAGAGTAGTCGTTGGTCTTGCGCTGAATTATCTGAAAAACAGGAAGCATGCCTGGGAAGAAAGCAAGTCTACAGGCAAGCAGAGCGTTAAACAGCTGCTTGGTCAAAATCAGGGTGTTTCATCAATTGATATTGCGAAGACCGATTTAAAGGATTTCCAACGTGTAGCAGGTAAATATGGCATTGATTATGCAATACGGAAGGATGCATCAGAAGTTCCGCCAAGATACATTGTCTTTTTTAAAGCAAAGGACGCAGATGCAATGACGGCAGCCTTTAAAGAGTACTCAGCAAAAGTCCTGAAGAAACAGCAAACCCGGAAAAGTGTCCTTGCTGAACTTCATAAGGCTGTTGCTATTGCTGCATCGCTTCCCCAGAAAGCTGCCGATCACGTTAAGAACCTTCATCAGGATTTAACGCTATGAAATTCAAATTTGATCTGAACCTTCAGTGGGACGATATAAAGAAATATCTGATAATGTCGCTTCCTTACATTTGCACAGGGCTGTTTATGACCGTAATCGGCAAAGCGTGGCGGTTATCACCCGGAAGCAATTCTTCTGAGAAGGTCACATCTTTTATTCGTTATCTACCGTTAATGCTACAGCGTCCGCTTCCGAGTCTGCATATCTTGGATCTGCTGTTTGGCATTTTATCTGGAGCAATACTGCGTATTGCTGTATATTTGAAGAGCAAGGATGCAAAGAAATACAGACACAATGTCGAGTATGGATCGGCACGATGGGGAACAAAAAAAGACATTTCACCGTTTGTCGCACCGGATTTTGAGGACAATATCATCCTGACAAAGACTGAGATGCTTATGATGAGCAACCGGCCAAAAAATCCTGCAAATGCAAGGAATAAGAATGTATTAGTCGTCGGTGGATCCGGATCAGGTAAGACCAGGTTTTTTATTAAGCCCAATCTTTTGCAGTGCTGCTCAAAAAAGTTCCCGGTTTCATTTGTTGTCACGGATCCAAAAGGCACAGTAGTTTGTGAATGTGGAAAAGCACTCCTGCACTTCGGGTACAAGATAAAAATCTTCAATACGATCAACTTTCACAAAAGCATGCATTATAACCCGATGGCGTATATACATTCGGAAAAGGATATACTAAAGCTGGTCACGACATTGATTGCAAATACAAAAGGAGATGGCAAAGCCAATGATGATTTCTGGGTGAAAGCGGAGACCCTGCTCTATACAGCGCTCATAGGATACATCCACTATGAAGCGCCAGAAGAAGAGCAAAACTTCGCAACTTTGATCGAGCTGCTTAACGCTTCGGAAGTGCGTGAGGATGATGAGGATTATCAAAATCCGGTGGATTTAATGTTTGAGGCATTGGAAAAAAAGAACCCGAGGCACTTTGCAGTACGACAATATAAAAAATACAAGCTGGCGGCGGGCAAAACAGCTAAAAGTATATTGATTTCGTGCGGGGCGAGGCTCGCCCCGTTCGATATTCAGGAGCTTAGAGACATAACTGCTTATGATGAACTGGAGCTTGATACGCTTGGAGACAGGAAGACAGCGCTATTCCTGATCATGTCAGACACGGATTCAACGTTTAACTTCTTGATTTCCATGGTATACACTCAGCTGTTTAACCTTCTATGTGAAAAGGCTGATGACATATATGGCGGCAGGCTTCCAGTTCACGTGCGGTGCCTCGTCGACGAGGCAGCAAATATCGGACAGATCCCGAATCTTGAAAAACTGGTGGCAACTATTCGAAGTCGTGAAATTTCAGCTTGTCTGGTCCTGCAGGCCCAGTCACAGCTGAAGGCGATTTATAAGGACAACGCGGATACAATTGTGGGCAATATGGACTCCCGATTATTCCTTGGTGGTGCAGAACCGACTACATTAAAGGAATTAAATCAGGCTTTGGGAAAGGAGACAATCGATACATTCAATACAGGAGAGAATCGAGGACGTGAGCAGTCACATTCGTTGAACTATCAGAAGCTCGGTAAAGATTTGATGAGCGTAGATGAGTTGGCGGTCCTCGATGGAAGTAAGTGTATTTTACAGCTTCGTGGAGTGCGTCCCTTCATGTCGGATAAATATGATCTGACGAAGCACCCAAATTATAAATACACGGCGGATGCTGACGACAAGAACTGGTTTAGCATAGAGAAATACTTGGATCGGAAGATGAAGTTGCGATCCAGTGACGAATATGAGGTTATAAAAGCCTGAGGAATATATGGGCTGGATGGAAATGTTACTTCAACCATAAGAAATAATTTCGTGTGTATATTTAGATTATTATTTGCGTCTTAAAAATGTTATAGTAAGTATTATACATAGACATTTATTACTTATTGGCAGAATGAAACTAAAGTAAAACTTACCAATTGCCAATATGTAGTTTTTTACCTGTTTAGACGAGAGGGCAATTAATGACAGATAAAGATATATATGAATTATTGATTACGGTTGATAAAGGATATACGTTGACTAAGGAGGAAAATCAGCAACTATCCTCGGTAACTAGTATTACATGGAAGAATATCTTAGAGTTACCTAAAAGTATTTGCATGTTAACATCTCTAAAAGAACTTGATTTGGGACAAAATAGAAACTTGTCTGACATATCACCTTTAAGAGGGATGCATTCGTTAAAGAATCTAAATTTGTGTTACACGGCTGTGGAAGATATCAGTGCGTTGAGCTGTCTGACAAATCTTACATATCTGGATTTATATCGCGCAAATGTAAAAAATATACAGCCTTTGAAAGGTATGACAAAGATTACTAGCCTTGGGTTATCAGGAAATAAGAGGTTAAAAAATATTGATGTTATATCAAGGCTAAGATCGTTGCGCTTTCTTGGATTGGGTGGAACAAGTATTTCTAACATAACAGCATTAAGTGAATTAAAGAATTTATCTCGTTTAGTTCTATCTGGTAACAACAAATTGCATAATATTAATCCACTGGCTGGATTAACCAAATTAACGACACTTGATTTATCATATAATCGTGAATTGGGGGATATAAGTGTTTTATCCGAATTAAAATGCTTACGGTTTATCGATTTGCGTCATTCAAGAATCCCTTTTATTCCAAAAAGTTTTTTAGATTTAAATTTGGAGTTTAGTTTTGAGCAACACCAGACTTTACACGTCCCTGGTATTTATATATATAAGCTTAATATAGGTCAGCAACCTACTGAAATTTTTAGTCAAGATCGTGAACTAATTAGAGCTTATTATAGTACTCAGGATAAAGTACCAATCAATGAGTGCAAGGTCGTCTTCCTTGGAGACGGCGGAGCCGGAAAAACCTTGATGATTGAACGGCTTATGCAAAATGGAGAGAAGATTCCCGAATTTACCGGGGAATCAACTCCCGGCATCTGCATCAGTTCAAAAAAATACAGGATTGGAAATGAAGAGATTGAACTGCATTTCTGGGATTTCGGCGGGCAGGCAATTATGCATTCTATGCACCGGCTGTTCCTTACTAACCGGACGCTGTATGTTGTGGTGACAAATGCTAGGGACAACAAGGCCAACGAACAGGCTTGGTACTGGATCAGAAATATTCAGAGTTTTGCAAATGGTGCCCCAGTGTTACTTGTTATCAACCAGAAGGATCAGAACCCCAGTGTAAATATCAATGAAAATGGTCTGCGAGCTGAGTATCCAGATCTTAAAGGTGTGCAGATTATTTCAGCACTTAAAGATACAAAAAAAGATTTTCTTTCGGAAGTCCGTGATGAGATCTGCAGGATAGTATCGGATATGGAAACTGTCCACACACCTTTTTCTAAAACCTGGCTGTCTTTGATGAATGATCTTCAGGAGATGCCGGAGGATTATATTACATCCGATGAGTTTTATTTGAAATGCCAAGATAATGGAGTGGGGACCGAGGCGGACCTTCTTGATAAAATCATCAGATGGTATCAGGATCTGGGAGTGTGCTTCTATAGCGCAAAGCATCCTTTATCAAAACAGTACATGGTGTTGAAACCCAGATGGCTGCTAAACGCCTTGTATATACTGGCGTTCAATGGGCGGGAATATGCGAAGAAGGGCATTATTACCGAGACAGACATTCATGAACTTATATGTAAAAAGGTCTCTGATGAGAACATCAAGAAAGTGTGGCCGGAAATACAATATCGGCCTCAGGAGATTCAATATATCATTAATGTCCTGTTAAATTTTAGCCTTATCTATAGGCTTGGGTCTGAGCGCTTCTTTATACCGATGCTGTGTGATGAAAATGAACCAAAGAAGATAACTTCATTTGATTCAGACGATGCAGTCCATATCAGCTTTGACTATAGGTATTTGCCTGAAAATGTACTCCATCGCCTGATGGTACGTCACGGCTATGAGCTGAACACTGATGTTGTGTGGAGAACGGGGGCGATATTTGAGCGCAGACAGTTGGGATGGAAGTCTTTGGTACGTATCAGAGATAACAGTCTCGATGTGTTTGCATCTACAGAAAATCAGAAAGAGCATCCAATCAACTCATATCTTGATATGTTGCGGGAATCGGTTTATGAAATCAACAGAGCGTTCGGTCTTCAAGCGGATGAATATATAGCCTATCGCAGAGATGGAAAAGAAGAACGATTCAAGTATAGAACGCTTATTGGTAGCAGGAAGACGGGTATCAGGCAGGTCTATTCAGAAGTGTTCGATCAGCCGATTGATATCGAAGAGATTCTTGGAATTTTAAGCAGATCGAAAGATGAGCAGACGGAATTGATAGTTGAGCAGATGCTTTCTGTTCTGAAATCTATGACAGGGCGTAGTGTTGATTTGAATAATCTGGATGAACCTGCACTCACTAGGACGTTTCAGGAAGCAGTGGAGCCGGTTCTAAACGCAAGATTCGGAATCCAAATTGCCCGTGAGTATACTCTGGGTAGGGCAAAGAAAACAATAGGAGAAACGGATCTGTATTTCTTCAGTCAAAATGAAGGCATCAAGCTGGACTGGTACATTCTTGAAAATAAAGTCATCGAGAATTTTAGTAAACAATATGAGCAGCTTATGGGCTACCTCAATCCTAACTTCAGAGCGGGTATCACTCTTTCCATCAATAAGGATAAGGACTGGGAGGAGGCCTTTGATTATATCTGTGAAAAGTTGGATAACTTAATGGAGAAGAGAGAGAAATTCGCACCGATTCTTATAGATAGAAAAACTGGAATAAATGGTACTCGGTATGTGAAAACAGAGCATATGGTACCTGAGACAGGGCATACGATGCCGGTGTATCACTTTGTGCTGCAGCTGTCGGGTGATGCAAGGCAGAGAATTGCCTTGGACGCGAGAAGGTAGATATGGGCTGATGATAACAAGTCTTTAGGATCTTAAGATAGTGATGTAATTATGAAAGATTAATTCATTGGAAGTAGGATATTATTATGGGAGGGGTACGATAATGACAGATCAAGAAATATATATGCTATTGACAAGAATTGATAGAGGCTATATGCCAACAAAGATCGAGCAAGAAATATTAGCTACTCAACAGACCATAAAATGGGATAGTGAATATGAAATTCAAAGCAGCCAACCGAGAGTATTGCCTAAGAGTATCGGAAGACTAACAAATCTGCGAGTACTATATTTAAGTAATACACATTTGAACAGTATTCCAGAAGAAATAGGATGCCTAAGTAACCTTAAAGAACTGGATTTATATAGAACATTTATTAATAGTTTGCCTGATACTATTGGTAACTTGGTGAATCTGGAAAAATTAAGCTTACGACATACTTATATAAATAGGTTGCCGGAAAGCCTAAAGAATTTAAAAAAGCTAAAGATATTGGATCTTGGCTATACGCCATTAAAAAGAGTACCAGATTTTTTATGTTCTTTTCAAAATATTGAATATCTTAATTTGTCAGGAACCCAAATTAATACTTTGCCAAATACTATAGGGGGGATGCCTTGTTTAAAAACTCTTGTTTTGGAAGATAATGTTTTATCTAAACTACCAGAGAGTTTATTGGATTTGGATATTGAATTTATAAGTGACTTCTCTTTTCTGAGTTTAGATAAAGACGGTATTTTTATAGGTGGTTTACAACTAACAGAACAGCCCATAGAGATATTTAGTCAAGACCGTGAATTGATTCGTGCCTATTATAGGTCTCAAGATAAGGTGCCCATCAATGAATGTAAGGTTGTCTTCCTCGGAGACGGCGGAGCCGGGAAAACCTTGATGATTGAACGGCTTATGCGAAATGGAGAGAAGATTCCCGACTTTGACGGGGAATCAACTCCCGGTATATGCATCAGTTCAAAAAAATACAGGATTGGAGATGAAGAGATTGAACTGCATTTCTGGGATTTCGGCGGGCAGGCAATAATGCATTCCATGCACCGGCTGTTCCTTACTAACCGGACATTGTATGTAGTGGTGACAAATGCTAGGGATAACAAGGCCAACGAACAGGCTTGGTACTGGATCAGAAATATTCAGAGTTTTGCAAATGGTGCTCCGGTGCTACTTGTTATCAACCAGAAGGATCAGAACCCAAGTGTAAATATCAATGAAAATGGTCTGCGAGCTGAGTATCCGGAGCTTAAAGGCGTGCGGATTATTTCAGCACTTAAAGATACAAAAAAAGATTTTCTTTCGGAAGTCCGTGATGAGATCTGCAGGATAGTGTCGGATATGGAAACTGTCCACACAGCTTTTTCGAAGTCCTGGCTTTCTCTGATGAATGATCTTCAAGAGATGCCGAAGGACTATATTACATCCGATGAGTTTTATTTGAAGTGCCAGGATAATGGAGTGGGGACCAAGGCTGAGCTGCTTGATCAGATCATCAGATGGTATCAGGATCTGGGAGTTTGTTTCTATAGCGGGAAGCATCCGGTATCAAAACAGTATATGGTGCTGAAACCCAGGTGGCTGCTTAACGCCCTGTATATTCTGGTGTTTAACGGACGGGAATATGCGAAGAATGGCATCATTTCTGAGACAGATATTCATGAACTTATATGTAAAAAGGTCTCTGATGAGAATATTAAGAAAGTGTGGCCGGAGATACAATATCAACCTCAGGAGATTCAGTATATCATTAATGTCCTGTTGAACTTTAGCCTTATCTACAGGTTGGAGCCTGAGCGCTTCTTTATACCGATGCTCTGCGATGAAAATGAACCAAAGGAGATAACTTCATTTAATTTAGAGGATGTAGTCCATATCAGTTTTGAGTATCTGTATTTACCTGAAAATGTACTCCATCGCTTCATGGTACGTCATGGCTATGAGCTGAATACCAACATTGTGTGGAGAACTGGGGCGATATTTGAACGCAGACAGTGTGGATGGACATCTCTGGTACGTATCAGGGACAACCATCTTGATATATATGCAACTACAGAAAATCAGAAAGAGCATCCAATCAACTCATATCTTGATATGATGCGGGAATCGATTTATGCGATTAATAAAGTGTTTGGTCTTCATGCGGATGAATATATAGCCTATTGCAAGGATGGAAGAGAAGATTGTTTTGACTATGCGATGTTAGTCGGTTGTAAGAACACAGGTATATCACAGGTCTATTCGAAAGTATTTAAGCAGGCTATAAATGTAGATGAGATCCTTGGAATCATCAATAGATTTGAAGATAGAGACATAGAAGAAGTGATTGAGCAGATGCTTTCTGTTTTGAGATCTATGTCCGTACGAAGTGTTGATTTGTATGATCTGGATGAACCTGCACTCACTAGTATAAACGTTAATAATTAACTGGACTTTTTTACAGGCAATGTATCAGGTTCTGCATTGACCTCAACGAAGTACTGATAAATGCGTTCTACAAGTTCTTCCTTGGTTTTGACTCTGATACCCTTTAGCATCTGCCTTGTCATCTTGCTGAAAAAGCCTTCTACAAGGTTGAGCCAGGAAGCATGTTTGGGAGTAAATACGAACTCAAATCTACCCGGAACAGTAGCCAGATATTTTCTGGTTGCATCTGATGTATGAACCTTGAGGTTATCCAGTACCAGGCGGATTTTGTCCCCCTTAGGATACTTTGAATCCAACAGTTGAAGAAATTCAATATATTCTTTGCTGCTGTGCTTGTCCCTTACCAGGGGAATAGCCTCTCCTGTCTGCAGATCTATACCTGCAAGCAGGGAAACAGTTCCAAGCCGTTTGTATTCGTAATCCCTGTCGATTGTTGAATGGTCCTTATCCGGCCTTAGATCATCCGAGGTAGTAGCAATAGCCTGTATTCCTGGCTTTTCATCATAAGAGAGGACATGAACCTCGGGTTCCTCAGCATCGAACGGAAGGAGCTGCCCATTTTCGTCGAACTGAAAAGACAACTGCTTATAGACCAGCAGGACATTATGCATCTTCTGGTCAAAATCCGGATCCCGTTTTTCGCAGTAATATCTGATCTTATTCGGCTTAATATCTGCCTCCTCAAGAATTGTCCGGACTTTTGACTGACTTACGGTGGACAGCCGGATATGTCCCGCAGACTCTGCAACTTTGTT
>CADAIL010000010.1 GCA_902788035.1 uncultured Lachnospiraceae bacterium | reverse complement strand
GCGAAGCTTAAGACCGAATGCCATGTTATCAAAAACTGTCATATGCGGATACAGAGCGTAGTTCTGGAAGACCATCGCGATGTCGCGGTCCTTCGGCTCAACGTCGTTCATGACCTTGCCGTCGATTTCGAATGTGCCGCCTGTGATATCTTCAAGACCGGCGATCATACGAAGAGTTGTTGACTTGCCGCATCCTGACGGGCCGACGAAGATGATGAATTCCTTGTCTGCTACTTCAAGGTTGAAATCCTTAACTGCTTTGTAGCCGTTCGGATATGTTTTGTCGATGTGCTTAAGAGAGAGAGATGCCATTATGATTTCCTCCTGAAAAATGTTTATGTTTATATGAATCGTTTTTATTCATATCTTTTCTGAACTATATTCAGTATATAGTCGGGACAGCATTTAAGATATGGTCAACCTGCCAAAGATTTCGGGTTTTCTTCGTCAATATGACAAATCGCTCATATTCGTGTGACCTGTCTCTCACCGGGTCCAACCCATACCGGATCACCGCCGGACCGGAATTTCATCAGTACTGCCTGATTGCGTCATCTGTGTCATCCAGAACCTCTCCGATCTCCTTTATGACGACATTGTAGCCGGCGCGCTCATTCACCTTTACATAAACCGTATCACCCACCCTGCGATGAAGAAGAGCCTTTCCCATCGGCGAATCGATCGATATGAGACCCTTAAGTGAATTTCCCCTGATCGACGTGACAATGCGAAAAGTTTCCGTCTCATCATCATCCGGAAAATAGACGGTGACCGTCTTGTTGAGAGCTGCCTCGTCATCAGCAGACTCTTTCTCCTCAACGATAGTTGCAAATTTGAGCATACGCTCAAGATAACGGATGCGGCTCTCGTTCAAATTCTTCTCCCGCTTTGCGGCATAGTATTCAAAATTTTCGGAGAGGTCTCCCTGTGCTCTGGCCTCTTTGACTGCCTCGATGAGTTCCGGGCGCTTCACAAGTTTCCTCTCCTCTATCTCTTTTTCTATTTTTTCGACATCGCTCCTCGTGAGCCTCTCTCCCATTTTTCAATCCTCCTCTATTACCTGCAGCTCCAGGTAATCAAAATCAATATTCTCAATAAAGCTGTCCTGACGGAAACGTACTTTTGAGGTGCGCCTCATCTCGCTCACATTTGCGTCAAGCCAGATCGGCTTTCCGAGATCGAATTCCAGGCATATCTCGTACAGCGCGTTAAATATCTTGTGGGTACGAGTCTCAGCCGAGTCGTCAACTATGACCGTATCCCGCAGCATATGATTGTTCTTCCACAATTTTCCCCAGATTCGCATGGTCTCCTCCTACGATCGAGCCGGAGGGGCAAACCCGTCTCCTACTCAATCGGCGTCAAAAAACCGGCTGCGGTCATCCGCAGCCGGCGAACTTTCATTAATGGTTATCAGGATCAGAAGATGCTGAGCAGCTTGCTGTACTCTGTCAGAGCACCGTCTGTATTCTGTGCGAGAACTGCCTTAGCCAGGATCTTGCCGAGCTGTACGCCTTCCTGATCGAAGCTGTTGATATTCCATGCGAAGCCCTGGAACATGACTTTGTTCTCGAAGTGAGCGAGAATAGCGCCGAGTGTTTCCGGTGTCAGCTTGTCAGCTACGATGATGCTGGACGGTCTGCCGCCTGCGAAATACTTATTCTTGTTGTCATCATCCTTGCCGCATGCAAATGCAACGATCTGAGCCGCTACATTGGCGGAAAGTTTCTGCTGGCTGGTCGTATCCTCGATCACCACGTCATTGTCCATCTGGTTATTCTTGAAGCCGATGAACTGGAGCGGGATAACATTCGTGCCCTGATGAAGCAGCTGGTAGAAGGAATGCTGGCCGTTCGTGCCCGGCTCGCCGAAGATGACCGGACCTGTCACGTAGTCGATCGGCTCGCCGAAGCGGTTGACTGACTTGCCGTTGGACTCCATGTCGAGCTGCTGCAGATGTGCCGGGAATCGGCTCATCGCCTGTGAATACGGAAGGACAGCTGTCATGCCATAGCCGAGAACGTTCCGCTCATAGACACCGATCAGAGCATCCAGCATAGCCGGGTTCTTTCTGATGTCCTTCTCTTTTCCCTTCGCGTCTTCAGCTGCAGCGCCGTCAAGAATTGCAGCAAAGACTTCCGGACCGAATGCAAGTGAAAGAATCGCGCCGCCGACCATAGAGGAGGAAGAATATCTGCCGCCGATATAGTCGTCCATGTAGAATGCGTCGAGATACATCGGGTTGTTCGCAAGCGGTGATGTCGCGCTTGTAACAGCGATCATATGTTTCGCAGGATCAAGACCTGCTTTCTTGATCGCGTTCTCAACGAAGGCTCCGTTGGTCAGAGTTTCGAGAGTTGTTCCGGACTTGGAGACCATGACGAAAATTGTATGAGCGATGTCAATCTGAGCGAGGACTGCCGTAGCGTCATCCGGGTCGACGTTGCTGATGAACTTTGCTTCCATCTTCAGTGTATTGTTGACTTTTGCCCAGCCCTCAAGAGCGAGGTACAGAGCGCGCGGGCCGAGGTCGCTGCCGCCGATACCGATCTGGCAGACAGTCGTGAACTTCTCGCCGTCTTCATTGGTAATTTCGCCTGCATGAACTTTATTTGCAAATTCCGCAGCTCTCTTCTGCTGAGACACATAGAATTCTCTCTTGTTTATTCCGTCAGCGATAACATCTTCGCCGAGCTGGCCGCGGCACAGCTGATGAAGAACAAGGCGCTTCTCACCTGTGTTGATGACTTCACCGTTGTAGAGAGCGGCATATTTCTCTGTCAGTTCAGCTTCATCCGCGAATTCCTGGAGAATAGCGAGGATGTCATCATCTACCTGCTTTGCAGCAAAGTTGTAGACCATGCCGTTCGACATCGGTACGCAGTACTCTTTCACTCTCTTGGCGCCGTTCTCTCCTGCCATAGCAGACTTGACATCAACGACAGCAGCATCCTGAAGCTTTTTGTAGGAATCCAATAATGTCAGGTTCTCCCATTTCATACTACCACATCTCCTTTTTTATTATATTAATCACGAGGGTAACAGCATTGCCGAATATTCACAGTAATTATACTAAAAGTATTCTGCCTTTTCAACAATCTGCACAATTTTTCTCTTTTTATGCCCACTTCAATGAGATATAGCTGTTCTCTCGGCGCTTGTTTATGATATACTGTGCCGGTTTCCTGAGAATTGACATATAATGGAGGTATGCAATGTCCTACTCATATACCACCAGAGGGACCTGTTCAAGAAAAATCACTTTCGATCTTGAGGACGGAATCGTCAAAAATGTCCGCTTCATCGGCGGCTGTGACGGCAACACCAAAGGAATCGCAAAGCTCGTCGACGGTATGAAGGCAGATGACGTCATCGAAAAACTCGAGGGAACACAGTGCGGTTTTCGCGGAACATCCTGTCCGGATCAGCTCTCGCTGGCTCTGAAGGCCGCTCTCGCGAATCGTTAAGAGGGGCTGTCGCATTAAGGTGCGCCACCACTATATCCGGCAGACGTTATTTGCAAATGTCTGCCGGATATAGTGGTGACACCGTCTGATGTGACAGCCCCTCTTCTTATACTTCGATGTGAATTTTACTGCTTCCTGTTCTTTTCAATGAGATCGACGATCACGGCCACAGAGTCGCTCTGCTCGCTCTTCGACATCGTATCTATATACTTCTGCCGGTTCTCATAGAGTTCTCCTATGGCCCGAACCAGCGCGTCCCCGACAATCTCTTCCTCCTCCATCACCATGGAGAATCCCTGTTTTTCAAAGCTTCTCGCGTTCAGGATCTGGTCGCCCCGGCTCGCTTTCGCCGAGAGCGGGATAAGCAGATTCGGTTTTCTGAGGGCAGCAATCTCGCAGATTGCGTTTGCGCCCGCACGGGAAACTATAATATCCGCCGCAGCGAAAAGATCCGGCAGCTCTGCGCTTATATATTCATACTGCAGATATCCCTCTGTTCCGACGAGCGATTTATCCAGCTTGCCCTTACCGCAGAGATGAATGATATCAAAAGTCTTAAGGAGCGTCGTGAGATCTTTCCTTATTGCCTCATTGACCGCAACAGCTCCCAGCGATCCGCCTGTTACCATGAGAATCGGCTTTTCGCCCGATAATCCGGTAAAGACCAATCCTTTCTCCCGGCTGCCCTCCTTCAGCTCAGCCCGGATCGGTGTTCCGGTAAGGCAGGCTTTCTCCTTAGGCAGATTGGCCATGGTCTCCGGGAAATTGCAGCAAATTTTTTTTGCCATCGGGAGACACATTTTATTGGCCAGTCCCGGCGTCATATCGGACTCATGCGAGATGACCGGTATATGAAGGCGCGATGCCGAGAAGACAACAGGAACCGCGACAAAGCCGCCTTTGGAAAAGACAATGTCCGGAGCGATCTGCTTCAGATACCTACGCGCCTCGAACACACCCTTTATGACCCGGAACGGATCCGTAAAATTTTTCAGATCAAAGTATCTCCGGAGCTTTCCGGTGGAAATCCCGTAATATGGAATACCGCAGTCCTCGATCAGCTTCTGCTCCATACCGCCCTTGGAACCGATATAATAGATTTCATATCCGTGTTCTTTCAGAGACGGTATAAGCGCAATATTCGGTGTCACATGACCGGCTGTTCCGCCGCCGGTAAGCACAATTTTCTTCATAGTTTCTCCAATCTTTCACACGTATATTCGTTCCCCTATCCGCACGGAACGGAGCTTCCATATTAAGCTGCACCCTTTCGGCCGACAGCGCGGGTCTCGCGAGCGAGACTTGAATGCGGCCTGCGAATCTAAATCTCATCGGTTAGAGGAAAGCGTGGGATTTTATTTATATCTCTTTCATGATAAAATAATAATAAGTCAAGTACAACCGGCATTTTCAAGTATCGCCGGAAATGCCACAGTAAGCTCATATAAGAAGTAGGCGGCAAGTCCGCTTGGCGCCTGACAAAATACGGAGGGATCGGCATGCGTATAACATTTATAGGAGCGGACCACGAGGTGACAGGCAGCTGTCATTTCCTTCAGGCCTGCGGAAAAAACATCCTCATCGACTACGGTATGGAACAGGGCCGGGACACCTTCGAGAACGTCCCGCTTCCGATCCATCCTTCGGAAATCGATTATGTACTTCTCACACACGCACACATCGACCACTCAGGCAACCTTCCGCTTCTCGCCACCCAGGGTTTCACCGGGGAGATCCTGGCTACAAGAGCGACCTGTGATCTCTGTGAGATCATGCTCCTTGACTCCGCTCATATCCAGGAATTTGAAGCAGAATGGCGCAACAGAAAGGGTAAACGTCAGGGCAAAGACGAATATGTTCCCTACTACACCACAGAGGATGCCGAGCGCATCCTGACCCGCTTTGAGGCATACGATTACGATACGATCTACACAGTCTGCGAAGGCATAAAGATCCGCTTTACCGATGTCGGTCATCTTCTCGGCTCCTCCGCCATCGAGCTCTGGGCGACAGAAGACGGAAAGGAGACAAAAATCGTCTTTTCCGGCGATGTCGGCAACAATAAGCAGCCGCTCCTTAAAAATCCGAAATGCATTCAGCAGGCGGACTATATTCTGATCGAGTCTACCTACGGAGACCGGTCTCACGGACCGCGTGTTGACTATGTGACAGAGCTTACCAAGATCATCCAGCGCACCTTTGACCGCGGCGGCAACGTAGTCATCCCTTCGTTCGCCGTCGGCAGGACACAGGAGATGCTCTATTTTATCCGCCAGATCAAGGAGCAGGGCACCGTCAAAGGTCACGACGGCTTCGAGGTGTATATGGACAGTCCTCTGGCTCAGAAAGCCACCGGCATATTCAACGAGCACACCGCCGACTGCTTTGACGAGGAGGCCCGGAACCTGGTGGCAAATGGAATCAACCCCATTTCATTCCCCGGTCTTCGACTTGCCGAGTCAGCGGAAGAATCCAAGGAAATCAACTTTGATAAGAACCCGAAAGTTATTATCTCCGCCAGCGGCATGTGTGATGCCGGCCGTATCAAGCATCATTTAAAGCATAATCTCTGGAGATCCGACTCAACGATCCTCTTTGTCGGCTATCAGGCAGAGGGCACACTCGGTCGAAGACTGCTCGAAGGTGAAAAGGAGATCAAGCTCTTTACAGAGCCGATCACGGTCGCGGCGGAAATCTGCCAGCTTCCCGGCATCTCCGCTCACGCCGACAGAGAAGGTCTTGCCGACTGGGCGGCATCTATCGAATATCCCCCGAAAAAGTGCTTCGTTGTACACGGCGACGACTCGGTCGTCGGTCCCTTTGCGGAATATCTCCACGAGCAGCTCGGATGGGATACGATGGCTCCGTATTCGGGAACCGTCTATGATCTCACTACCGACGAAGTTCTTCTTGAGACAGGGGGAATCCCGATCAAAAAGGACGAAGAAGAGGCAAGGCCTGCTGTCACAAAGCAGAAATCCACACCGTACGTACGGCTCGAAAAGACCGGCGAACGCCTCATGGCTCTCATTCACGCAAGCCGCGGTCTCTCCAACAAAGACCTGGCCAAGTTTGCAAGCCAGCTGGCTGCGCTGTGCGATAAGTGGGAGGATTGATCTCTGTGCATAAAGGGGCTGTCGCATTAAGGCGCAGCACCGCTATATATGGCAGACGTTATTTGCAAATGTCTGCCATATATAGTGGTGACACCGTCTAATGCGACAGCCCCATATTATTTACTCACCGGCTTCGGCGAATTTTGCCAGGATCTCATCTCTTGCCTCATCAGTCAGCTTTCCGGGCTTCCACAGAATGTTTTGTCCGTCATCATTGTATCTCGGAATCAGGTGAATATGGAAATGGAAAACAGTCTGACCCGCTGCCGGTTTATTGTTCTGTACGATATTAAAGCCATCGCATCCCATAGCTTTTGTGAGACGGATCGCAATTTTTTTCGCAAGCACAGCAGCTTTTGCGAGAAGCTCCTCCGGGATCTCATAGATATCCGCATAGTGCTTCTTCGGCAGAATCAGGCAGTGACCCATTGTCGCCGGACCTGCATCGAGGATCACGCGGAAATCATCATCTTCATAAAGTGTCGCTGTCGGGATCTCACCACCTGCCAGCATGCAGAAAATACAATCAGACATATTCTACCTCCCAGTTCGTGCCGCAGCGGTCATATAATGTCCGCCCAGGTACGTATTTTTATCTGATTATACACCCGACCCAAGGCTTTCGCAATCAGCCCCCTTCTCAGACGTACTGAAGATATATGACACATCGGCAAATGTGATCACATCCCCCTCCGAAAGCATCCTCTCTTCCTCACCACAGATGGCTTCCCCGTTCACAGTCGTTCCGTTCCTGCTCGAGAGATCTTCGACGAAATACCTTCCTGCCCGGAACCTCAGTCTTGCATGAATACGGCTCACCGCAGGCGAATCGATAATCATATCCGCATACTGCTGATTTTTTCCTATCAGAATATCATTACCTGTAAGGTGCATCTTAGATACGCCTTCCGATTGCGGGAGGAGCCAACGGTCTTCCGGTCCGCGAACCGGTCTGTAGGAAGACAAAAGCGCAGTCACCGGCAGCCCGCTATTGGAATCTTCTGTCGAAACATCCCGCTGCTCAAGCCGCTCCGGGTTATCTTCATCGGTATCAGGCAGTATCTGTATATTATCCGACATATCTTTTTCAGCCTGCGGCTCCTGTTCTCCGGAGATTTCCTTCTGTCCCTCCCATAAATCTCCTCTGTCCCCGCGGCGCTCCCGGATAATATGGACAAAAAGAATGACAGCCAGGAACGCGGCTCCGATACCGCAGAGTGTGTACATGCTTATATACCGGAGAAGATCTGTATGCATGACCGCAAAGAGAACCACAAGGATCATAAGCCCGATAAAGACCGCTATAGCTGCGGGTCTTCCTGGAATCCGTGACCGCACGCTACTCTTCTGTTTTCCTTTTTCGAATCTTCCTTGCGAGTCTGTTCCGGACTCCCCGGGTGTTCCACGTTCAGAAGGATTGTCCGCATGGATTCCCGTGAGAGTCTCTCCCGGCTCTCCTTCGGACTGTTGTCCCTCAAATTGCCGCATTTTCATACCTGATCCGCTATATGCCATGTCATCTGCCCGAGGTGCCGCTCTTGACCTGTCCGTTCCGCAAAGTACCCCCATGAGATCTCCGAGCTGTGTGTTATTCTCCTGAACTTCATGGCAGAACCGGTATCCGAGAACAATTGCGCTCTGGTCACTGTGGTCCGCGCACCCGAGAAGATATTCTGCGAGCTCTCTGAGAGATCGTCGGATGTCCCTGCTGTAGAAGGGCACATACATGAGACGGATCTCCATCGTATCAAAGTCCATACATACGCAGGACGGTGTTAGAATCAGATGATGAAAGTCAAGCAGATAGTCCTCCAGCCCATCAAGGATCCTCAGGATTTCGGATAATATTTTCATTATTTCGCTCTTCCCGATCTTCCTGCTCTCGCAGAAAACTGTGAGCTTCTGAAGTGAAGTCACATCATAGCTGTACCATATCTCCGCATCGATATACTGCATGCTGCAGGTAAGGAGCCCGGGGATTCTGTTGGTAGAAATCACTCTTGTCTCATAGTCATCCGGCACATCCGGCCCCATTTCTTTCACGATCATATAATTGTGATTCATATCTCGTCTGTATTCAATATCCATACTCTAGCCCTGCCCGAAAATCCTTTTAACTGATCTCATTCTCCAAAGATAAGTTACCGGCTTCACCTTCCTGTACCCTGCGCGTTCAGAAATGCTGTAAAGCCTTCTGCCGGTGTAGTAAACAGTTCCGGCCGTATAGGATACAGTCCTCATATTCCCGCCGTCCGTGCGGCATGCGGATATATCTGAAGAAAAAAGCAGGGCCGGGTCAGACTGCACGTGGCCGCTGATCGACTGTTCGATTGCAAAAGCCCTGAGATAATTCCGGTTATGCACGTGTATGCACAGATACAGTAAAGAGAGGATGACCATAAGAATCAACGGCATGATAAGCGCCGCCTCCACAGTAAATGCCGCTCTTTTGAGATTGTTTCTTCGCATATTTCACCACCTCCTCCCTGCCGGGGCAACTTGTCCTGCAGGGCATTGTCAGATCGTAACAGTTCAGACGGGCTGCCCCGGCTTCAAGAACCGGCGCAAACATCATCTTCGTCGAAAAGCGTAAGTCCTTCCCTGCGAGCTAAAAACGCATACGCGTTTTGATCTCTCGGTCGGACTTACAATGCTTTTCTCATGAAGATGGATGTCTTGCTGCCGGGAAACGGACTGAAAAACAGCCAGTCTGAACTGTAATTCGTCAGATCATGAGATACAGTACATATCCCCCGAGAAGGAAAGGTACGAACGCAAAACTTCTCCTTTCACCGGATCCGCTAAGGAGCATGAACCCCGCATAGACGGATGCCAAAAATAATCCGCAGAATGCAATGATAAGTATATCTGTCACCGGTAGACAGCCCGCCAGGGCTATGAGGACAATGCCGTCTCCGGCACCCATCGCTCCCCGGGATAAAAAAGAGAAGAGGAGAAAACACATCCCGGGAATAATGGATGCCGGAAGCGGAATTTCCTGTCCGGATCCCATACACCAGATTGTAATCCCTGCGATACCACCCGCTGCTGTCAGAAAAAGACTGATTTCATGACAGCGGACATCCGTAAAGCTATTTGCACAAAGAATAAAAAGTGCTATGACCCGTGCTATTTCCTGTCTCATCTCACATCTTTCATGCCGAATCCCGCGCGGCGCATCTGGAACACACGCCGAGATCCGTGTGATCCCCCAGACTTGCGATTCTCACATGTCTTGTGAGGCTTCCGTAATCTGTTGAAGGATAGTAGTAATCTCCCTTGGCTGTAATATAAACGTCCCCGCTGTAACCTGGCGGAAAGCCGGGACAGGGCTTGTAGCGGCTTCCGTACTGATTTCTCATGCGGCCGACCGCAGACATATCCGTTCGCATTATGCACAGGTTCAAATGTGTGCAGTCCGCATGCGTGTGATACACCTCCTGATTATCTGTGAGGTATACATATTCTCCGGAGTTTTGGGCGGCCTCCGTCTTCTCGTCGCTTCCGCTGTAGCCGGTCCACGCATGGACACGTGCTCGAATAGCGAATTTCATATCAGGCACCGGAACGCATCTTACGGGGAAACGGTAAGTAGCTGTCCACGGGATATCGATCCATGCTTCATCCCCGTCGCTGCCGAGCGTACCGGCATACATTGCCATCTGTCTTACCCTGTTAGACAGTTCCAGGCTTTTTTCTGCGTGGAGGCCTATCGCATCCATGAAGGAGATGAGCATGATAATGCACAGAAAAAAGAATGGCAGTGTAATGGCACACTCGACAGTCAGGGAGGCAGCGTTCCACTGCCGAACATTCCCGCGACTCAATTTTGAGTTACCCGGTGCAGGACCTTTCCCGGAGATCCTGCGGTAAGCCTTTTCACTGTCTGCCGACCGCTCCCGGAGAGATTCAATTGTTCGGGCTATAAACAAATGAAAAGGCATACCGCAAAACCTCCATACGTCTTTACCGGTCAAAAAAGTCCTTATAAGACATTGTTTGACTCATAGTCCATGTTTTTTTGTGTTCAGATACGACGCCTGTATCGAATGTCAGGGCAAATATGCATGTGTCCAGCCTGAAGTTCGGTCTCCCGAGTCCCCTTAGGGTGCTCTCAACCATATCAAGGCTCCTGGTGACCGACACCTGCATATCAGCAAGAAACAGATAAAAGCGAAGGTAATCCGTATAGCTGACTCCTCCCGGGACATCTTTCGTCATGTCGCCGAAAACATCCGCAGCGACAATCCCCGGAATCGCCCGAAGATCCACCTGCCACGACTCGGCGCTCTTTGTGAACGCTGTCTTTTTACCGCTAAGGAGAGCTCTCACATCGACAATACTCTCGCAAAATGCCCACCCCGCAGCGATAAGTGCCCCTATCGCCGGCGCCGCGAACGGAATCAGCAGCATGGCGGCCACTCCATCAGCACAGGCTTCCACCTCGGCACGCTTTACAGGGTCAGTATAAAGAAAAATGATATTGGCCGCTTCTCTTGTCAGAAGCAGTTTCCTGACTATTGATTCAAGATTGGCAAGATCCGTCTCCCCGCCCTCCAGAATATATTCCGTCTGGTAGGCAAGACCTCTGTTCTCACCCGGAGTAACATAATTGCCGAAATGAGAAATTATGTACTCATTGTAGAGAACTTTCGAATATGATCCTCCCGTGTTATCAGGGACATCAATCACTCCTATTCCTGACTCAGCTGTTCTGTCTCTGAGAAGGCCTGCGCCCTCTATACTGCTCTCGGATACACCGGATGTATCCCCAAGGACCAGCTCCATGAAAGTCATCTGCCTGAGACGCTCGATTACGGGCAGAGGATTACCATACTCACTGCCCGCTGCTTCCGCCTCTGCCGCAGTCTCTTCTGCCGCGGCGTCGCCTTCCGCTCTGAGCGCATCATTTTCAGCCTTTGCTGCGGCTGCTTCCGCCTGAATCTCAGTGTAGGAACTGCCGGCAGACTGATTCTCCAGGTCCTGTCCCTGTACTTCCTGAGATCTGGACAAGGCTGCATTCTGCGGTACACGGTCAAGGAGCAGCGAAATGCCCTGTGCGCCGACTGTTTCTTTCATATACTCAATTGCCGACGAAGCAAAGATCTGCCCGTTCACATCGGTTGCCAGCGTATATCCCGTCAGATAGCTCTCTGTCTCGGACAGTGAAAGCAGGTTTCCGCCCCCGGCTATCCTCCCTTTTTTTGGATGAAGAATATACGACATTGCGTCCTCAATCCTGTCCGAGAGCATGAGCGGACACAGACTGTCCGTACCGCAGCTCCCATCAATAAAGAACACATCAAAATTCTCCAGAAGATCGCGGTCATACTGTGCAAATGTTGAAAATAACGCCTGATCCACACTGTTGGCGAGCTGCATACGTCCCGCCTGTGCCCTGACGGAATAGAACACAGCTGCCAGAAGTGCCGTCAAAACGAGCATTGTCAGGCTGAGATATATTGAAATACTGCCTCGGCGCATAGGACTCTCCTTAGATTTTCCGGCGGACCGGCGTGCTCTCCGCCGAAGTGTCTTTCCTCCCGTCCGACCTTTGCCCCGCCAGGGGAAAGCAGGGCCTCGGCCGGACTTTGAACGGAGACGTTATCATAGGACAACCTGCCGAACTACGGATCACTTTCTGACGGCCGGCAGGTAGGGGCCGGATCCTCCTCAAACGGAATCGGCCTGTGATGATACTTTGCTCAGAATGCTCTTTACGACTTTTGTCAACTGCTCTTTGAATATAAGGACGAGAGCAATCAGAACCAAAAGAACCAGAATGATCTCAACGACGGTGACTCCGTCCTCTTCCTTCAAAAAAGCGCAAAAATCACCCATGTGCGCCACCTCCTTTCTAAGTGCTGTGCCAGATCGCGCATTCATTTTTCTTTTGCCTTGTGCCACAAAGTCTTTGGAATTCCACGGGGTGAGAAGCCCCGTTTGATCCGGTCGGATCAGATGCGTTTAATGTAAAAAGAGAATAACAATAAATCCATTGATGTTTCAAGTGGGAATAATTCACGATTTGCGTCAGGATTATTCATATAGTTTGACTGGATTTCTTTTTCCTCCGAGTGGAGGCCCCCACTGCGCTCCTCCTGCAGTGCTGCAAAAAGCCCCCGCCGCGTCACCCGGCGAGGGCTGATTTATTATCTTATGCTATTGTTTTGGATTTTATCGGACAGGCTCACTGTCGAAATAGAAATCACCGCTCCTCCCGCCGTGTTTCTCTATGAGGTGCACGTCCTCTATGACCATGCGCTTGTCGATAGCCTTACACATATCGTAGACCGTGAGCAGGGCAGTTGTGACCCCGGTGAGGGCTTCCATCTCGACCCCGGTCCTTCCGTCCGTTTTCACGCTGCAGAAAGCTTTAACTGTACAGGTATCGGAATGCATCTCAAATGTCACCTTCGCATTCGTAAGACACAGCACGTGGCACATCGGGATCAGATCTGACGTCTTTTTTGTACCCATAATACCGGCTACCTGCGCGACTGTGAGAACGTCTCCCTTTCTGACTTTTCCGCCTGTGATCGCAGAAAAAGCCTCCCTGTTCATACGGATCGTCCCGACTGCATAAGCACTGCGGCCTGTCACGCTCTTATCTGACACATCGACCATGTGCGCATTCCCGAGATCATCAAAATGTGTAAATTCCATCTCTTCTCCTTGGTGCAGGAACAGCGGGCTACGCGCTCTCCCAAGCCGCACCGGTACTCTAATGCCGAAGGCCACCGATGCGGCGTAACTATTCAGGGACTGAACAGTTACCCGTCAGGGTTCTTTTTCTTTATGACCTTCATCATGAAATCACGCTTTAAGGCCAGATTTTTTGAGAACGGGTTGATGACGATCGCAGTGACCTCCGGGTGCTTCGCGATAAATACGCTGCACTGCAGCGACGGCATCTGCATCCAGACATACTTCTGCATAAATTCTTCGGAAATTTCATCCCTCGATGTAAATGAGAAATAGAGCACATCACCGTTCGGTGCCTTGAGAAGTTCCGGAACAAGCCTGACAGGATCTTTCGGCACGTATTTGCGAGACATGGTCTGCGTCTTTAATCCGGCTGCATCCGCGGACGAGAACTGCATGCGCATCGGGACCCAGAGCCACACATCCATAAAGTTATTCATACAGTTCTGAAGATTTGCAACTGTCTTATCCGAGTCATATCTCTCGATAAAATAGCCGAGGACCCTTGCGCTGTCCTCTCTTTTCAGTATATCAGGATGATTGACAGACTTCAGCTTATTCGGTGTAATCGCCGGCAATGCGGTATTCATCGGCTGAGATGCCTGCTGCACATTCTGGGACGGCTGCTTACCGGCAGGAGCTGCCGCCGGCGCCGGAGAATCGACCGCCTGTCTCACTTCCCCGGCAGTCGGCGCATCCGCTGAGCGCTCCATATTGTGATACTCGCCGCCTTCACTATTATCGTTTTTCTTAAAAACGTCAAACAGACCCATTTCGGAATTCTCCTCCTTTATAGTCAGATATAGTTACTATATCATTAAAAGCCGGGGACTGCAAATACTCTGTGAAATAAGACAGCATTTGATGCGGGCCGCACCTAAATTAAAAGCCGGATCAGGAGACCCGATCCGACTCTTTCTTTTTCTTGTATTTTTCTTTCATCCTGGCTGTGACTTCTCTGACAGCACAGTACTTATCCGCAATCACGATCACATAACCCTCCCTGCAGTGGGGCGGCACAGGTGTCGTCGGCCACATATGGTGGCGGATCATGTCTTTCTCGCGTTCGTTAAGATCGCCGAGAAGCTCCCCCGCGACCCGAACGGATTCCTTTGGATGTTTCTGCCAGCACACCAGATTATTGCTGAACTTTTCATATCTGCCGACGATGCCCAGATCATGACACAGCGCTCCGCGCACAATGGATTCCGTGTCAGTCTTTATATGCATCGCATTGAGAAATCTGCAGATCTTTACAGAGACATACGCAACTCCCAGGCTGTGATCCCCCACTGTTGTCACATGGTGGTGCTTCTGCTCCTTAGCCTTCCTGAACTCCGGTGAATCGAGCACCTCCGCTCCGTAAGTCCTGACCAGCTGCATTGCAAGCATGTCCATTTTGTGCCTCCTCAGATCCGCAGAATAGTTTAGTCGTTAAATATCACTTGCATCTTCAGTTCAAGCCGCCTCAGTGTCCCTGTTCTTCATGCCGTAGTGCAGGAAGAACATGCACCCGATCGTAATGACCACGCCGATGATCAGGCAGATCACCGCATTCTGGACAAATCCCGCGATGACATAAGCCACGAACGAGATGGCTGCCGCTGTCAGAGCGTATGGCATCTGTGTCGAAACATGAGCAATGTGATCACACATCGCGCCTGCCGAGGACATGATTGTCGTATCGGAGATCGGTGAGCAGTGATCACCGCAGACTGCGCCGGCCATGCAGGCGGATACACAGATGACTGCGAGCGGGTTGCCGCTCTCGAGCGGGAAAGATGCCAGGCAGATCGGAATCAGGATTCCGAATGTGCCCCAGGATGTTCCTGTTGCAAATGAAAGCCCGACCGCAATCAGGAACACAATTGCCGGAAGGAAGTTCTGCAGAGCACCTGCGGAACTGGAAACGATAGCCGCGACATAATCCTTTGCGCCGAGAGAATCTGTCATGCTCTTAAGTGTCCATGCAAGGACAAGGATCATGATAGCCGGCACCATGGCCTTGAAGCCCTCTGTAAGGCAGGCCATGCAGTCCTTGAATTTAAGGACTCCGCGGATCAGATAGACAATCAGAGTAATTGCCAGAGCCACGAACGATCCGAGAACAAGGCCGACGGATGCGTCGGAATTGGCAAAAGCGTCGACAAAGCCTTCTCCCTCAAAGAAACCGCCGGAATAAATCATGCCGATTACACAGCAGATAATGAGGGATACAATGGGAAGAACGAGGTCGATGACCTTACCGCTGCCTTTTATAGCGTCCTCGTCAGAAACCTGTGTTTCCATATCCGTAAAAATATTTCCTGCCATGGCATTCTTCTCGTGCCTTGCCATCGGGCCGTAGTCGATTTTCAGGACCGTGATCGTGACCATCATAAGAATAGTGAGCAGTGCGTAATAATTGTACGGAATCGCCTTGATGAAGAGGACGAGGCCGTTCGTTCCTTCCGGAGAAAATGCGGAAACCGCCGCCGCCCAGGAAGAAATCGGGGCAATAATGCAGACCGGCGCTGCCGTCGCGTCGATGAGGTAGGCCAGCTTGGCCCTTGAGACCTGATGACGGTCGGTGACCGGACGCATGACAGAGCCGACTGTCAGACAGTTGAAATAGTCGTCAATAAAGATGAGGCAGCCAAGAAGAATCGTAGCCAGCTGGGCGCCGACGCGCGATGTGATCTTCTTTGACGCCCACTCGCCGAACGCGGCGGAACCGCCCGCCTTGTTCATGAGCGCGACCATGATGCCCAGGAAGACAAGGAACACAAGGATACCGACATTATAGGAGTCGGAAAGCTGCGCAATCATGCCGTCCTGAAAGATGTGTACCAGCGTTCCCTCGAAGCTGAATCCCGAAAAGAACAGACCTCCGACGAGTATACCGACGAACAGTGAGCTGTAGACCTCTTTGGTGATCAGTGCCAGAGCGATAGCAACGATCGGCGGTACAAGGGACCAGAATGTTGCATACATGAAAGTTTCCCCCTTTCAAGAATAAGAATTACCGATGTCCGGCTTTATCAATATGCCGCTTTAATGCGTTAAATCACCGAACAATTATGCCTATTATACCACCCTCAGCCCAAAATTCTATAATAAACTTCGAGAAAATTCAATTCTTACCCGTGAGACCCAGGTAACAGTTCAGACAGGCTGCATCGGAATGTCAATATCCGGCGCAAACATCATCTTCATCGAAAAACGTCGGTCCTGCCTTGCGAGCTAAAAAATGCTTACACATTTTTGATCTCTCAGTCGGACCGACAATGTTTTTCTTATGAAGATGGATGATTTGCCGCCTGTATAACGAACTGTGAAAGCAGCCTGTCTGATTCGTTACAGACCCAGCCAGAACGCCCGTCATTTTTTGTCTACAGGAATCTCTATTGTCACCCGACTGCCCTGTCCCCGGGCACTCTCAAAGGTCAGACTGGCATTTAGGATCCCGGCAAGTCTCTCCTTTACGTTCCGGATCCCGACATGACTGCTGTCCGCCGCCATGACCGCATCGACGTCCGCCCCGGGTCCGTTATCGCTCACGACTATCTCTACAAAGTCGCCCTTCAGATAGGATCCGATACTGACTCGACCGCCGTCCTCGTTCATCATAGCCCCGTGTCTTACGGCATTCTCTACAATCGGCTGTATGGTAAGGGGCGGTACAGAAAAGTCTGTATACTGGAGGTCGTATACAATCTCCAGCTCATCCCGGAACCGCATCTGCTCAAGTTTCAGATAATGGTCCACGAACTCCATCTCCTTCTCCATCGGGACGGGGCTCGAATTTTCAATTGTGAGGATATTCGTGCGCAGATATTCGGAAAAATCTGCGATTGCCTCCTTGGCAAGCTCTGTATCCTGATCGCACAGATAATAAATCGAGTTGAGTGTATTGAATATAAAGTGCGGCCGTATCTGGCTCAGCATAATGTCAATGCGGTCCTGCGCCAGCCTTTTTTCCATCTCGCTCATGCTGATCGTCCGCCGCATGTTCAGATAGTTGTGGACCAGGAGCAGGGAGAGGGAAAGCGCCGGTCCCATGAGACCGATTTCTACATTAATAATGCGGAAGGCAAATGTAATGATCGGGAAAATAACAAATGACAGAAGGACCGCAACATTAATGATTCCCAGACCCCTGCTGTAGCGGAGCAGAAGAGCAAATATGATGCAGAGAACAATCGCACCCCCTGCCTGACCGATCAAATAATAAGGACCGGTTTCCGTGCCGTTGACTGTCGAAGTGGAAATCAGACCGTTTACCGAATTGACAGCCCAGAATCCGGCGGAGACACCGCACACAGCGATATTCAGATAGTCCAGCCATTTCGGCACGTGCGCACCCTTGACAGTGTCCTCAATTACATAAATGAGGAAGCGCACAAAAAAGACAAGCAACACAAAATACGCTGCGCTCGATATAAAATACGACACACTGTACACGCGCTTCGCGATTATATTTTCATCCCTCCAGAATACCGCTATCCAACCGATGAGGTCTGACGCCAGCATGACAATAGCGCATACCACTGACTCGATAAAATATGGATATCTCTTCCGTCTGATAGAAAACTCCATAAGACATCCCACAAGCAGGATCGTCATTGTGATGAGCGCATATAGCAGAATTATTATATTGACGTAAATCATGAATCCTCCGGTCTAATCTGTCGGTCTGAAAGAGAGTAGTTCTGTGATATATTCCTCCGCGAGGGCAGATAGAGGCATGCGCTTTTTCTTGATATAGCCAATCGTCATTACATCATCCGCGTCGAGCGGGACTGCCCGGTAATATTCTCCGTTAAGATCCTCACAGATGATCCCCGAACACAGCGTGTATGCATTCAGACCGACCATCAGATTGAGCATGGTCGCCCGGTCGTCCGCCTTAATGATCCGGTCATAATCCCGCGTCGCAAGGACCTCCTCCGCAAAATGGAACGAGTTATTCTCCCCCTGCTCGAAACTGAGGCACGGGTAGGGCGAAAGCTCCTCGAATCTGATCTTATCCCTGTCTGCCAGAGGATGATTTTTCCATAGATATACCGAAATCGGGCACTCAAAAAGAGGGATGAATTCGAGTTCGGCGTCCCGGAATATTTTCGTGAGCACTTTCTCATTGAAATCATTGATGTAGAGAACTCCGACCTCACTTTTAAGGTTCCTGACGTTCTCTATGACCTGTGCTGTTCTCGTCTCGTGGACGGCAAATGCGTACGGTTCTCCCTCATGCTTCCCTGCCACCCGTATAAAAGCTTCGACCGCAAATGTGTAGTGCTGCATCGAGACCGAAAACTTCTTTTTCCTCTTCTCGGGCGCAATGAACGTATTCTCTATAAGTTCGTACTGTTCAAGGATCTGTCTGGCATATCCGAGGAATTCCTCCCCGTCCGCCGTGATCGTGATGCCGCGGTTGGATCTAAGGAACAGTGTCATATCAAGCTCATTCTCCAGTTCCCTGATCGTGCCGGAAAGAGACGGCTGAGAAATGAACAGGCGCTTGGCTGCCTCATTAATTGACCCACAATCGGCTATCGTGACCGCATATTTCATCTGCTGAAGAGTCATTAGTTCCTCCCTGAGATAAGGTCGACTTCTGTATAGCTCATTATACGTGCCAGTATGCTTTTCGGGAATCCTGACACAGACTTATTATATGCCTCGGCTTTCGCATTGTAATCGGCGATTGCGGCATTCAATCTACCCGCTTCCTGATCCACAGCCGAAGCGGCATTCTTATAAGAACTTACAGGCATGCCTGCCTCGTCGGAGGCTTCATGAAGGGCGGAGAGAGCATTTGCAAATGAATCTGCAGCGTCAGATCTCTCCTTTGCGGATCCCGCCCGGCAGAGAGCCGAATATGCGGAAGCAAAAGCTCCGGCACGGTCCCCTGAAGGTGCACCTGCTTTTCCTGCCTCACGCACGAAGGTCGATACCTCGTCCTCCATCTCCCGGATCACTGTCGTCATATCAGAATACGCGAGCTCCACGTTCGAACGTGATGTGCCGAGCGACTGTACACCTGTCATAATAAGCCCTATGATGATCGCGGCAGTTGACAGGATCATATATGTCTTTCTTCTGCTGCTGCCATAGGTATTTTCCTTTTTAACACGGTTTCCGGAATAGTTCCCGCCGACTCTTTTCTGATTCTTTTTCTTCGCCAAAGATCCATTCTCCTTCTTGGGTTATCATGAATTACTATAATAAAAAACAGCCCTTCTTGCAAGAGCTGATAAATGTGCGTCTATATTACTTGCGAATTCAAGCTGACTTGCGAGGCAAGATCTTCCTGTAACTGCTTTCATGCAACAAAAAGCATGCATCTTCACGAGAAACAAATGCCGACCAGGCCGAAAGCCCTGCAGAAGGCCGGTTGACATAAAAAAAGCGCTGTCACTAATGCTGCGATCCGCACGCATATGGACCGGCACGGCCGGCCGCATACATGCAGACCTCAGCAGATGTGAGCGCGAACTTTAGAGATCCCTTATTTTTTATCCGTAAGGCAGCAGATATAGTCCATAGAGACTTTATAGAGCTGTGCGAGCTGGATCATGGCGTCAAGCGGTATCCTAACATTCCCTCTCTCATAGTCCGAGTACGTTCTCTGTGCAACATGAAGGATCTTCGCGACTTCAGCCTGTGAATAATCACTGTCTTCGCGAAGGTTTCTAATACGCTCCAAATACAATATTTTATTCATCCTTTTTCCCGCCTTTTACAACAAAAGCTTTACCCAAATACTTATGTTGTTAGAATACCCGATTCAAGGGCCTTAAATAAAAATTGAGTGACATAACCACTGAGATAAATAAAGAAATTTTAAGTATTCGTCAAATTCTTGTCAAGTATTTGCCGGGTCCTTGCCAAGCCGGTTCTAAAATGTAGCGATTTTCTGTAATTTCTCATCGCGAGCAGCAAATTGGCGCAACACATCTCCCTGTATTGCTAATAAAAGACCGGATATGACAATCGCTATTCAGTCATATCCGGTCATTGCAGTAATCGCAGCGCTTGCATATTATTCATTTATTCTGCATCAATACGCATCCGCATTCAAATTGTGGCTCTTCTCGTAACTCGAGATCATATTGATATTCTGTCTTTCGACATCATTCAGCATATCCTCGGAGAACTCACTTGCCGGCACACTCGGATGATACCAGGAGAACTGGCTGAAATACTCCGCATACTCCTGATTATTGAAAATGTATCCGTTTCGGGCGTAGATCTCGTTGACCATAAGTCTTATCTCTCGTGCAGATCTGCCTTCCAGTTCAGACTCACTGAGAAGCCTCGAGCTGCTGTCCGGCATGACCATGCCGTCTGAGGATCCCGACGACGGTTTTTTAGTGGGTTTCGGAGTCGCCGTAGGTTCCGGGAGCGGGGTCGGGGTCGGTACCGGAGTTGATGTAGGCTGAGGAATCGGTGTTGCCGTAGGCTCGGGACTCGGCGTCGGGCTCGGAGTCGGGGTTGGCGTCGGTGTGAGCTCCGTGGCCGTTATAGCTGTCGGAACAGGTGACGGCGTCGGCGTTGCCGTCGGCACCGGGGTCGGCGTTGGTGTCGGCGTATCAAGCGGGATAGCTGTCACGTTCGGCGTGATTGTTGTCTCCTCCGGCTTTCCTTCATCATCCCTGCTGCTTGTCCAGAAATCCGAGAGCTTGGCATTTCGTACCGCCGGTACTACAAATAATAAAATTGACGCGATCAGGGCTACCATGACAATAGCGAGCAGAGCCCATCTGCCGCTTCCGTTCTTTCCGCCTCTGCCCTCCGGCCTCACAAAGAGAATGCTTCCGTCATCGTCATCGTCGTCATCATCGTCATAGTCTTCATCATAATCATCATCGTCATCGCCCAGACCGAAAAATCCTGCCAGACGGGATGACGCTTTGTGACGGCTTTCGTTCGGGGCAGCATCCGTTTTCACAGTCCGCTCGTCCGCCCGGCTGCCGCCCTCTGCCGCTCCGACGTAGACCGCATCTCCGCTGCCGGTACTCCTCCTGCCGTTTTCGGGGGGTGTGACATTGTTCTCTTTAGATCCTGCCTCTATCTTCGTTCCGCAGACAGGGCAGAAATTATCTCCGGCGGCAACCTCACTGCCGCAGAACACGCAATATTGCTTATTCGGATCCTGCCGGAAAGATCGCTTGGCGAAAGCCCCGCAGTTCGGACAGAACTGGGCTTCACCATCGATCCATTCCCCACAGTTCTGACATTGTATCTTATTATTATCCATACTCACCTCCTATTGCGGAGCTGACTCTTATGCGAGTAAAGGGCTCCGATCAGATTGGAATCGTTAAAGAATCTGCACGGTTCGATTTCCGGTACCGGCATGTCGACCCATGTAAACAATTTCATTGTTCTCCTGGCTTCTTCCCGGATCATCTCAATCAGCAAGGGCTGTGTACTGATCCCGCCGCCGACAACGACCCGCTCCGGATCGATAATGATCTGAATGTTGCAGATAATCCTCGCGACATTTCGCGCAAACTTTCTGAGGACCTCCCGGACAGTCTCATCCCCATCTTCGATCATTTTAAAGACTTTTATACCGTCCAGTTCTTCCGATGGGATTCCCTTCGCTTCCGCGACCATGCCGACAAGACCTCTCGCGCTGGCTGCTAATGCGGCTATTTTTCCCTCCGAGAGCTCACTGCCCATATCCTCCATCATGAAATAGCTGAGTTCCCCCGCCACAAAGTGCTTTCCGCGGAGGATCTCACCATTCACGATTATGCCTCCGCCTACACCTGTTCCCAGGATCAGCGCGGCAGCGTTTTGACAACCCGCCAGATTTCCGTGCCAGAGTTCGGCAAGAGCAGCACATCTCGCGTCATTCTCCATGGTCACCGGGACCGGAATCCTCTCCTGCAGTGCTTCTATCAGATTCATCTCTTTGACACAATACACACCGCCTCCGTTGTAGGCATATCCGGTCTCAACATCCAGAAAGCCGGGCATGCTGAGGGCCACTCCCGCGATGTCTGCTTCCTTAGCAGCTGCATCCTCATAAATACCTGCGATCGATCCTAAGAACCGGTCAAGATCTAATGTCTCTGTCGGGATTTTTCCCTTCCTGAGAAATTCCCCTTCATCTGTCATGACCGCATATTTGGTAAATGTCCCGCCAACGTCTATTACCGCATAATTCATCTTGCCACCTCCATGTGTCCTAACTGTGAATACGTTTATTAATTATTTCTTAAATTCCTGTCTTGCCCGTGGCATTAGTATTTCGGATCGACCTGCAAAAACCCGGATCAAAGTATGTATACGGAACCGGTCTCACATTTCAAATATCGTATCGGCCGCGTTCATAGTGGAATCCCTGTGGGATACGATCACAACTGTCCGGTCCCTGCACTCTTCCATGAGAGACTTCAGGATGATGCCTTCATTCAGCGAATCAAGATTGCTGGTCGGCTCGTCAAGCAGCATGAACGGAGCGTTGTGAAGGAAAGCCCTCGCGATGCCTATTCTCTGCCGCTCACCCCCGGAGAGAGTGTCTCCGAGTTCTCCGACTGTCGTATCATAACCGTTCGGAAGCGACTTAATAAAGTCGTGGATTGCCGCCTTCTTAGCCGCCCGGACGATTTCTACGCGGGAAGCGCCGGGTTTACCGATCAGAATGTTATTGGCAATACTGTCGTGGAACAGATGCGTCTCCTGCTCAACGAGCGATTCCGTGTCGCGGAGCTGAGTCGTTGCGATATGCCGGACATCCTCGCCGGAGACCATGACCCGGCCCTCCTGAACGTCAAAGAAGCGCATAAGCAGTTTCAATATCGTTGACTTTCCTGATCCCGACGGACCGTGAATACCGATTATCCGCCCCGGCCAGAAGAGAATCGAAAAATCCTTCAGGATCATCTCATCCCCGTAGGAGAAAGTGACCTTTGAGAGTTCAGCGCCGCGGAAGTGCTCGAAGCCGTCCCAGCCTTCGCGGCCGTCCGTACCGGAAACATCCCACACGAGAGGCATCTCGTCCAGAAGGTCAAGGACGCGGTCACCCGCCGCCAGAGTATGGCTCAGGCTGTTCGAAAGACTGCCAAGTGCAACTACCGGCCCGAAAGAGCTCATAAAAGCAATCTGGGTAATCAGAAGTCCGTCATAACCGATCCTGCCGCCGGTATAAAGAACTGACATAAGAAGCAGCATGGCGTAGGAAAACACCAGGATCACTGCCGTTGTCACGACCCTCTGAACCCCGGCCATTGCCGAGAGACCGCGCTGCAGCTCCGTCAGCTCGTCCGACCGCGAGGCAATTGCCTCCCGTCGCCTCTTGCCGCATCCGAACTGTATGATCTCATCGAGACCTCTAAGAGAGTCGAGAACAAAGCTGGTCATATCTCCGAAAGCATTCCGGAATTCAAGGCCGACGCCGCCGTTCATTTTTCCGTTAATGACCGGGATGATCACACCGACCGTTATGTAGGCAGCTGCAGCCAAAAGCCCCGCAAAGAGCGAATGTCTCATAAACAGGAAAATCATGATCACTGAAGTAATTATCGCGATCGCGATCGGTGAGATCGTGTGCGCGTAGAACACCTCCAGAAGCTCGATATCCGAGGTAATAATGGAAATCAGATTGCCTTTATCCCTGCCCTCAAGCTTTGCCGGAGCCAGTCTGCGAAGAGCCGCATACACCTCATGGCGGATCATGGCAAGAAGCCTGAAAGCAATATAATGGTTGCAGTACTGCTCAGCGTAGTGCAGAATGCCTCGAAGTACCGCAAAGATACCCATCAGCACAAAAAGAGTCTGGGCTGACCTCGTTGCAAGTGACGTGAACGTAATCGGTGTCCCCGATGCGCGGAGAGCGCTCACGGCCTCACGGGCAGCCTCAGCCGCAGCAATAGCAGCCTCGCGGTGGCCGGGGTCGAGGAACGCGAACGCGTCTTGCGCCAGCTCTGCTTCATAGACCGCCTCGGTGGTCCCGAAAATAAGGCCGTGCAGCAGAACGTTGCCCGCAAACACTGAGATAAAAATCGCAGATAAATAGCCGAAAACACCCAGAATGATCGCAGTGCACATGACCGGCATCAGCGGACGTACAAGACCGATGAGCTGTCCCATAATGATGACAGCGCTCCTCCGTTTTTCTTTTTCAGGAGCTTTCACACTATTCTTTTCTGACCGCTTCGCTTTTTTCTCTTTTCCCGTCGCGGTCTCATCCGCGTAGGCAATGAGGGACTTGCGAATATTCTCATAAGCCCGGTCTTCTTCCGTGATTGATGTAGCGGAGCCTCTGACAGCACAGCTCTCCACATGTTTCTTTTTATTTCCGTGTGCGCCATGGGCGTATGTTTCAAGTGACCTCTGGGCTTTGTACATTGCGCTGTAAGATCCGCCCCTGGCCACTAGCTCGCTGTGTGTGCCGCTTTCCGTAATCGCGCCGTCCTCACACATATAGATGCAGTCGGCTTTAAGGCAGTTGTGCAGCCTGTGGGAAATCATGAGGACTGTCTTTGTCTTCGCTATCTCCCTTATGATGCTCATAATGAGCTCTTCGCTCTCCGCATCGATGTTGCTGGTGGCCTCATCAAAAATCATGACCTCAGCGTCGACCAGAAGGGCTCTGGCAAGGCCGATGCGCTGAGCCTGGCCGCCGGATATATTGGCACCTTTCTCTTCAAGCTGCATAGAAAGGCCGCCCCTCTTCTTTACGAACGGAACAAGGTGGACCGCGTCAAGAGCCTCATAGAGTTCCTCATCTGTCGCTCCCGGTTTTCCCATTCTCAGATTGTCAGCCACTGATCCTTTGAAAATGTAATTATTGTGGCGGACCAGCACAACATGGGAAAGAAGGCTTTTCTCACGCACGTCGCGAAGCTCGTGAATGCCGCCCTCCATACTGCCGATCCGAACGCTTCCCGTGTATCTTCGGTTCCTGCCGGCGATAATTCCCGCGATCGTGCTCTTTCCGCAGCCGGAGGGACCGACCAGAGCGACAAGGCTTCCTGCCGGAAGGACCATGTTCACGCCCTTTAAAATCTGGCGTGACGCGTCATAATAAAAGCCGACGTCTGAGAGCTGGACGGAGACATTGCTGGGTCTGCAGAACTTCTGCTCTGCAAAATTCATGCGGCGATCACGCTCCCTTACCACATCGACTGTCTTTGTCAGCTGCTCCCTGCCCCGCCTTGCTTCAGGCAAATCAAGCAGCGCAAATATCCTGTCGCTTGCTGCCATACCGTTCATGGCAATGTGAAAATAAGATCCGAGTTTTCTGAGCGGCAGGAAGAACTCAGCCGCAAGAAAGATAACGACCAGTGCGTCGCCAAAATCAAGACGGCCTCGCAGATACAGAGTCAGGGCAGAAACCATGCCGAAGGCGGCTCCGCCGTATGCCATTATGTCCATAACTGACGTCGAATTGAGCTGCATGATGAGAACGCGCATTGTAGCGCGACGGAATTCCTCCGCCTCCTCATCCATCTGATGCGCTTTGAGGTCATCAGCCCTGTACATTTTCAGTGTAGTGAGACCCTGGATGCACTCAAGAAAGATATCTCCGAGATCTGTATAAGACGTCCAATATTGTCCGAGGATCCTTTTCGCGACCTTCTGAACAATGACAATTGACAGAGGGATCAGCGGAACGAACGCAAGAAGAATCAGGGCTGCGCGTACACTGACCAGTACTGCCGTCACGAGAAACAGTGTGACCGGAGCAAGCATACTGTAAGCCAGTTGAGATAAGTACTGGCCAAAGTATGTCTCCAGCTGTTCGACACCTTCAGTCGAGAGCTGCACGATCTCGCTGGTGGCGATCCGTTCCCTGTACGACACGCCAAGCCGCAGCAGTTTCTGATATATCTTATCCCTCAGTATTTTTTTGACATCGCATGATGCCATGAATGTCATTTTCTGCGAGAACCACTCGCAGGCTGACCGCACGCCAACACAGACCACAAGAATCACAGCAGTCCTTGCGAGAATCACTGTGGTCATGCGGCCTTCAAGAATGCGGGCTAAAAGATCGGCAGCCTGAAAAGATGCCACGATCTGAGCGATCAGGGCGATCCACTGGAACAGTATATTATATCCTATATATTTTTTCGCATGTCCCAGAAGGCTGATCAGTCTTGTTTTTATCATAAGTAACTGTATATCCTCTCAAACTGTATCTGACTTTTTCTGCGCCCGCCTAAGCTCCCCGAGCGCTGCCTGCTCATCCGCCTGGGCCTTCGCAAGGAGTGCGCCGTATCGGTTCAAATATAAGAAGTCCGGGTCTTTGACATCAGTCTCGATCACGTCCCTGACAGAAATCTTCTCTGCCCGGTACATCCGTTCCGCTGCGTCTTCAGCACGACTCTTAGCTTCTGACATAATGTTAAGGAGCCTTGCATACTCTTCCCTGGCTGCGTCAAGCTGCCGGCCTCCGGCAAGCCGTCTCTTTTTCCTGCCCTGATACTCCGCAAAAACTTTGTCATACTTAGCGGAAGCCTTCACCATTTGACTTATTTTATTCTCGTCTGCATTAATGAGATCTTTGAGCGTGTCGATTTTTCTGCGTATCCGCATTGTTTCTTTATGCGCAGCGTCGTAAAGATTGCGTTTTTCACGCGCGAAGATCCGGGCATCCTCCAGCAGGCTCTGCGCTCTGGTATATTCCCTGTGAGCTTCAGTATAAGCCGCATTTCTTATAGCTGCCTCACGGCGGGCAGCCGCATACTCTGCTTCCAGTTTCTCTTTTCCCTGAGACTTTTTGGCAACTGTCAGCAGGTAGTCCGTCAGATTTCTGAGTTTCTCGGCAGCATCGAGCACCTTTTTCTTCTCTTCCGCGTAAGATTCCGGCTCCAGTGTCGCTTTGAGAGCGGTCAGTGCTTCCGCCCTGGCTGTCACTTCGAACTGCTCCGCGCGCGGAAGTTCTCTCATGAAGCCGGCAAGTTCATCTTTTTCCCGTTCAATTTCTTTCCGAGTTTCCGTTATTGCCGCCTCTGCCACGTAAGGGAGACTTTGAAGTTCCCGTTTTACAAGGAGCTCAGCGTTTCTCATTTTTTCATATCGTTTCTCAATAATTCTCAGCTTGCGGGTGGCATCATCGACAACAGCTGATGCTTCACCGGCCTGCCGCTGCGCCTCCTCATGATCCTGCCTGGCGCGTGCTTTCGCCTTTCCGATTGCCGTAAACACATCCGAAGACAGTTCCACAGACATTCGGTGCTTATCCTCATACCTTTTAGACAGCTGACTGATGACCATCTCAAGATATACAGGGTCGAAATCCTCCTGTACTGCCGGTTCCGGCACATCAGCCGAAAGTACATTATTCTCGGCCGCATCAGGCACACTCATAGCACGGCGTTCCGGAGCCTTCTCTGCTTCGGGCACACTAATGATGCGATCTTCCGGAATCTTCTCCGCTCTAGGCGTACTTATGCCGAGGTCTTCCGGGGTCTCCTCCCCTTTGGGCGCACTCATGATGCGATCTTCCGGAGCATTCTCCGCTTTGGGCGCACTCATGGTGCGATCTTCCGGAGTATTCTCCGCTTTGGGCGTACTCGTGTCGCGGCCATTCGAAGCCTTCTCCGCTTTGGCTTGTTCTTTGTCCGTCTGATCGCGGAACACTTCCCTGAGCGCTTCCAGATCTACGGTCTCAAATTCTAATTGTCTGCCTGTTAATGTACTCACTTCGTCCCACCTGGCAATGTATTTTCCGCTATCCCGATCCGTGTCGCAATTCAGCTGTCAATCTGATTCCGACCGGCAGTCTAAGCTATATTCTGTTTTACTATATCATGGACATTAAAAAAAATCTATGCCTGTAAAGAGCCTTGCCATGCTCAGGACCTGGCTGACGGGTCGTCAAGACCCGACGCTTCATAAAGAAGCGCGTTCAATATGGCGCAGGCCACCGTACTTCCGCCCTTGCGTCCACGGGCTGCTATAGCCGGTATGGCATATTCTCTGCACACCGAAAGGATCTCCTCCTTGCTCTCAATCACGTTGACAAATCCGACCGGTACACCGATCACAAGGGCAGGGCGAAGTCCGTTTCTTATAAGACGCGCGATTTCAAAGAGTGCGGTCGGCGCATTTCCCACCGAGAGGACCGCTCCCGGCATCTTCCCTGCCGCATAGATCTGAGAGGCTGCTGCCCTGGTCGTGCCCATCTCCCGGGCCATCTCGCGAATCCGGGGTTCTGCCATAAAGCAATGCGCGTTGACTCCAAGTCGTTCCATTGCAGGTCTGCTGATCCCTGCCAGCGTCATGTTGGTGTCTGTGACGATTGAGATTCCCCGGGCAAATGCAGCGATGCCCTGTTCTGCGGCTCTATCCGTAAACGCAAGGTTCACTGCGTAATCGAAATCCGCCGTCGTATGAATGACCCTCCTCGTCACGGAATAGTTCTCCTTCGGGATCACGATGCCCCTCATCCTGAGCTCATCGTCAATAATCTCCATACTTGTCTTTTCTATGTCATCCGGCCGGACATGTTTTTCTTTTCCATTGCTTTCAGCATGTGCCAGAGGTTTTTCTTTCCCGCTGCTTTCAGCATGTGCCAGAGGTTTTTCTTTCCCGCTGCTTTCAGCATCTGCCAAAGAAGAGCTTTTCACTCTGTCTCCCATATTTCTACCCGTTTTCCTTTCTCAGTATTCTACGCCCTCCCTGGCTGTAATGCCTCGCTCATAGGGATGGCGCACACACACCATGTCCGTGATATAGTCAGCCGCGTCTAAGAGGAACTGTGCCGGATCACGCCCGGTCAGAACGATCTCCCGCTCAGACTTAAGCGAAATCGCCTGCCTTACAAGGTCCGGATCGACCAAATCATATTTCAAAGCGGCGCAGGCCTCATCGAGGACCAGAAGGTCAAATGTCATGCCGATAACACTTCTCAGATGCTCGTCATGCATTTTTCGGGTCTCCTGCTTTTCTTCCGGAGACATGGCTGAAACGAATTTGCACCCGGACTTGCCGGATATCACAGTAGCCCCAAGCTTTGTCAGCGGCATAAGTTCTCCGCTCGTTCCGCTCTTTAAGAACTGCAGGATCACGACCTTTCTGCCGTGCCCAATCGCTCTCAGAGCCAGCCCCATGGCTGCCGTTGTCTTTCCTTTTCCCTCACCGGTATAAATATGAAGCATTTTTTCCGCTCCTGTGTTCCAATCCTAATCTGCTCCTACAACGCAGTTCAGGCGCGCTGAAACGAAATGTCATGATCCGGCGCAAACACCATCTTCATCGAAAAACGCAGGTCCTTCCCTCCGAGCTTAAAAAGTGCGTTGCACTTTTTGATCTCTCAGTCGGACCAGCAATGTTTTTCTCACGAAGATGGATGCTTTGCCGCCGGAAACGCCACTCTGAACAGCCCGCCTGAACTGCCGCTCATTTGCCGCACTTCCCGGCTGCTGCAAAGTAATCGCTATACTCACCGCAGCGCTCCCAACTGCTGCAAAGTAATCGCTATACTCACCGCAGCGCCCGGCAGACGGTCTCCATGTCGAGGCTTTTGCGCACAATGTCGGCAAGGCGGGCATACTGGCGCTCTTTATAAGAGGTTCTGGACTCCACACAAATAGAATCCGCAGCGATCCCCTTTTTTTTCATAAGATAAGAAGCCAGTTTTTCAGTAAGCTCTCCCGTGTCAAAGAGCCCGTGTATATACGTGCCGAAAACACTGCCGTTTACGCAGCCATCTGCCTGTGAGCCGGCTACGTTCTCATCGTCTCCTCGTGTCTCATCAGACGAGCCAAAAATATTGCGGTTCCTCACGTAAGAATCGGCCTCAGTTCCATAGCGGACCCGCGCAAAAGGATCCGTCCCGTTCGCGACCCGAGTCTCCCCCATATGGATCTCGTAGCCGGTAACGGAAGCGCCTGCAAGTTCGCCGGCACACACACTTCCTTTGACCTGACGCCGCGTCTTTTGAGAACTGAAGATCGTGACAGCCGGCAGAAGTCCCAGCCCCCGCATCCTGCTGCCCGCTCTTCCGCTGTCGCTCCCCTCCGGGTCGGACAGCGATTCGCCCAGCATCTGAAAACCTCCGCATATGCCGAGGACCATGCCTCCTGCCTGAGCATGCCTGAGAATCCTGGCCTCAAGACCATTCTCGCGGAGCCAAAGCAAATCATCCAGCGTATTTTTTGTCCCGGGAAGGATAACAAGATCCGGCTGTCCGAAATTCTCAGGTCTTTCCACATAGCGCACACCGAGATACGGGTGAGCTGTGAGAGGCGTGATATCTGTGAAATTGGATATGCGCGGGAAACGTATTACCGCAATGTCGATCGGGCGGTCATGGCGTCCGCCCGCAAGCTTCGGTGACAGGCTGTCCTCGTCATCTATATCAATATCCGCATAGGGTACTACTCCAAGCACCGGAACTTTTGTGAGCTCCTCAAGCATACTAAGCCCCGGGCGAAGGATCTCCGCGTCGCCTCTGAATTTATTGATGACTGTACCCGCGATTCTCGCTCTCTCATCCTCTGTGAGAAGCATGATCGTTCCGTAGAGCTGTGCAAATACCCCGCCGGGATCTATATCTCCCACAAGTATGACCGGAGCATCGACCATAGAGGCAAGTCCCATGTTCACTATATCGTCAGATTTCAGGTTTATTTCAGCAGGGCTTCCTGCGCCTTCGATCACGATGACATCATTTTCAGCCTCAAGGCTCCTAAAAGCTTCCATGATATCCGGAACCAGTGTCTTTTTCATGCGAAAATAATCAGCCGCGCGGTATGTTCCCCTGACACGTCCGTTCACAATCAGCTGACTTCCGACATCGCTGGTCGGCTTGAGCAAAATAGGGTTCATGCGCACATCCGGAAGCTTTCCGCACGCTTCCGCCTGGGCAGCCTGAGCCCTACCCATCTCGAGACCGTCCGCTGTTATGTAACTGTTGAGGGCCATGTTCTGGCTCTTAAAAGGAGCGACCCTCATGCCGTCCTCATGAAAAATACGGCAAAGAGCGGTGACCAGAAGGCTCTTGCCCGCGCCGGACATGGTCCCCTGTATCATTATCTTCCTGCATTGAGTCATATCGTTTCCTCCGCAGCTTCGCCTTACACCTGTGCAGGCAAAAGGCGGGACAGCAGCATCTCATTCTCCTCCCGGGTCCTGACAGCGACACGGTACCAGCCTTTCGCAAGACCGGGATAATCGCTGCAGTCCCGGATCATTATGCCATGATCCTGCAGTTTCTCATGCAGTTCATGGTCCTCACTGTAAAACAAAATATAGTTTGCCGCGCCCGGTATCACATGGAATCCTCCGGCCATGAGGGCTTCCTGCATATATGAGCGCTCCCGTGCAGTCAAAAGGCGCAGGGCCTCCTCGTAGGCAGTGTCAGCCAGCGCGGCCGCTCCTGCCGTCTGGGCAATCGTTGAGACCTGCCACGGAGGGCCTGATTTCCTTAGCTTTTCAAGCAGCTCCGGATCATCCGCGGCACACCAGCCGAGTCTCAGCCCTGCCATGCCATAAAACTTGGTGAAAGCTCTAAGGACAAGAAGCTGCCCCCGCGATTCCTTAAGGCGGCACAGCATTGTCTTCTCGCGCGCATCCGGCAGAAAATCGAGAAAGCACTCGTCAATGACGAGCAGTGTGCCGCATTCTATGCATTTGCCCAGAATACTGTGAAGTACTTCAGTGTCTGTCACACAGCCTGACGGATTATTCGGATTGCTGAATATCACGAGGTCTGTTTTCTCATTTATATAAGACAGGATTCCCCGGTCGACCGCGAAATCTCTCGGCTTCCCCATGCCGTCCGGATCCGATCCTGCATTGCCCGCCATATAGTAAGTGATGTCCGTGCCGACATTTGCCAGCGCTTCCGCATACTCTCCGAAATCCGGCGCAATGAGGACCGCTCTCTCAGGCCTCAGGGCATAGGACAGGCGGTAGATGATGTCTGCAGCGCCGTTTGCACAGAAGATCTGATCGCCGTGTATACCGTATCGGGCCGCGATCGCTCGCCGCAGAGCACGGCACTCTGGATCAGGATAGCGGGACAGGTCACTGGCGCTAAGGGATTCCATCGCTTTCAGGGCGGAGGGAGGCATGCCGAGCGGGGAGACATTTGCAGAATAGTCAAACGGAATAAGGCCGCGCTCTTCTAGAAAGCCCGACCAGTCTCCTCCATGTTTCACTTTTCGCTGTTCTTTTTTATTCACGCGCTGTCCTTAATTGAGGCAAGCCTCGCTCGCAAGGGTGATTTTATGCTCCTTGTTCTGCGCGGCGTAGGCAGGTCACAGTAAAATGTGTCCCGAGAAAATGACTGCAAGCACCGCAAGGCAGCTGCCGGTGAAAAATATGCGGTTAGCTCTGAGTATATCTCTCTCCTCGATCGGTCTCAGAGGATCTCCGATAAACGGTTTGTCTGAGACTTTTCCAAAATAGACTGCCGGTCCGGCCAGCTGCACGCCGAGCGCCCCCGCCATAGCCGACTCAGTCTGTGCTGAATTCGGACTTTCGTGCTTCCTTCGATCCCGCTTCCATATGAGATATGCACGGTGAGCGATCATCCGCCTCTCCCACATGGAGACAAGTTTTCCGCTGCCGAAGCGATAGCTGAGCGGATCTGCCTCCGACTTCTCGCCGGAGATAAAGGCCGCCCCCATCACCAGGAACGCGGCTATGCGGGATGGTATGTAATTGGCAGCGTCATCCATTTTGGCCGCTGCCCTTCCGAAATTCAGATAGCGGTCGTTTTTATAGCCTACCATGCTGTCCATTGTGTTGATTGCCTTGTAGGCAAGCGCAAGAGAAGGTCCACCGATCAGCATATAGAAAAGAGGCGCGACCACGCCGTCTGAAAAATTTTCTGCTACAGTCTCGACCGCCGCTCTGACAATGCCCGCCTCGTTCAGCCTGGCGGTTTCGCGCCCTACTATCCGGGCGACAGCCCTTCTTGCGGCGTCAAGCGACTTCGTCTGCAGTGCGTGATACACATTTCTCGATTCGCGCAGCATGCTCCGCACAGCCAGGACCTGATAGCATAAAAAAATGTTGACAGCCCAGGCAATCACCGGGCTGACGATGGATAGTCTTATGAGCAGGATCCGGGCAGCCGCGTACGTAAAGACCGGCAGAATGAATGCCATCACTCTTCCGGCAGCCCTCTCGCCCTCAGGATTCGCGGGAAAAATATCCCGAAGCTGCCTCTCGAGAAATGTGATCGCTTTTCCCATCAGCACGACCGGATGGGGGAACCATTCCGGATCTCCGAGGAAAAGATCCAGTATGAACGCGATCAAAATCATCGTAGTTATATGCACATCTGTCCTCCCTGCATTTTCCACTGAGTTCAAGTCCCGTTCGCGAGACTTGGCGCGGGGCTTCCCCCACTGAGATAAAAATGCCGGATCAGATCATCAGATCTTTCCGGCTCTGGTATCTCTTGCCTCTTAAAATGTTCGCGTCCCGATGACGGTCAGTCAAAGGTCATGTACTGACGAAGACGCATAAGCGCTTTATTGTGCACCAGCTTGCAGTTACTATAGGACATGTTCATCTTCGGAGCGATCTCTTTCAGCTGCATACCGCTGTAATAGTGAAGAATGATAATATCCCTCTCTCTCTCGGGGAGTTTTTCGAGGGCATCCGCCAGTTCCTCCAGAGATTCCGCATCCAGAATACCCTGATAGGTATCATCCTCGACGATATCTTCCTCTCCAATCTCTTCATGCACTTTTCTGACGCGGAAATAATCAATCACAGTGTTTCGTGTGACGGTATAAATCCACGTGGAAATAGAGGCCTTCGACTGGTCAAAGGTCTCAAATTTCTCAAAAATCTTTATGAAGACCGTGGAGGCAAGATCCTCCGCTTCATAGCTGCTCGAGATTTTGGAATGCATATATCCCATTACCTTGGGATAATACACCCTGTAAACCTCTTCATAGGTCTGAGTATTTTTCATACGTGGTCCTTCTTGTTTTTCAGCATTTCTTTCTGCTGCTGAATCTGTTCCGGGGTACCCGCGGCGCTCACAAGTTCAAGATCATCAATACTGAGCTTTGATCCGTAGCGGCTCTCAGTGTCTTTGATCATCGCTTCGAGCCGGGAATTTCCCGCAAACTTCTGATAATCAAATAAATCTTTTAAAGATGCCATCATTTGTCCTTTCCGGCACAGTTGAACCAAATCGTGCCCCATATAGTATTCTGGCTCCGGCTACTGCGAAGTAAGCCTGGTCCCTCTATCGTTTATACGAATAAAAACAGCCGGGGTACAATTTTTCTTTCTATATTTTATGCGTTTTGACCACGAAAGTAAAGTGCAAAGCTTTACTGCATATCCCTGTTTTTCTTTTGAAGTATGTCCGGTGTTCCCGCCGCGTTTACTAAATCCAGATCATCAAAGCTGAGCCTTGATCCGCTGTGCTCCTCCGCGCGACGGATCATACTGCAAAGTTTCTCATTACCTGAAAACCGCTGAAAATCGAACATATCTCTAAGTGCTGCCATTTTTCTCCTTTCCGGCACAAGATTCGCGCCAGTCTTCCTTTTATATCTTTCTTTTATTTCTTCCTGTTTTACCGGAGATCTACGACTGTTTTTCTTATCAGGAACGCCTCTAAGTTCTTGCAGCGCCGTGCATAGCTCGAAGCACCTTCTTAAAAACAGCATCATATTTTTCTCTATATTTATATACGATATACCGCTAATCGGGGCTAATACATATGCATTCTATATGCGGCTATATACGGCTGAGATCCCTGACTATGATCGGCACCCCGCACACCATACGGACCACGATATCCGCCCGCGATGCCAAAAGGCATGCAAGCCGGCCAGTCCTCTCCCGCCATTCACGGTCCGATGCGGACAGCGGAATCACACCTGCGCCCACTTCCGTCTGCGTAATCGCCTGATAGCCGGATAGTTTTTCAGCCAGTGCAGCCACGTCCATATTGGGCTTCTCCCGAAGAAGCTCCTGCACTTCCGGATCAATTTTCTCCCGAAGGAGCTCCTGCACTTCGAAAGCAGCCTCAGTCTCCGGTATTCCCAACGTATTCAGCACATATTCTCTCTTTCCGGAAGCCATGGAACCCGTCACATATACATGCAGTCTGTCCTGAGCAATCATTTCTTTCACATTTACTTCTGCACAATTTGCAACCTCAGGCGCCGCAGTCTCATAATTAACAATATTCACCGGCAGCTCTCCCTTCACCGCGCACGGTATTCCGCAGACGACCTCAACAACATTGTCCGCCTTCGCCGCAATTCTCATATGCAGGTCCGCAAGCATCTCCATATACTCCCGCGTCCCGACATCATACTCTGCGCCGTCCGAGAAAATGTCTCCAGTCACGATCGTCACGCTGGACACAATCTTGCAAATCCTATCCACCCCGGAAAGCACAGCATCCGCTCCGCCGCCCTCGGGGCTGAATAATTCATTAGCCGCAAGATTGGGCAGATCCTCGATCAGCACGTTCCAATCCGCTTCCGGGGTCAGATTGATGAGGTTTCGCGGCCTCTCGACTGTAGAGAAGCCCTTTCCTGCGCGAAGGGCTCTGTGTCTTGCGATCCGCTCCTCTGCCTCTGCGCCGAAGGGCTCCATAGTCGCTATATAGATTTTCTCTCCGGGCAGGGACATCACGATGTCCTCTGCATATTCGCTCTTGCCGCTCGCTGCGGCTCCAATCACAAGATTTACCACTAATCCTTATACCTTCCCCATATCTCAGTTGCACACTGTTCTACCGGTGCATTGCAACACAAACTCTGGCATGCGTAGGTACGCTGGCGCCCACAGCGCGCGAAAAACGCAGCGCAGGCCACAGCAAACTCACAAACCGCACTCTATTGCGGCATACTCCCGGCACGCTCGCACGAACCGCTCCGCCAGTGGCGCGTCCCCGCCAAGCTCAAGGTGCGGATACCCCGCATACAAGCGATCGTTCACCACGCCGCATTTCCAATTTCTGCCATCATACTTGCGGGCTGTGAGGGCGTCCCCGCACTCAGTGCTGTCCCAGTGGTGGAACTCATGGGCGGGAACCGGCTCGCCTGCCCGAAACAGCAAGCTGTCCGCCTCCGCAGTCAGAGTCACGTAGCCGAACCGGACTAAGCGCGGCGTCCGTGCCGCCTTACCGGTCAGCGCACCGACCATCGGATAGACGTTTCCATCTGATCCCTCCAGTTTTTCCTGCAAATACATAAATCCCCCGCACTCCGCCACTGTCGGCAGGCCTTTCTCTATTGCTTCACGTATATCGCGCAGCATCTCCCTGTTGGCGGAAAGTTCCTTCACATAGTTTTCGGGATAGCCTCCTCCGAGATAGAGTCCGCTGACATCCGCGGGCAGACAGTGGTCATGCAGCGGGCTGAAGGGTAAGAGCTCTGCGCCTGCCCGGCGCAGCGCGTCGAGAGATGAGGCATAGTAGAAGGAAAATGCTTCATCGCGGGCGACGGCGATGCGGCATATTCTCCGGGAAATATTACTCTCACTGTCTTTGAATTCGATCTCGTTTGCGTTCAGTATTACTGCCCCTAATCTTTGCTCTTCCGTCTCATCTGTGACAGACACAGCTACATTCCCTGCCAGACTTTCAGAAGTCACATCCGCACCATGCATCTTTATCCGGTCTATTTCCTCACCGAGTACATTTTCCTGATCTGTCACGCTTTCCGCAAAATCCATACACGCAAGAATCCGGTCAATTTCCACCGTCTCCTCCATACGTGCCGCGATAGCTTCGAACCTGTCTCTGAATTCGGGGATCTCATCCGCCATCAAAAGTCCGAGGTGGCGGCTTTCCACCTTAGCTTCTTCCATTTTCGGCAGATATCCGAAGACCGGAATCCCGCACTCCCTCTCAATGATTGACCGCAAATGGTCAGAAAGAGCTGCGCTGCACTCATTCAGAATAACTCCGGCGATGTGATTCTCCGGCCGGAAATTCATAAGCCCGCAGATCTCGGCAGCCAGCGTGGCACTCTGCCCGCGAGGCTTTACGACCAGAATGACAGGTGTGCCGAGCAGCCTTGCGATATCGTAGGCGCTGGCCTCCGTTGTCCCGCCGATGCCGTCATAGAAGCCCATCACGCCCTCGATTACCGCCAAGGGCTGTTCTGCTTTGCCAATACCCGAAGAGCTCTCTGACTCCTGCATGGCCGACTCCTGATTCCTTTTTAGTACATCGGAAGAGAATTCATCCCTACCTCCTGATGTTTCCTGAAGGATATCTGAGCCTTCTTTTCCGGAGAGTTCCAGCAGAACGCCCCTCTCTCCCATAAGGAACAGATCCAGATTGCGGCACGGCACACCAAGGACCCGAGTGTGGAACATGGGATCGATGTAGTCGGGACCGCATTTGAAAGACCTCACCGCAATATTTCGTTTATTTAAGGCCATGAGAAGACCCGCGGTGACGATTGTCTTTCCGCTCCCGCTTCCCATGGCGGCAATCATAACACTACGCATTTTTACACCCGTTGATAATCCAGATCTTTTCCTGCCGGAAACTGAAGAACGCATCACCGCCATATCTCACCCGCAGATCACATACACCGGATTCATGGCCTTCATCATATGAACGCTTCCGACCGCCTCCGCGCGGCTCACAGAAATCAGGGATATGTCCGCCTCGCGTCCGAGGGAGGAAAGAACTCGTCCGGCCTCCGTGAGCGTCTCCAGCGTAACAGCCGTCAGGCAGATCCTAACATCCGGATTTTTCATCACTGCCGCCCGGATGATCTCTTCAAGATTTCCGCGGCTCCCGCCGATAAAAATCCGATCCGGAGCAGGAAGATGTTCGAGCGCCTCCGGTGCCATCCCACTTACCACCTCGATATTCCATGCGCAAAACTTCTCCCGGTTTTTCCTGATCAGCTCGCATGCCTCGGGGAGACACTCAATCGCGTGCACCCGTCTAGCCGTGCGCGAGAGCTCCACGCTCACACTGCCCGTTCCCGCTCCGACATCCCATACGATGTCTCCCGGTCGGGTACCCATTTTCGCGAGCAGAACAGCGCGCACTTCCATCTTGGTCATCGGCACGCTGCCTCGGATAAACGCGTCATCCGAAATGCCATACCGCGGACCCTCATAGCAAGGCGCAGCTTCACAAAGCACGACGGACATCTGTGCAAATGTCCTCCCCGCAAACTCCTCCGCCTTCCCCCGGGAAATCTTTTCCGCATCTCCATAAGAGAGGTTTTCGCCTACAATCATGGAGAGACTTCCGAGTTCTGCCCGGCACAGGTCCTCCGCGATTTGAGCCGGCGTATATTTCCCCCCTGTCAGGAAAAATACATCCTTTCCCTGCATGACCTCATACACCGCGTCGCAGTCATGCCCGTGTGCGGAGACCAGGCGAAAATCCTGCCACGGCCTCCCGATTTTTGCCGCAAAATACTGCAGGGATGAGATCCCCGGCAGAATTTCTGTCTCATATTTTCTGTCCGGATACTCCGCCCTCAGCTCATCGATCATCCTAAGGAGCCGAGCAGTACCTGAATAAAAACCGCTGTCTCCGCTCAGCAGAAGCACGACGCATTTTTCTTTTGCGCCGTCATCGCTCCATGCCTCACCGTCGTCATCGCTCCATGTCTCACCGCCATCACCAATCCGTACCTCACAATCAGCACCGGTCTTTTCAGCGTTCCTAAGAATCTGCGCGATGATGTCAGGTTTGTGGGCGGATATGCATTTGCCCTCATATCGCTCCGGCAGACCTTCCACGAGGCGCCTCGCTCCGATAATGAGATCACAAGCCTCCAGTTTTTCAGTTGCTTCCAGCGTCTGGGTGCCCATGCTTCCGCAGCCGGCACCGATGAGATATATATTCATCTTTTACTCTTTGTTATAATTTTCTTTTGATTACTTTCGTTTACCTGCATTTACTTTACATCCGGCTCATGCATCTGTCTACATGGCAAATCACTGAACCCGGTCCAGCTCCTGCCGCATAAGCACGATCTCCGTATGTTTTCACAAAATGCCTGCTGAAGGCTTCAATCTTCGCGATTGCCTCGTCTGTCTTCTCCGGTTCCCGGTCACACAGATGAATGAGGGCAGAGATCGGCGCGGTGTATGCAAATGCAATCATTCCCGGGTCGTCTCTCCTTAGCAGCCCCTTCTCCATCATGCCGGCGAAAATGTATGTGAACATATCTGTGAGGCCGGTAAGAAAATGCTTTGTCGCAAGTTCCCGCGCGCGCTCATCGCGGAACTGCTCTATTGTGAGTACTTTTCGGGTCATCACAATTTTTTCATCGTGTACGGTGTAATTTACCATCCGCATTGTCATCTGCACCAGTTCCTCAAGCGAATCCGGCACGGGAGGAAGGTTCTCGGCTGAGCCGAAGTGCTCTCCGTAGTAGGTGATCATCTGGTCGAGCACGGCGTTCCAGATTGCCTCCTTGCTCTCAAAATGCTTGTACACCCCGGACTTGACAAGTCCGAGGGATGCGGTGAGTTCACGGATATTTGTACCTGCATAGCCCTTTTGAGAAAACATCTCGAGCGCGGCTGCGAGTATTCTTTCTTTTGTATCGTTTGCCATAATTCCCCCTTATTTCAAGTCTCGTATCTCTGATTTACATCAGGAGCGCCTTCATCATTGCGGGCTGCATTCTGTCTGTCTAAAATAGAAACCCGATTTGCTCCCGGTCAGCTTATACGCATTTTTGATCTGCTCTTTTCTGGTCAGACTGTCGTTTCTCTGAGGTTCCGGCACCGGCCCCTTTCTGGCCACCAGGTGCAGCCGGAATTTCTTTCCCCGTTCCAGCTTCTCGACCCGCAGTCCGGATTTTCCGCAAAATCCTCTCACCTCATCCAGCGAATAGGCACCGACATCCCCGTGACCGATCAGATTGGCCAGCGGCATCTCCGTATGATTCATGAGCCACAGAACAGGTCCCGGAGCCGTATAATCCTGCAGGATCAGCCTGCCGCCCGGCCGCAGAACGCGCTGGACACTGTCAAAAAACTTCTGAGGATTCGGATAGTGGTGAAAGCTGTTGGAGCAAATGACGGCATCAAACGCATTATCGTCGAACGGCAGATTCTCACAATCACCGACCACCCACGTGACGCCGGGCAGGTTTTTGGCCCTGGCGACCTCGATCATGCGCGGTGTGATGTCGATTCCCGTATAATGCCTGGTCGGATCCTCCTCGTAGAGCAGAGAAATCATCGGGCCGGTCCCGCAGCCGCAGTCCAGAAGGTCTGTGTAATCCTCCTTCGTAAGTTCACCCGAAATGTATGGATAATCATCTTTGCACATCTCGTAGATACCGGCATGGCTGCTCTCATAAATATCCGCCGCTTTTGTAAATTCCCGGATCGTCAGGTCCTTGTATTGTTTTTCTGTTTTCACCTGTAGTTCCTCTCTGAAGACAGTGTGTTGTCATCAATTATAGCACTTTCTTTCTCCAAAAGCGCTGTAAGGCAGTTCATACTGAGCAGTATAGTAGATGAGTTATGAAGGAAGGCACTGGCTGCGGGTGTGATTAACCCGAGCGCCCCAAGCGCGATCAGCGTACCGTTAAATCCCATGACAAAGCGGTAGTTGCGGTGAATTCTCCCCATCAGGGCATCACTGAGCCGCTTCAGCCACACGAGTTCGCGTATGTCTTCCGTCTCTATCGTAACGTCCGCAACCTCCCTCGCAATGACAGCCCCGCTGCCGACAGCGACCCCTACATCTGACAGTGAGAGGGCGGGGGTATCGTTGATCCCGTCACCGACCATGATCACTGTTCTTCCCGCCTCATGCTCCCTGCGAATATAGGCTGCCTTGTCTTCCGGAAGAACCTCCGCTCTGTAGTCATCGAGAGCAAGATCTGCAGAAATAGCGCCGGCGACTCTCCTGTTGTCCCCCGTCAGCATGACCGTCTTCGCAATTCCTTCCCTCCGGAGGGCTTCCATGATATTCCGGGCTTCCGGTCTCAGAGGATCAGAAATACCGATTGCCGCGCAGAGAACACCTCCGATTCCGAAATAAAGCCAGGAAACGGATTCCGAAAGAGATTGGAACCTCTCCTGATCTTCAGGCCGGATAAGCACACCTTCATCTTCAAAAACAAAATGAGAACTGCCTATGACAGCCCGCCTTCCGTTAATTCTTGTCGCTATCCCATGGGCGACAACATACTCTACTTCACTGTGCATCTCGCGGTGGGAAAGCCCCTGCTCTTTAGCTGCCTTTACGACCGCATTTGCTACAGAATGCGGAAAATGTTCTTCAAGGCAGGCTGCCATGCGAAGCATCTCACGCGCGTCTTCCCCGTTAAAAGGTATCACCTCTGCAACAGTCGGACAGGCCTTCGTGAGTGTACCGGTCTTGTCGAAAATCACGGTATCCGCCTCGCTGATTTTCTCCATGAAGCGTCCGCCTTTTACAGTGATATGGTGGCCGCCTGCCTCACGCATGGCAGAAAGAACGCTCAGCGGCATGGAAAGCTTCAGCGCGCAGGAAAAGTCCACCATGAGAACAGACACCGCCCTGGTGGTGTTCCCCGTCAGAAGATAAGTGAGAATACTGCCTCCGAGGCACCAGGGAACAAGGCTGTCAGCCAGGTGGCCCGCTCTGTTCTCCACCCCGGACTTAAGACGTTCCGACTCCTCAATCATACGGACGATCCGGTCGTACCGGTTCTCCCCGGTCGCATGCGTAACGCGTACCACGCAGCTGCCCTCTTCGAGAACAGACCCCGCATATACCGCCGCCCCGGGATGCTTCGCGACGGGTACACTCTCTCCGGTCAGCGATGCCTGATTCAGCATAACATCCCCGCGCTCAATAATTCCGTCAAGCGGCAGTACGTGCCCCGTATGGACGACGATCCGGTCTCCCGGAACAATGACGCCAAGCGGAGTCATCTCCGGAGTATCGTTTTCTCCGAGTTTCCATACCCGATCCACCTGCAGGGACATACTCCGTGCCAGGTCATCGACAGACTTCTTGTGTGTCCATTCGTCAAGTATTTCGCCAACACTCAGCAGAAAATTGACTGATCCGGCAGTTGTATAGTCTCCCGTGACAAGCGACGTTCCGATGGCGATTCCGTCAAGCACCTCCACCGTAAGGTGACCGGCCGCAGCAGCTTTTATGCCTTTAATTATTCTCGGACATGTCCTGCAAACTGCAAGCACGCGCCGAAGCGGATTTGGCAGCAGGAAACGCCTTGCGAAGTGTCTGACAACAAGGAAGACCAGCTTTTCCTTGTACTCCCGGTTCATTAACCGGCTTCCGGACGGCTGCGGTCCCAGAGACTTTTCCGCGCTCTCATAAGTAAAAGAAGCAAGTGATCCGCAAAGCTTCCTGCGGTCCCCATGATAAGCCACTGTTACGCTGCGCGTCCGTTCATGAACCGTTACCCGGTCAACTCCCGGCAATATTTTGATCCACGCCTCAAGAATGTCCGCCTGCTCTGTGCTCATCGAGCGAACATCTGCCCGAAGACGCATTCTGCCGGGAATATCATGTAAGATTCGAAATCTCATTTCTCGATGCTCTCTTCTGCAAATTCAGTTTCATCCGTCTTCACGAAATCGTCGATGTATTCTGCCTCTTCTTCCTTTCTCCGCTTCTCGTTTATCTGTTTAGCGTCCTCAAAAATATCCGAGCAGCCCTCCTGGACGAGTTCCACGTGCTTCATCACCTCATCCTTACAGCGAAGCGTCGCCGCCGTGGCATGTGTATAAACCTTTTTTGCGTCCCTGCCGGACAGAACTCTCAGACCTGCAGATCCGAAAAGTGCTCCGCCGATAAACCATGCAACTTTTCCTCCGATAGACATATAATGCTCCTCCTTACATAAATTAGTTAATTCTAATCAGAAAATAAAAAATAAGACATTAGTTTATACTTCCTAACTAATGTCTTATTATAGTCTTTTTGATGAATAAATCAAGGTGTGTGAGAAACAGGTTTTTTGATTATGAGTTTGTCGCAACAACTTTAGGTTTATATATCCTAATTATTATCTGCACTTTCAGTCGTCACCTTAGCTTCTTATCATCAGGCCAGCGCAGCTCCAAGCCCCTTGCACAGTTCCGTCTCCTCGTCTCCCGGGGCATCATTTGCAATTACACTGTCCGCCGCAAGCACTGCTCCGGCTTCCCGGCACCTATCTTCCCAGTCGCGCATCCACTGTCCGTCGCCCCATCCGTAGGAACCGAACAGAGCAATCTTTTTGCCTGCAAGAGCCTGCTCCACATCCGTGAACATCGGGTCGAATTCGCTCTCCTCAAGGACCTCGTCACCCATAGCCGGGCATCCGAACGCGATCCCGTCATATGCGCTCACCTGGTCGGAAGAAAAACTTGCAGCGTCTATAAGAGAAACATCCGCTCCCTTATCCTTTGCGCCTTCTGCCACTGCATTGGCCATTGCCTCCGTATTTCCGGTTTTCAGGCCTGCAAGAATCGGCGAACAATGATCGATCAATACTCGTTCCCGTTAAAACCTCCCATATGATTTTTCTGCATCGCAAAATGATTTCACTGTTTACACAGCCGCGGCGCATGCGTGCTCGTTTAAGATATCCTTGAGAGACTTCATGGAACTGGTATGCGACCGTACGATCTTCGTGTTCCCGTGAATTCCGGTCAGTGCACACTTAAGCATTTTGTGGGAAATTGCATGTGTGAACACAATGAGGAGATCCGGCGATCCTATCCTGTTGCTCATATCCGCGCAGGGTTTGCAGAACACTTTGGCCTTGCATCCGTATTTCCGACATGCATTCGTATATTCTCTCTCCATGCACTCATTCCCGCCAAGAATTACTACGCTCATAAATTACCTCCGGCTCTAGGTTAGTTATTCCTAACCCACATGTTTTTAATTACCGGCGTGCAGCCCTGCATGCCGGTTTGTTGTTACTAACAATATACCTGCTTTTTCATTTTCTGTCAAGCAAATATCATCATTTTCCGCATCTCTCCCCCAAAACTGTCGGTAGCAGTTCACCCAGGCTGTCATGGCAGCAGTACTGCCCAAAATCTGTCATCCGATAAGCGCTAAAACTTCCTCCATAGAAAGCCCACACTCTCTCGGCCTCTCAATCACAACCGGACGTGCTCCCGTCTCCCGGCAGGCTTCCATTTTCTCATCAAACCCTCCGGCTTTTCCGCTGTCCTTCGTGACCATCCACGCGATCTGATACTGGCGCATCGTCGCGGCGTTCATCTCCTGTGAAAACGGTCCGACCATCGCGATTATATTGCGATAAGGAATTCCTGCCTGCTCGCAGGCCGCAATACCTGCCGCCGTCGGCAGCACGCGGACATAGAGCCGGTCGGCCGGAATCTCACGAAAAGCGCCAAGTTCCTTCGACCCTGTTGTGAGAAGTATCCTACCCTCCGTCTTGGCAAGGTATGCGGCGGCGGAAGCCGCTGAGTCTACATGGACAGCATCAGAGTCTTGCAATAACTCGCCTCTGATTTCTCCGTCATTGTCAGTCCTCACGAGCCGCACATGACGGACGCCGGTCCTTACCGCGGCAGAGCGGATGTTGGCGGACACCTCCACGGCATAAGGGTGTGTCGCGTCCACGACAAGGTCATACTGCAAATGCTCATCTGTCCGGTCATCACTTTTCCCGTCCGATTCTTTTTCCAAAAAAAGCCGGACCATTTCCTCCTCGTCCAGCCTTCCAACAATGACCTTGATGCCGTTAATACCGGCCAGTTCGTGCGCGCCGACGCTCGTCGCGACACTCACTGTCACGCTATGCCTGTCTTTATGAAGTTCCGAGATTGCCTGCGCGAGCATGCGGCCTTCGGTCGTCCCGCCGAAAATCAATATATTCATGCGCATATGCCTCAAAGAAATGTGCCTGCACCAACAAGGCAGAGACACTCTAACCTTCATTTTACACTTGTGAATATCCCCGACCTGTCACCATGAATCCGTTCGTGCGTACAGTATCGCTGTTGCCTATAAACACAGTCGTAAACATGTCGACCTGTTCGTCTTTCAACTGACTCAGCGTCATAATTTTGTGTTCCTGCCCCTCTCTGCCGATATTGCGTACCCAGCCGCAGACCGTGTCTGCGCTCCGGGTTTCAAGCAGAATATCGCAGGCCCTCATAAGGTAATCCGCCCGTCTCCTGGACGACGGGTTGTAAAGGACTGTCACAAAATCTCCCATGGCTGCGGCACGAAGCCTCTTCTCAATGACCTGCCAGGGGGTCAGCGCGTCAGACAGCGAGATGACACAGTAGTCGTTCGTGAGCGGAGCACCTAGAACGGCCGCCCCTGAGTTTGCCGCTGTGAGCCCCGGCACAACGACGACCTCTGCATCCGGGTATTCAGGCAGTAGCTGCAGGATCGGTCCCGCCATGCCGTAGACACCTGCGTCGCCGCTGCAGACCATCGAACACGTCCTGCCTTCCGCCGCATACGCGAGGGCAAGGCGGCACCGGTCAATTTCCTTTGTCATCGGTGTCGTGAAATATTCCTTATCCGGATATATCTTCCTGACCAGCTCGGCATAGACTGTGTAGCCTCCTATGATCTCAGATTCTTCAATTGCCCGTTTTGCGTCACCGGTCATGGCAGCCTCACTGCCCGGACCGATGCCGACGACATATAATTTCGCCATAATAGTTCCTCTTGAGCACTTGCAGAAATCAGTAACTGTTCAGACAGGCTGTTCTTATGTTATGTTTCAGGCGCAAAGCATTCATCTTCGTGAGAAAAACATTGTAGGTCCGACTGAGAGATCAAAAAAGCGTAAGCTTTTTTACGGCTCGCAGGGAAGGACCTGCGTTTTTCGATGAAGATGATGTTTGCGCCGGATTCTAAAGTCGAGTCCAGCCCGTCTGAACTGTCATTGAAATCGTACTTCCCAGTTGAGCTTCGCCTTTCTCCGGGCAAGCGCGACGGTCACGCCGCCCCTCACTCTTTTTCTACATATAAGCTCGGCTGCATAACCGATTGCAGGCCTGCAGTCAGACTCACCCGCAATACCACACTTGGATCCAGTCACAAATCTGTTCCCCGCGCCACAGAAAAGGGCGCTGCTTAAAGCCGCTCGCACAGCCGCTCTCTCGCACACATTGTCGACGCCTGTCACGGACATGACAAACTCCGAACCGGTGAATTCTCCCGGAGCTTCGCCAAGCTCCTCCGCGGAATAGACGAGGAAAGGCAGTTTATATTTTCGGGCAAGCTCTTTTATGCCCTCCTCTTCTGCCTTGAGATCAATGCTGGCTAAGGCTGCCAGGGCTTTTGGGGAAATAACATTTTCCCTGAGCGCTTCCAAAACCGCGTCTTCAATCTCTTCGGCCGGCGTTCCCCGCCTGCACCCGATACCGACGCAGACGACCCGCGGGATAATGCGCAGCTTTCTCATACTATTCTTATCAATCGGGGCAGACAATCCATCAGTCCTGCAGTCAGCGCAGGCATCCTCACACGAAACCGTACACACTTCATCGCGGATCGTGATGCACACTGACGCCTTTTCAAAACTGCCATATTCAACGCCACACGGCACTTCTCCGAAAATCTCAAAATCGCTCCATACAGGCACGATTCCGCCTCTCAGCAGAGTTCCGGATACTTCCCGGATCAGATCTGTGTTCTCCACCGCGCAGTTCATGCGCCTCGCCCAGTCGTCAAATGCGAACACACTGTTTACGTCAGTCGCTGTCGTAATCACGGCCTGTCCGCCGGTGATGGAAGCAAGACGTAAGGCGAGTGCATTTGCACCTCCGAGATGCCCCGAGAGAATCGGAACGACGAAGCGGCCTGTCTCATCGATGACCACCACGGCCGGGTCCGTCGTCTTGCTCACTATATGCGGCGCGATCGACCGCACGGCAATGCCGGCAGCGCCAATAAAAACCAGCGCGTCACTCTCACCGAACACTTTCCCGGTCCAATCAGCGGCCCGCACGTATGCACAAGGCTCCGGAGTCCGCAACTTCTTGTCGCCGGGGCATTCCGGCTCAATGTCCGAAGGCAGCGGCCGCTTTCCGCACCGGGCATACTCTGCCTGTTCACCGCTATTATTAAGCTGCTTTGTAATCCTCACAGCCAGAGCCTCGCCCCGGTCAGTGAACGCAGTCAGTGAAATCTTCATTTTTCCCTGATCTCGATTTTATAATCTCCGCCGTAGAGGCCGAGCATGAACAGTTTATTTGCGCCGAAATCGAACTCTTCAATGGCTACCCGGTCACGCTCCGGCGTCACGACGAGAAGATCATGGCCCAGATACGTGTTGCCGCCTATCTTCGCGATCTGCCTGCCGCCGGTGGAGGCTGCGACCGCATAGTAGACGTCCGTCATGTCCCCTTTTCTGCTGTCGGCAAATCGCGGATTGGCAAATGCATGCCTCCCGCTCACGCCGTCACTCACAAGGGACTCGATGACCGCGAAAGCCCCTTTCTTCATCTTGTCCTTCTTCCCGTTCTGCGGGAAGAGGAAAAGCTCGGTGCGGACGATTCCCTCTTCCGCCGGTGTGTCGCTCACGCGACGCACGCCGATCTTCTCACCGTCAATAATAGTGTCAAATATAAATCCTCCCTCGAGGAGCTCCAGAAGGAGCGACTCCTCGGCTTCGGGAAGTATAGCTTCAATTTTCTTTAAAAGTTCCATAACTGCCTCTTACATCTGTTTTTATGTTTGTGTTTATATCTGTTTTGTATCTGTTTTCTTTCTGTACTCTGTCTCAAATGCCGGATCGTACAGCCTGCTTCTCTCATACACAGATCCTAAAAAATCACCGACAAGGATGAGTGCGGTCTTGCGAATGCCATTTGCACGTGCCGCCTCCGCCAGCGTCCCCACTGTGCAGTGAACGACCTTCTCTTCCGGCCAGGTCGCCTTGTAGACGATAGCCGCCGGAGTTTTCTCTGTGTATGCTCCGCCTGCAAGGAGCTCCGCGGCAACCTGATCCGTCATCCCCGCGGAGAGGAAAATGACCATCGTCGCACCGTGAGACGCAAGTTTCGAAAGGCTCTCCCGCTCCGGCACGGGAGTCCGGCCGGCGAGTCGGGTGATAATTACGCTCTGAGAAATACCGGGCAGGGTGTACTCAGCCCCGATGGCAGCCGCAGCCCCGCAGAAGCTCGAGACACCGGGCGTGTCGTCGCAGCAAATGCCGGCTTCCGCCAGAAGGTCCATCTGCTCACGGATCGCCCCGTAGAGACATGGGTCTCCGGTGTGGAGCCGGACAGTTGTCTGCCCCTTGCCTTCAGCCTCCTCTATCCGCTCCATGACTTCCTCGAGCGTCATCTCCGCGCTGTTATATATGCTTGCGTCTTCTCTGCAAAGTCCCAGCAGGGCAGGATTTACCAGACTGCCCGCATAAATGACAACATTTGCTTCTTTGAGAAGTTCTGCTCCCCTTATAGTGATAAGATCCGGGGCTCCCGGCCCCGCACCGACAAAATGTACCATACTATTCTCCGACTCTGTTTTTTTACTGCATGCCCCCGCTCGAAACCCGAGGTACTCTGCAATTCGGACTCACCTCATGAGACCGGCATCGAATCACAATCTCCAGTCATCAATGATCTTCCCGGCATCCTGCGTCTCCCCGATAAGACCGTATACATTGGAAAACATGACAGCGCCGACTCTGTATTGACCCTGTGCGCGGTAATTCAAATGCTCCGATACCGCAGTGATGATCGACTCCGTCGTCTCCTCAAAGAGTCCGGCATCCTTCAATATCTCAATGCAGGCATCCGTCGTCGCAGCCCTCATGAGGGCATGACAGATTTCCCTGCCGGCCCCGCACATAGCTGCATGTGCAGTGATAATTTCCGTGCGGCAGTCTGCGATCCGGCTGTGCGTGTTCATAATGCCGCCGGCGAGCTTTACCAGCTTTCCGATATGACCGACGATGAGGACATCCTCAAAGCCTGCCGCTCCCGCCTCATCCAGCGCGTCGCCGATGAAGTTCGAGCATGTCACGACCGGCACGTTCAATCTGTCTATCCCATTCTCTGCGGCCCAGCCGGTTATGTAAGCAAGACCGTAGTTTCCGGGAGTCAGAATAAGTCTCCTTTGTCCCATTGCGGCTTTCTGCCTGATCTCCACAGCGATGGAGGATTTCAGAGCAGAAAGACTCATGGGCTCCACGATTCCACTCGTGCCGAGGATGGAGATACCTCCCTCAATGCCAAGTCTCGGGTTAAAAGTCTTCTCCGCAATATTACGCCCTTCAGGCGCATAGACAGTAATTTCGATCGGACCGTCATATCCGAGGGCATTAGCTGCGTCCGTGACCGCCTCGCGGATCATCTTCCGTGGGACCGAATTGATCGCGGCAGCCCCGACCGGCTGGTCAAGACCCGGCAGAGTGACGCGGCCAATGCCGGTGCCGCCGGTGATGGATATAGGTTCGGCTGCATTTGCACTTTTGTCAGAGATGCGCTCGGCCGAATTTGCACTTTTGATAGAAATGTGACCGGTCGGACTTTCACTTTCTTCAGCATCCGGTATAGATGCTCTGGCATAAATCAGGATCCCATCTGTCGCGTCCTTGTCATCGCCCGCGTCCTTGCGAACGGCGCAGGATGCGGACCCACCGTCGATTGAAATATCAAAGAGCGGCTCCGCGACACGGATTCCCTTTGGGGTGACAAGGCAGGCTTCCTTCACTGCTCTGCCGGAAAGGAGCATCCTGACCGCCCCCTGGGCAGCCAGAGCGGCGCAGGTCCCGGTCGTAATTCCCATGCGGAGCTTCCTGCCTTCCGATATTACATACTCATCAATCATGTGACCACCTGTCTTTTTTCATCGCTCTTTGTTCTTGCACATCAGACATACGTTTGTGACGCCCTGTGCGACTGAGCCGCGAGAATGTGCCAGCCTTTTCAATTCCGGGAGATGGATCTTTACTCCGCATCGGACACGCCGATGATCCTGCCGTTATTGTCGATCTCGTAGGTAATTCCGTCGATTTCCAAAGTCCCGTAATCGTTGCGAATTCCGTTGGAGAGATACGTCTTATCGTCATAATTGTACTCGGCCAGACGGCCTGCTTTGAACATGACACTCTTTCCGTCTCTGTTCACAGCCAGGATGCTGACATCTGCGGGAATATTGGATGTGAGATCGCTCATGTTATACGTGATCGCGTAGAGGCCGTCACCTCCCATGACGCGGCGGTCATACCAGAACGTCGAGACATATGTGGCTCCCTTTTTGACCTCGCGGATAATCTCGTCGTAAGTGTCCGGCTTCTCTGTAAAGAGCATACTCGTAGCTCCTGTCTGGACGATATGGTCGGCATCGAACTTTTTAAGATCCTCCGGGATATTCGTGTCATACCATCCGTAGCCGTGGTGGGGCAAATGTAGAATATCCACGTGACCGACCATCTCAGCAACCGTTTTTTCATCGTAACCGGGGTCTTTGCCTCTCGGTCCCGCATTGGAGACATCACCGCAAAGAAGCGCGGTGTGGCCGCCGGCGGTGACTTTGACGACGAGGGAGGCGTCATTGGCATTCACCACCTTCTCGGTAAGATAGTCCTGTGAATAGTTCAGGATATCCAGTTCCGCGTCGCCGAAGGTAATGTGCGGGCTTGCGGTATAGTGGTTGCCTGCTTTTCCGCGGCCTTTGACGCGCTGCGCTTCTATGGTCTTGATCGCATCACCCGGTTCACCGGATTTCTTCTCTGTGCCGACCTTGCTCAAATCCTGTTCGCTGTCAGCGGCGGCAAGGAGATTGCTCTCATCCGACTCAGCCAGCCACGGGGTCTCGCTCGCGCCTTCTTCGAAGGTATCGACGACGATAAGGCCTTTCTCATCCGCGGTCTTCATCACATTGTCCCAGGACTCGTCGTACCACTCTTCCGGCTTCGTGAGGCAGTCAGCAGAGAACGGCATGAGGTAGATGCGCTCCACATTATAGTTCTGGACAAGGTAGTTCATCGCGCCAATGTGGTCTGCGTGCGCATGGGTCCCGATGATGAACTCCAGATTGTCTTTGGTCACGCCCAGAGCGCTCATTGAATCAGTGATCTGCTCGCGCTGGTCCCAGTAGCCGCAGTCGACGAGCCCGAAGCGGCCTTCGCTCTCGAGCAGGATGCAGTCCATGGCGGCATTGTCCTTGCTGATACACACAAAATGGATTCTGGTCGTGCATCCGGGATCGACAGTGACCTGTTTTTCTCCGCACGCGGTCGTGAGCATTACGGCAAGAACTATTAATAAAGATTTAAGTCGTCTCATAGATAAATCCTCTCAGATACCTAATATCAGTATCTTATAATATCACTTCTTAAGATTACCACTTCCTAAGAATATCACTTTTGCCCGCACAAGTGAAGCTTGCATAATAGTTCAGGCAGCCACTTTGGGCTGCCTGTCTTGATTCCGGCCATGGTTTAATGACTCACTTTGGTCAAAGGCAGCAACTTCGCCTTGGAATGCGGGATTGTGCTGCCTCTGCCGGAGACCCGATGAGTCTCGCTTTGGTCAAAGGCAACTATTTTGCCTTGGATGCAGGATTTTGCTGCCTCTGCCGGTGACCTGATGAAACTCGCTTTGAGCATAGGCAACTATTTTGCCTTGAAAGCAGGATTTTGCTGCCTCTGCCGGTGACCCGATGAAACTCGCTTTGGTCAAAGGCAACTATTTTGCCTTGAAAGTCGGATTTTGCTGCCTCTGCCGGTGACCCGATGAAACTCGCTTTGGTCAAAGGCAACTATTTTGTCTTGGAAGCAGGATTTTACTGCCTCTGCCGGAGACCTGATGAAACTCGCTTTGGTCAAAGGCAACTATTTTGCCTTAGAAGCAGGATTTTGCTGCCTCTACCGGTGACCTTGGCAGTCATAAAGTCAAAAAAGAGGTTGTCGCATAAGCAACAACCCCAAGCTCAACATATTTATGGGCAGCAGACAGTCAGCCGAAAAATCACAGGCTCCCCTTCGTCGACCACACCTGGCCTCCCAGCCTCGGGTCGTAGGAAGTCGCCTCGTCGAGAGCCTTGCCGAATGCCTTGAAGCAGGCCTCGGCGATGTGGTGATTGTTCAGGCCGTCCAGCATTTTCACATGCAGATTCATTGCGGCCGAGTAGGACACCGCGTAGAAGAACTCCCGGACCATCTCCGTGTCCATCGTTCCAAGGCGCGGAACCGTAAAATCGACCTTATAATTCAGATACGGTCTGCCGGACAGATCGACTGCGCAGAGGATAAGCGTCTCGTCCATCGGAAGGATAAAGCTGCCGAAGCGGCGGATGCCTGCCTTGTCGCCGGCCGCCTGCCTGATGGCCTCGCCGAGTACGATGCCGCAGTCTTCAATCGTGTGGTGGGAGTCCACAAAAGTGTCTCCGTCACAGGCCAGCTCAAGATCGAACATTCCGTGTCTTGCAAATCCATTCAGCATATGGTCAAAGAACCCTATCCCCGAATCGATGCTGCAAATGCCGCTCCCGTCAAGATTGATGGTAACCCTGATATCAGTCTCTTTTGTCTTTCTCGCTACAGTTGCAATTCTGGCCATGTGAACCGCCTTTCTGTATCAGTTTCAATTAGCGTATTCATCTCACGATCCAAAGCCATGAGAATTCTGCGTCATTGAATATATTAAAGTGTATCAAGGGCAAGCTGCTTGACATGAAGCTTGCCTGTCCCCTCTTTTGTTAAGATATTGACGTGAGTAAATCCGCACTCGATTGCTGTCCTCACCGCAATGTCAAAACCGCCGTCCAAAAGCTCTCTCTGGTGGGCATCGGAATTGATGAATATCTCGCCGCCGAATTCCCGAAGATGCCGAAGGAGGAATCTGTTCGGATAGAGCTCCCTCTTCCGATTCCGGTTCACCGCGCCGCAGTTGATTTCGAACGGAATGCCCTGCCGTACCAGATGTTCCATGGCTGTGAGAGCCGGGATCCAGTAGCGGGGTTCACTTTCATCCAGAAAATGCATCTCGTCGTTAAAACGCGTCACGAGATCGAAGTGGCCGATCAGATCACAATGTGTACGGTCATAGACCTGTGCTTCCAGTTCATAATAAGCCTTCGCGAGTTCGTAGTAGTCTCCGCCGAAGAATCTATTGGCAAGATGCGCCATATACTCTTCTGTATTGTCGACCGACATCGGAATCTCGGACCGCACATCAAGGAAATGCGTCGAGCCGATGATATAATCCGCACCGCGAGCGCAGCTCGGATCATACATATTGTCAAGTTCAACGCCGCAGAGGATCTCTATTTTGTCGCTGTAGACGTCTGCCAGCCTGCGGATCTCATTAAAGTACGCTTGAATGTCCATGTGGATGTCCGGATCCATGTGGCCGGAAAAGCCCAGCTGGGTAAAACCCAGCGATATGGCCTGCTGCACCATCTCTTCCGCGGTGTTCTTACCATCGCAGAATGTGGTGTGCGTGTGGAAATTGGCAAGTAATGGCATACTATCCTCACTAAATCTGTATCGGCTCCGCCGCGCGAACCCGATAGTTGAATACTGTTGCGATACACTCACGCCTACCAATCTTATCACGAATACTCCATAACGTAAATCACATTTTTACGGCTGGCAGAAACTGGCCGGAATATTCATATCTTTCCGGGCTCAAGAAGCATTTGGCATTTATCCTGCAATGGTGTATACTTTGCGAATAAATATTCAGTTCGAAGGAGTCCTATGGCAAGACAACTCACCCGCTGCCAGATGATCGAGCGCAGCATTAATAAAAAATATAGAAAAGAGCTCTGGGCACCGTTCATGACAGCAATCGTAAAATATGAGCTGATCTCCCCCGGCGACAAGATCGCGGTGTGCATCTCTGGCGGAAAGGACAGCATGCTGATGGCCAAGCTCATGCAGGAGCTCCATAAACACACCAGAGTCCCGTTCGACCTCATTTATCTGGTCATGGATCCGGGTTACAATCCGATAAACCGAAAAAAAATAGAGAGCAACGCTGCTCTCCTTGAGGTCCCGATCCAGATTTTCGAGACGGATATCTTTGATGTCGCGAACAAGCAGACCAAGTCGCCCTGCTACCTCTGCGCCCGCATGCGCCGAGGCCATCTCTACGCGAAGGCCAAAGAGCTCGGATGCAACAAGATCGCGCTCGGTCACCATATGAGCGACGTCATAGAGACGGTCGTCATGGCTATGATGAACAGCAGCAAGCTGGAAACTATTGTCCCAAAAGTCCACAGCCTGAACTTCGAGGGCATGGAGCTCATCCGTCCCATGTACCGCATCAATGAGGCAGATATCATTGCCTGGGCAAGATACAACGGCCTCGAGTTTATTCAGTGTGCCTGCCGTTTCACCGAGACGACTTCCAGGGACAACGCCGAGACCACGTCCCGGCGCCGCGAGACCAAGGAACTGATCCGTCAATTGAAAAAGACCAATCCGGAAATCGAGACCAGTATCTTTAACGCGTGCCACGCGGTCCAGCTCGACACTTTCCCCGGCTATAAGACACGCGGGGAGCTGCACTCTTTCACCGAAAATTACGAGGACTTTGGATAAAAAATCCTGCATCCCACTGCCATCCCGGCAGCAGAATGCAGGATTTTCAGTATTATGTCAACTTATCTCAATCCTGATCCCGCGCCAAGTCTCGCGAAGCGAGGCCTGGATTGATTAGTTACAGATTCTTCACCATAAGGCACCTGATCGCGTTCAGCACGCAGATCACCATGACGCCGACATCCGCGAATATCGCAAGCCACATGTTGGCTATGCCAAGCGCCCCGAGAAGCAGGCAGGCCAGCTTCACGCCGATGGCAAAATAGATATTCTCGTAAACGATGCGCATGCACTTTTTGGCGATGCGGATAGCCTTGGCAATTTTGAGCGGATCGTCATCCATGAGAACCACGTCCGCAGCCTCGATCGCTGCATCTGAGCCGAGGGCACCCATCGCAATGCCGATATCAGCGCGGCCGAGCACCGGAGCGTCGTTGATGCCGTCGCCCACGAAGGCAAGACGATCCTTCTCAGTTGACGAGGCAAGAAGCTTCTCGACGTGCCCGACCTTGTCCGCCGGGAGAAGACCCGCATGGTACTCGCTGATCCCGACTTCGGATGCCACCGCTTGGGCCACATTTTCCTTGTCGCCGGTCAGCATGACGGTGCGCCTTACGCCGGCTTTAGTCAAGGCTTTCATAGCCTCGCGAGCGTTTCCTTTCAACTCATCGGCGATCAGGATATGGCCGGCATACTCTCCATCCAGCGCAATATGGACGACCGTTCCGACTTTGTGACAATCTTCTGCTGTAATTCCAAGCCTTTTCATAAGGCGGAGATTCCCCGCGGCGACCTGCTTACCATCTACAACGGCGACCACACCCTCGCCCGAATACTCGGTCACATCAGACACACGTCCGAGGTCGAGAGGTTTGCCGTAGGCTTCCTGAAGGCTCCTGCTGATCGGATGGCTCGAATGAGCTTCCGCCAGGGCAGCGAGCTCAACAAGCTTCTTATCTTCCATCGTGCTGTGATGCACACCGGACACGACAAAATTTCCCTTGGTTATAGTTCCGGTCTTGTCAAATACGACCGTCTTCACCTGTGACAGCGTCTCCATGAAGTTGGAGCCCTTGATCAGAATACCCTGATTGCCGGCCCCGCCAATACCTCCGAAAAAGCTCAGCGGAATACTGACGACGATAGCGCAGGGGCAGCTGATTACAAGGAAAGTCAGAGCTCTGTAGATCCAGTCGCCCCACATCGGCTGCATACCGATAACGAGCCGGATAATTGGAGGAAGAACCGCCAGGGCAAGCGCACTGTAGCACACCGCCGGCGTATAGACTTTCGCAAATTTCGTTATGAACTGCTCAGACTTCGACTTCCGCGACGTCGCGTTCTCCACCAGATCAAGGATCTTCGAGGCAGTCGATTCCTCAAATTCCCTCGTTGTCTCGATCTTGATGACACAGGTCATGTTGACGCAGCCGGAGATGACTTCATCGCCAACCTGTACATCCGCCGGAATACTCTCACCGGTCAGCGCCGCTGTATTGAGTGTCGTGTGTCCCTCTATGATCACACCGTCGATCGGCACTTTCTCACCCGGATTCACCACGATAGTAGAACCCACCTCGACGTCATCCGGATCGACCTTCTCTATCTGCCCGTCCTCTTCTATATTGGCGTAATCAGGACGGATATCCATGAGATCGGAAATATTCTGCCGGCTCTTTCCGACGGCGTAGCTCTGGAAGAGCTCACCGATCTGGTAGAACCACATAACGGCAACACCCTCAGTGTACTCGCCGAGAGCCATGGCTCCGATGGTCGCAACTCCCATAAGGAAATTCTCGTCGAACACCTGTCTGTTCATGATTCCCTTGAACGCTTTTCGAAGAATATCATATCCGACTGTAAGGTAGGGAATCATGAATAATGCAAATCTGAGAATCGGCTTATCATCAAGCGGCAGAAGCAAGAGGACGGCCATCATCACTCCCGCCGAGATGACTCTGATCAGCAGATTTTTCTGTTTTTTATTCATTGCAAATGCTGTCAGATAAAGATCTGGCAGTCATCCTCCACTACCTTACAATTCTTGATGACGTTCTGCATCACTGCGTCCACGTCAGCGCCGTCCTCGAATTCGACTTTCATCTTGAGTGCCATAAAATTGACTGTCGCGTCCTTCACGCCAGGAGTCTTCTTTGTGGCTTCCTCCATCTTATTTGCACAGTTAGCGCAGTCGACATCGATTTTATAGGTTTTCTTCATGGCAAAATCCTCTCTTCCTGATTTTGAAACAGTACTTTTTCTTTTATCATATGAACACTTATTCATATGTTTGATTCTATTCTATCACACTGCGGTGCGTTGTCAATACATTTCAGGTCAGTTGGCCCGCATATTTCAATCTCTCAGGGAAAGACCTCGCGTTGCGCCGGTTTCTGAGATTTCGTGCAGCCTGTCTGAACTGTTCATAAATCGCGGCTGTTCAGACGGGCTGCATTCACGGTTCACTTATCCGGCGGCAAAACATCCTTCTTCGTGAGAAAAGCATTGTGAGTCCGACCGAGAGATCAGGAAACGCGCGAGCGTTTCTCAGCTCGCAGGGAAGGACTCACGCTTTTCGATGAAGATGATGCTTGCGCCGGTTCATGAGACTTCGGTGCAGCCCGGCCAAGCCATTCAGCCGCAAAAGAAAAGCTGCCGCGCACCCGGCGCGGCAGCCTTTCCTGGGGTAATACTAAAAAACGGGGATACATCTTACAGCTGAAAATGACTCTCCATCATCTGATGTTATAAAGGAACTTGACGATCATACCTCTTGTGCACTCAGCTTTGTCTCTGAAGGTTCCGTCGGAGAAGCCGTTCGTGACTTTCTTCTCCACTGCCCAGAGAACAGCCGTCTTGTATGCCGGTGTGATTGTATCCTTGAACGGGCTCTTTGTCGTCTTCGGTTTCGGCTGTCCCTTATATCTCCAGATAAAGGTCACGATCTGGCCGCGCGTGCATGGCTGATCGATTCCGAATGTGCCGTCTGAGTAGCCCTTAGTGATGCCCTTCTGCTGGCCCCAGAGGATAGCCTTATAGAAGGCGTGGTTCGTTGGAACATCCTTGAACGGGCTCTTTGCCTTGTACGTCGGATTCGGCTTGCCGGCCATTCTCCAGAGGAACATCATAGCCTGGCCGCGTGTGCACGGATCGTCGATACCGAAGAGATTCGTTCCGGTGTAACCTTTTGTGATACCCTTATCGACTGCCCAGTAAATCGCTGTGAAGTACGGATGCTTCGGATCCTTGACATCATCGAAAAGTCCGTCGTCTACTTCATTCTCGACATAGCTTCCGAGCTCTACAGTATTTTCAAGAGCAGACGCGTAAGCCGAGACTTTGTATTCAGCTGACTGGTCAAGAGCCTCTGCCAGGATTTCAGCTTCGGCTTCAAATTCGCCCGCTGCATCGACTTCGAAGAAAATCGTTGACGAAGCTACGACCTTGTCATTCTGCGTGATCCTGAATTCTACCGGGATGCGCAGAGGTGGATTCTCATCTTCAGTGAAGCTGGATGCAGCGACTGTGTTCAGGTAATCACTGATCTTGTCACTGACAGTAAGTTTGGCAAGCGCTGTGACTGTGTGCTCATCCGCCGACGCGCTCTTCTTCTCGACGGATCCGCTGAGGATCTCCGCAGAAGTCGTCGTGGTGTAGGAGCCTTCAAGTATATACTCGATCGCCGGGATAAAGTGCGGCAGATAGAAGGAACTTGTATGCGTGCCGTTGTCGACCAGATGATAATGCTCGACGCCCTTCTCTGTGAGCACCCGGCTCATCTGCTCCTGCACATCATAGAAGTTGTACATATCCTGATTGCCGCAGGCCATGTAGATCCTGTACATGTCAAGATATTCTTTGGAGACAGCAGCCCCGTCGGAGACAGCAGATGTGTAACTGAGAGCTCCGTAGAAACTGATGACACCCGAGAAGAGGTTCGGATTGAAGAGGCCGAGACCGACGGAACCTGCGCCGCCCATCGAGCAGCCGGCTGTGAATCTGTAGCGCTCATCATTAATTGTGCGATAATGCTCATCCACATAGGGAACCAGATCCTTGATGACCATGTCGCCGTATGTGCCTCTCCAGAAGCTTGACTTTGTCGGGTCATCCGGAATGACAACAATCATATCGCGGATCAGCCCGGCCTTGACAGCCTCATCGAGGACTTGATCGATATCATCGATCTCATATGTCTTGCTTGTGCTGTTGATGCCGTGGAAGAGGTAAAGTGTCGGGTAACGCTTGACATTATCCTTCTCATAGTAATCTTCCGGCAGATAGAGGCGAAATGTCTCTGTACTTCCGGTCGATGCAGACTCATACTCCTCTACTGTGAGGCGGGAGTCACCTGCCGAGATCTTATCATAGGCCGCTCTGGAATAGATGCCTACCGGGCCTTCATACCATCCGCCGCCACCGCTGGAGTTGCAGATGCGCACGGCGATTGTATTTGTTCCTCCGTAATTGAGGACGGAAGACTCAATCGGATATACACAGTTGACATCCCACGGGTTCGATCCGTCATAGACGCCGACATTATCCGGCGCAATGTCATATCGCATACCGGAAGAGCCGATGAGGTGACCGTTGACATAGGTCTCATTGGCTTCATCGAAATAGCCGACAGCCATGGTAAGATCCTCTGTCGGGAAATCAGCGGGTACATCAAATGTACGAATGTACCACGCATAGCCGCCGTAATTATCCTGACCGCCGAGGGAGGCGTCAAAATCGCCTGTCCACCAGCCAAGGCAGGGCTGTACGGTGCCCCATGTCTCATAGACATCCGGCGTGAGGTAAGCGATCCTGTCGAGATCGACGACCGTCGCGTCATTCCTGCGATATGTCTTATAGGCCTTGAAATACCAGTTGCCCATAAGGTCGATCAGTTTCTCATCATCCGCTTCGCCGATATCCTGTACCGTTACCAGATCGAGGGAAGCAAGCTCATGCTCCATGCCGAGGAGAGAGATGCTCGCCGACACGGTCGTGTTAAGGCCTTCCGCCATATCGTCGCTCGAGAGCGCGATGTGCTTTTCTGCCTGCTGGTCAGCAGTGAGAGTTCCGAGGGATTCGCTTGTGCTGTAGAGCTCGCCGCCCGTGAGCGGATCCGTCATCTTTATGGTCAGAGTGACGTCCGGTATCTCATCGACATAGCTTGCGATCCCGCTGTTCACTGTGAGTTTGACCACTGCGTCAATTGTATCATCTGCGCTCGTCACCGCCTGCGGCGTACAGCTGAGGCTTCCAGTAAAAAGATTCTCAGTAAATCTCTGACTGAATCTGTTCAGAGACCGGTGAAGGCCTTCCATATAAAACTCAGCGTTTTCCTCTCCGTCGAGAATCGCGTATTCCACCTGCTTCGGGTTCGGGGTGCTGTAGAGATAATAGGATCCTCCGTACGCCCAGTAAGGATTCGATCTCTTCTCAAGCCCGGCGCCGATGTCGGATGTTCCGCCGGCGACCGTGCTGTCGGCAGATCCGTTCGGCGCGTCGATGTAGAAGAACTTATTTCTCAGGAAGCTGCTGCCCCTGCCGCCCATACGGTCCATACCAGCTACGAAATCATTGTATACAGACCCCTTATCTCCAAGATACGGATTGGCATCACTTGTAAAATCGCCCATGAGAGATCCGAAGCAGTGGAACAGATTTGCAACCTCAGGATGACTATTACTCTCGATTGTTGCAATCTCATACGTCATATAACCGCCGACGTTCACGCCGAGCAGGGCACGGTAATTGGGATCGGCAATGACAGAGTAATTGCTCTCGATCTCCGCTACAAGCTCCGGGAGCTTGACCACGTAATCTTCACCTGCCTTATACTCAGGCATGACAACGATCATATCGATAGCTTCATCGCTGCCCGTAATCTCATCGAGGACAGCCTCAATTCCGTCTTCGAAATACTGGTCCGCGCTGTAGCCGTCATAGGGCATCAGATAGACGGACGGGTATTTCTGAGTTTCTGTATATGTCTCAGGCACATACACTCTGTACTTATAAACCGGGGCGATCTTGCCGACTTCTTCTTCATTTTCCGCGGGAAGAATTTCGGCTGTATCTTCGGCCAGTGCGGCCTCCGGGGCTTCAGTGTCCTCCACCGCGAGCGCAACCTCCTCCGCGGTGTCCTCCACCAGGATCTCGTCCTCGGCAGCTTCTTCCACCATTATCTCCTCATCCGGAAAAGCATCGGGTCCACCGGCATAGACTGACGCGCTGAGGGAAATGGTCATCGCAGCTGCAAGGAATACACTTAGTAACTTTTTCATCTCTCACTCCTTTCCGTCCATGCACAGCGAAACGAGTTATATGCTCACTCCTCCTTAACGAATGAGCCGTATCAGCATTTCGAATATGTGGACAGTATTCTGATAATAATATTATCGTCTTTCAGTGAGAGATACCATTGAGTGTCTTGTCCGGTAACTTGATGTTTTTTTACTTTCTGTTTGTCTTTCTGAACTCGGACGGCGGCATGCCCTTCTGAGCCTTGAAAGTGCGGTTAAAATGCTCCAGAGACTGATACCCGACGATCTCGCTGATCTGATAAATCGGAATATTGCTCTCAAGAAGGAGCCGGCAGGCCATTTGCATTCTGTAGGCCGTCAGGAGCTCCGTGAATGAACGTCCGGTCTCCCTGCGGACAAGACGACTGAAGTATGCAGGGCGGTAGCCGAAGGCATCGGCAGCTTCCTCGAGAGATGTATTTGCAAAACTTTTATGCAAATATTGATATATCCTGTATCTGATATCCTTCTCCCCCTGCGTGAGATATTTATCGGCATCGCGGAGGAGCAGCGAAAAGAGACAGATCACCAGGCTCTTTACAATCATCTCGTAATAGTGGCGGTGGCAGTAGTATTCGAGGAACATGCGCTCAATGCATTTTCTGATTTCAGGATCCCCGCCGCAGGAGAAATAGAGGTACGGCGTTCTGTTCTCCCCGCGCAGCACACCCTGGAAGAAGTTCGACAGCAGATTGTCATTGGACAATATATCGAAAAAGGCTGTCTCGAACGTGCTCTTCTTCAGCATGATATTGAGCACGATACCGTCATCCGAAAAAACTTCCAGTGCATGGCGGGTGCCGTCGGGCAGGATGATAATGTCGCCGGGCACCATCTCATAACTCTCCGTCTCGCTGAACCGGTTGACTGCCCTGCCCTCCATGACGCAGACGACCTCAATATACTCATGCGAATGGTAGTAGGAAGGCGTGTAGCGGCTGTGCTTCCAGACAGATAGATCCGCTGCCAGCGGGAAAATGATTGAATATTCCCCGAGCACGGAAAACGGAGCAAAAAGTTCCGGGACCGTAAGGCCTCTGTCTCGAAGATCATTGACGTCTAACGACTTTAAATACTCTTTGTAGGCCGCCGGATCTCCCTGCTTTTTCATATAGAGATCCCTGTAAAAGAGCTCGTGTTCTTCCCACCTGTGGATCAGGTCATCAAACTTGTATTCCATACCTAAACTCCATAAAGTGCCTTCTATTCGTGCCACAAAGGGCTTTGCGGCGCGGGCACAAGAATTCTTCGGCAGAGACTAAAAAATCCCACTTGCACACCGCGGAAATAACCCGGATGCGAAGTGAGATTACGTACTGCCTGTCATTAATTAGTTAAAACTTCCTGACCGAATTTCTGCCATCTCCGGTAAGTATTACTCTTCTATGTGTTCAAGACCCTGATTGATGATAAATCTGACATGTTCGTCAGCAAGAAAATAAATGACCTGTTTGCCGTCTCTTCTGTTCTTGACCAGCTTTGCGTTCTTTAATATCCGCAGCTGATGTGAGATCGCGGACTGTGTCATACCCAGAAGCTCCGCAAGATCGCATACGCAGATATCTGCTTCAAAGAGTGCAAATAGTATACGGATCCTCGTCGAGTCTCCGAACACCTTGAAGAGCTCCGCGAGGTCGTAGAGCTCATCCTCGGCCGGCATGTGCTCCCGCACTGCCTGAACAGTCTCGGCATGGACCTCCGTGTGTTCGCAGTGTTCAATTTCATTTATAGCCATGGCGATCCCCCGCTTTCATGTGAATATTCACTCATATGTTTTAAAGGCTATCACAGGAGTAGCATTATGTCAATTGAGTGGTGTTGATATTACCGGTATTAATAGTTACGGCATTGGTAGTTCACGTGCTGATAGGTTACGTGTTGATAGTTCACGTGCTGATAATTCACGTGCTGATAGTTCCGGCATTGATAATATGTAACAATCCAGACAGGCTGTTCCTGTACTTCGCTTCCGGCAGCAAAGCATCCATCTTCGTGAGAAAAACATTGCATATCCGACCGAGAGATCAGTAAATGCGAATGCATTTACTTAGCTCGCAGGACAGGATATGCGTTTTTCGATGAAGATGGTGTTTGCGCCGGATTAGTAATTCCGTTACAGCCTGTCTAGATTGTAGGTCTTGTTCAAAAGATTGAACAATCTGTGACTTCTATTGACTTTTGAGGCGTTTTCGCTATTATGAAATTGCGCCGTATCCGCGCCTAAGGCGGAACAGCAGCAGGAGGAAACAAAATATGAAAAAGAATTACGATCTACTCACACTCGTGCAGCTCGCAATGCTCATCTGCATCCAGCTCGTCATGAAAGCCATCGGACTCGGAAGCGTGCCGGTAGGCCCGCTCTACATGAGCTTTCTGACATTGCCGATCGCAGTGGCAGCCATCATCATCGGTCCGGCAGGCGGAGCCATCACCGGAGCCGTATTCGGACTCGTGAGCTTCAAGGACGCACTCACCGGAGGTTCTGCCATGACGAGCGCGCTTCTTGGCGTCAGCCCGGTCCACACCTTCATTCTCTGCGTCGTGACCCGCACCCTCATGGGCTTACTTACAGGAGTCGTCTATTCTCTGGTCAAACAGTTCGACCACAGAAGGACATGGAGCCTCTTCGTCGGCTCCATCGCCGCCCCGCTTCTCAACACACTGTTATTCATGGGTTATATCTGCCTGGTCTTCTACCACACAGATTATGTGCAGAATCTTGTGAATACGTTCGGCGTCTCGAACCCGCTCGCATTCGTCGTCGCCCTCGTCGGTCTGCAGGGACTCATCGAAGCTGTTGCTGTCGGAGTCGTCGGAGGCATCGTGTGCAAATCCCTGTCCGCTTTTCTCAGCAGACAGCCTGCACGTATGGCAGCATAATCGTATAAAATTGATAGCATGGTAAAAAAACGCCGCCCCTGGCTTCCCGCTCTTCTTGCAGCGAGATCCATAGGGCGGCTTTTTTGTTTTACGGATCAGACTTCCTGCCGTCTGCGGCAGAGACATCTTTGCGTCTTTCGGTATGGCGGAGGCTGCCGCTCGTCACAGAAAGCGCTCAATCGCCTTCCGGAATTCCTCGATTGAATGCCTGTTGCCATCCTCCATCGCATGGATGAGACAATGGGTGATGTGCTCGTTGATGATCACCTTGCCGAGGCTCCGCACGGCGGAATTGACTGCGGACAGCTGAACGAGAACATCTGCGCAGTCCTCATCATTTTCAACCATATCCTTGACCTTCTGGAGATGGCCGATGATCCGGGCGAGCCTGTTCAGCACCTTTTTCTTGTGCTCCGGGGAGTGGTAGTGCCCGTGCACATGCGTGAGTTGTTCTTTTTCCTGCAAGTGTTCATGCGTATGGTCTGCCATTTTCTGCTCCTCCTCGGTAAAGACAATGCCGCCGGAATCAGTACCTCATGATTCCAACTGCTTCAAGCCCCGCCTGCTGCCCGCAGGCAAACGAAGAACTTGAAACAGATACTGTCTTTTAATTATAGCACAGGCAAAAGCGCATGTGCGAGTCTTTGGACTCCTGCGCAGCGGAGCTGCCTCATACGGGCCGTGCCTGCCATGTGCCGCCGGATCGAATCACTGCAGCCGGAGCGGCAGCTCCAGACTGTTCTCTTCAAGAAGTGCCTTATCCCGCAATATCTTGTCGGTCGGTCCGTCGGCTATAATTTTCCCGTCGCCCATCAGGACCGTACGGCTGCACGTATCCATGATCATGTCAAGATCGTGGGAGGCAATGATCTTCGTCGCCTGAAGGCGGTTCAATATGTTAATAATATTCCGCCGATTCTTTGGATCGAGAGCAATCGACGGCTCATCGAGCAGCAAAATCTCCGGCTCCATGGAGAGTATCGTCGCGATAGAAGCCAGCTTCTTCTCACCGCCGGAAAGCCTCATGATCGGTCTGTCCTTAATATGCGTGATGCCTGTCTCAGCCAGCGCCCGATCCGTGCGGGCTCTGACCTCGCTCTCAGAAAGACCGTAGTTCCTCGGTCCGAAAGCCACGTCCTCGCCCACAGTCGTCATAAAAAGCTGGCTGTCCGAATCCTGGAACACGTAGCCGATCTTCTGCCGGATCTTTGGCAACGTACCCTTTTCGACCGGAATTCCGCCGACCGTCACACTTCCCGCAAATCCCGGGTTCAGCCCTACAAGAATCTTGAGCAGGGTGGATTTTCCCGCTCCGTTCGCGCCGACCAACCCGACAGATTCACCCGGAGACACGCTGAGTGAGATATCTTTCAATATATCCGCGCCTTTCATGTATGCAAATGTCAGATTCCTGATTTCAATTTGTCTCATTTTTACTCCATTTATTCATACATCCGATGTACTGACCATTGCCGGCCTTTTTCCACATAAAGCATGCGGCTGATATATCTCAGTCGGGGAAAACCAAGCTTCTACAAGCGGCGGGCAAATCAATATGCTATTCGTCTCAGTGGCGTGACACAATCCCCTGCATTATTTTTCAGACGAACAATGATCCCACTATTTCAAAAAGAGGGAAGTTCCGGAGAAACAAAAATGCGCAGCACCAGACCGCAAGATAAAGCAAGTCAAAAGCCCGCCATCGGATACCGGATTTCCGGTATCGAAAATCCGAAGAATAACCTCGGAGAGACATGCTGGCGAAGACGTCATTTGCACGATCCATGCTGCGAAGAAGCATCTGTCCGGCGAGTGACCCCCAGACTTTAAAATGCACACCCTTCTGACCCGGAGCCCGAAGCGAGTAAGCCTGCGTAATCCGTTCTGTCTCGGCAAGGAGCAGCCCGACATAACGGTAGATGAGCAGAGTCTCAGTAATCAGGATACCGGGAAGGTGAAGAATGCTGAGCGCGTAACAGATATTTTCGATAGACGTCGACGCGATCAGGATGTAGGAGGCCAGGACCGCAAACACACCCTTCATGATCAGAGTCAGCATAGAGACAAATCCCGCCCTCACAGCGAACCCGAAAAGGAGCATCGGAGCCCTGTCGAAAATCGGGTTGAAGATTCCGATCAGGCACACAAGGGGCAGAACGATGCGCACTCTTCGAAGGCAGTCAGTTATGCTGAGATCGCCCGTCATGAACAGGATGAGCGGATAGAGCCCCATGGACAGCACGCCCAGAATATCATAGGGGTTGAACGAGACCAGGCAGACGATATAAAAACATGTACACGCAAGTTTGACCAGTGGGTGAATGCGGTTCAGCCACTGGTCTCTTTTTTGCAGATCTTCAATTCTGTGAATTTCAGTTATTGCACTGCTGATCTTGCTCATTAATGTCTTTATGCGGTTCGTGCCTTTTTGTAAAACTTGAACGCGGTGCAGCCTCCGATGCAGACGAGCGCAACAACCGCGCCGCCGACGATGCCGGAGAAGGATGTCCCCACTGCCGATTCGTTTCCTTTGAACGCGTAATCAGGCAGAAGCGATGTGGTTTCCTGAACGCTGCCCGCAGCCTCATAGATGGATCCTTCCGCATCAAGTTCCGTACTTCCTGTGACTCTTTCGAGCGACCATTCAAGGCCGTCAGGATAGGATGATGCAAATAGCGACAGGCCGCCGCCGATCAAAGCCGCGCACACGCCGATGATGGCAAGAGTCTTGCCGACAGAGAGGCGGTTTTCATTTGCAGAAGCATAAGAGCAGTAGAGAAGCTCCGGCCTTGCGGAATATACAAATGACAGTACCGCCGCAGTGATAAGCCCTTCAACCGCGCCTATGGCAAGATGGATGGGCTGCATTGCAAGCAAAAATGTTGAGAACGGAAGCTCAGTGATGCCGGACGCGAGGGTCTCGAGGACGACGCTGAAAGCACCCATCTGCAGAGTGACCACGGAGCCGACTATCGAAGCCGCAATGATCTTGCCGCGGGTCATACCGCCCTTCATAAAGAGACGCCAGATCAGGGCACCGACAAAGCACCCGTAAAATGCCATGTTCCAGACATTGCAGCCGAGAGCCAGCAAGCCTCCGTCCGCAAAAAGAAGACATTGAATCAGCAGCACACTGATCATGGTGAGAAAAGCGCCGCTGGGTCCGAGGAGCGCAGTCAGCAGCATGCCGCCGCAGAGGTGGCCGCTGGAACCTGTGCCCGGGATCGTGAAATTGATCATCTGGGTCGCGAAAACAAAAGCACCCATAATTCCCATGACCGGTATTTTTTTGGGGTCAGCCATGTCCCTTACTTTTTTTACGGAATATGTCGCCGCTCCGGTCGAGCAAAGGTACATAGTGCCTGCGACTGCCGGCGCGACAAGCGCGTCTGCCATATGCATAGGAAATCCTCCTCATGGATCATTCAAAACTCTTTATGCTTTCGTCCAGTAATCCGGACCAGAGTTCAATCGGCTTTATATTTCAAGTCTCCCTCGAAACTTAGCGCGGGATTCCAGTCAGTGCCAACTGACATTATTCCAAAATGAATCCCTGTAGCCTGTGAATATTTTACTGCACTAAAGCACGGATTTTAAGCCCCATGGGGGGATATAAATTTTGCTCAGCAGACTGCTGCCTTTCTTCCAGACGTAAAGAGCCGGCGCATAATGCGCCAGCCCATGATTTACACTCTCGTCGCCACATATCTTCCGTCTTTATCCCGATCGACCCGGATGACAAGGTCGTAGGAGTCGACCTCTATACACTTGAAAAAGTCCGGCTTCGGATAAATATGCTGCGTATTTTCATTGAAGAAATGCTCCGCGCCGTTCCACTCAAGTTCACGGGCGCGCTCCTTTATGTCGGGCATCGGATGCCCAAGGAGAATGCTCTTAATGTATTCGGCGCAGAGGACGTCTTCATTTGCACGGCGAACACCGGCATTGCCCATCGCGCAGAAGGAGACCGTCTCTGGATTCTTCTTTTTTATATACTCCGCGATTGCACGCGCGTTGAGAAGACTTCCTGTGATGATCTCATCCGCGCCGGTCGCGTTCACTATTCCCTGGGTCCCGGCGCTGGTCGAATGGATCAGCGTCTTTCCGGTGAAATCAATGCCCGCAATACCCGTCGGCGAGTTGCCGTAGTCGCAGCCCGGGACCTTTGCCCCGCCCCGCTCCCCAAAGAGCAGCCAGTCCGGATGCTCTGCCTTTAGGGCAAATGCCTCATTCATGTCGCCGATCGGATAGATTTTTTCCGCCCCCTGGGCGAAGAGGCAGACTTCCAGAGAGAATGCCCGCAGCACATCTATAACGACCGTGAGACCTTCGGCTTGTTTTGCTCCGTCAATCAGTTCCAATATCTTTATATTCATAAGCACCTCACATTAAGATCAGCAACATTACAAAAGAGCAGACGGTGGTCGAACTCTTGTATTCAAGTCTCGCTCGCGGAGCGTTTATCTCATAATAGCACACAAAAAAGCCCGCCTCAACTCGCTTACCATGTTTTACATTGTCGGACAATGCAAATCTATGAAAGCCTGATGAAGACGAGCTTTGTTCGCTGCTATCTGTCTCATGTTGTCTGCGCGTACTCTCTGAGCTTTCTCTTCTTCTCCGCGCTCATACGGCTGGGCACCGCAATTTCAACCGTGACATACTCATCACCGCGCCCGCTGCCGTTTCGTTTGGGCATGCCTTTCCCGCGCAGCCTGATCTTCGAACCCGGCTGCGTGCCCTCTTTGACCTTGCATTTGACCTGCCCGTCCGGCGTCGGCACCAACACTTCTCCACCGAGGACCGCTGTCTCGAAAGGCACGCGGACCATGGTGTAGACATCGCTGCCCTTCTGGAGCAGCACTCCCTCACGCACAGGGATGTCCTTATCCGGACGGCCGGAGCTCTGCCCCGCTGCCCTTCCGCCTCCAAAGCTGCCTGAACTTCTGTAGGTCTGGCTGCCTGAAGATCTGCCAAAACCGCCGAATCCACTGCTTCCGAACGCCTGCTTCAATATGTCATCGATGTCCATGTTGCTGCCATTGAAGCGGAACTCATGATATGTTCCGCCGGGACCGCCCGAAAATCCCGAGAAGCCGCCGTTTCTGAACTGCTGCCATGCACCGCCGGAGCCGTAGGGGTTCCCTCCGCCCGGACCAGCGCTTCCGTCGAAGGCGGCAAAGCCGAACTGATCGTAGAGCTTGCGCTTCTCCTCATCGCTGAGAATATCGTAGGCTTCCTGGACCTCCTTGAATTTTGCCTCGGCCTGCGGATTATTGTCATTTGCATCCGGATGATATTTCTTGGCAAGCTTCCTGTAAGCTTTCTTGATGGCATCAGAAGTCGCGGTTTTGTCCACGCCCAGAACTCTGTAATAATCCCGTTTTGCTCCCATACCACTTTCCTCTTTTCTTATCTTAAAAAAGGCTGCACACCCCGTTGGATATGCAGCCCATAAATTCCCCGGGGATGTCTCCATTATCCCACATAGGGTTATATTTCTCAATCAGCGTTAGTCGATGTTGATGAATTTCTTCTGCTCAACGACCGGCTGTGCTTCCTTCTTCGGGATATCCAGTGTCAGGATACCGTCCTCATACTTAGCCTTGATGTCTTCCTCTGTGACATCTTCGCCGACGTAGAAGGTTCTCTTGGCGCTGCCGAAGAATCTCTCTCTGCGGATGTACTTGCCATCCTCGTCCTTCTCGTCCTTGCTTGTGCCTGTCGATGCTGTGATCGTAAGATAACCGTCCTTAAGTTCGGCTGTGATATCTTCTTTCTTTACTCCCGGAAGGGATACAGAAACTTCGAAGCCTTTCTCCATTTCCTTGACATCGGTTCTCATGAGCTCATGTGTCGGTCTGGACGCAGCGTTCATTCTTGTAAAATCCTTGAACGGATCCTCGAAGAAATCATCAAATACGTTTGTTCTGAAAATACTGGGCATTAACATAATATATACCTCCTCTATGTAAATGTGTTAATTACTTTTTTGAGAACTCAGGAACGCTTTCTTTGGGTTTTGCATTTGCTTCTTCCTTTGTTCTAGGTGTAATATAACACTTATATTAGCACTCGTCAAGAGTGAGTGCTAATAATTTTTGTGAAGTTTTTGTGAACAGTTGCTTACGATTCTCCTATAGCATCCTCTTCCATATCTTTATATGCATTATTTTTCTCTTTATATGCCACTTATGGATTTAATATATAATATCTTGCTTTTTATATTTATTTTAGTTATACTTTTCCCGGAGGTGATTTTATGAAAATCTCGTTTTATTCCTCAACCAATGAAGTCCTTTCAGAAATAGGAAGCCGCATAAAAGCGGCACGTATCGCTATCCCTGCCACACAAAAAGAATTGGCTGAAATGACAAATCTTTCCCAACGAACGATCAGTAATCTGGAAACAGGAAAAGATGTTTCCTTTTCCACTGTGATTGATGTGCTCCGTGCACTGGGACAACTTCCCAGCCTGGAAATTATGCTCCCCGAGCAGGGCCCGCGTCCAAGCGAAATTGCAGCACTTGGGAAGAGACGGGAACGGGTCAGAAGCAAAACAAAAGCATCCGTCCAACCACAATCCGGTTGGAAATGGGGGGATGAAGAATGACGGCAGCAGAAGTCATCTTATGGGGAACGAAAATCGGAACAGTCTTATTCGACAATAAAACCGGACTCGGGTCATTTGAATATGAGCCTGCCTTTCTCACATCCGGAATTGAAGTAGCGCCTATTGCTATGCCGCTCTCCAGACGTGTGTACTCGTTTCCGGAACTTTCCCGGCAAAGTTTCCATGGTCTTCCGGGGCTTCTTGCAGACAGTCTGCCGGATAAGTTCGGAAATGCGATAATTGATGCCTGGCTTCGAAAGCAGGGAAGAAGTCCTGCTTCATTTGACCCGGTAGAACGCCTTTGTTACACCGGCAGCCGCGGCATGGGCGCTCTTGAATACGTACCCGCAAGAGGGCCGAGCATGGCAGAATCAGCCTCCATTGATATTGACCGTCTTGTAACATTAGCTTCAGAGATACTGCGTTCCCGCGAGGACATGCATGTTGCCATCGGTGAAAATGCCATGCAGGAAATCATCCGTGTAGGCACCTCAGCCGGTGGCGCAAGAGCGAAGGCGGTTATTGCCTGGAACGAAGAAACAGGAGATATACGTTCCGGACAGATTGATGCCGGAAAGGGATATGAATATTGGCTAATCAAGTTTGACGGTGTCAGCAAAAACGGAGACAAAGAAGGGGACGATGTGCCACAATACACCCGAATCGAATATGCCTACTATCGGATGGCACAAGATGCAGGGATTCTTATGAACGAATGTCGTCTGCATGAAGAAAGCGGACGCCGTCATTTTATGACCCGCCGTTTCGACCGCGATCCTGCGACCGGAGCAAAATTTCATATGCAATCCTTGGGTGGAATAGCACATTTTGACTTCAATTCGCCCGGTGCATACAGCTATGAGCAGGCCGCAGAAGTGATGCGGAAGCTTCGACTTTCCAATACGGAAATCAGCCAGTTTTTCCGTCGGATGGTTTTCAATGTACTGGCAAGAAATCAGGATGACCATGTGAAAAATATTTCTTTTCTCATGAATCGCTTAGGACAATGGCGTCTCTCTCCGGCCTATGATGTGACGTATGCGTACAATCCTGATGGCATGTGGACCGGAACACATCAGATGACTATAAACGGGAAGCGTGATGAAATATCCAGGTTGGATCTTCTTACATCAGCTAAGAACATGGGTATTAAAAAAGCAGAAGCTGAACGAATCATCTCCGAAATTCAAAGAAGCCTAATGAACTGGATGGTCTATGCCGAGAAAGCATCACTGCGGGAAGCAACCGCCGAAGCAATCCAAAGGACCTTTATAGTAGTGTGAGCGAACAAGGGACGGCTCTTTTCGCGTGAGGCAGTTCAGAAAGGCTGCTTTTATTGTTCGTTTTCGTCGTAAAGCATCCATCTTCATAAGAAAAACATTGCAGGTCCGACTGAGAGATCAGGAAACGCATAGCGTTTCCTAAGCTCGCAAGGTAGGACCTGCGTTTTTCGATGAAGATGATGTTTACGACGAATTATGGAACTGAGCTGCAGCCTTTCTGAACCGGAAATTCACGCAAAAAGAGCCATCCCTATCTTCACGCCATCTGCCTCGCAACAAGCTCGGCGAAAGCCCCTTTCTTGTCTATCAGCTCATTGTAGGTGCCCTCCTCGATGATGGCCCCGTTGTCCATCACCAGGATTCGGTCACAATTTTTGATCGTGGAAAGTCTGTGGGCAATCACGATCCTGGTGCTCTTCAGGCGGTCCAGCGCGTCCGACACCTGCTTCTGCGTCTTGTTGTCCAGCGCGCTCGTAGCTTCATCAAATATAAGGATCCGCGGCTTCGGCGCAATCGCCCTCGCGATCATGAGCCGCTGCTTCTGGCCGCCGGAGACACCGCCCTGGCCCTCGGAGATCACGGTCTGCATCCCCATCGGCATATCGCGGATGTCCTGCGCAATGCCTGCGGTCTCAGCCGCCTCCCAGGCCTCGGCCAGAGTGAGCTGCGGCGCTGAGATCGTTATGTTCGAAAAAATATCTCCCTGGAAAAGCTGCCCGTTCTGAATGACGACGCCGATCTGCTTTCTGAGCGATCTCGGATCGAGAGAGGCAAGGTCGCGGCGGTCGTAGTACACCGCTCCGGTCTCGGGCTTCTCAAAACCCAGGAGCAGGCGGATCAGAGTCGATTTCCCGCAGCCGGTGCGGCCTACAATTGCCACATACTCTCCCGCCTTGATCTTCAGAGACAGATCTTTCAGTACATAAGGCGTATTCTCCTCATAGCGGAAAGAAACATGATTCACCTCGATGCTGCCGGACACCCTCGTGACCATCTCTTTGTCAGCGGCAACTTCCGGCTCCGCCTTCAAGATAGGCTCCGCCATCTCAAGCACAGGTCGGATGCCCGCGATGGAGAGCGCAATGCTGGTAAGTGATGAGAACGCTCCCATGACCATGCCGTAAGCTGCGTTAAAACCAACGTAATCGCTGACACTGACGCCGTACCTGACCGCCAGATAATAAAGAATAATCGTGCCGATCAGAGATATTGCCGTGACCAGCACACTGTTCAGCTTGATGAACAGCGGCGGGTTATACTGCAGCCGCGCGTCCTCCGAATACTTCTGTGCCCATCTGGCAAATACCCTCTTCTCCGAACCCGAAAGCCGGATCTTCTGAATACCGTTCAGCATCGCGAACGCCATGCCGCTCTCCTCAGCGGCTATCTTCATACGCCGGCGGGAGATATCGATCTGCATCAGCGATGCAACAATGCCGATAATGACCGTCGAAAGAATAATAATGATTGACGGTACGACCAGGACTCTCGCAAAGCTGAAGATCTGCATGATATAGATCAGCGACATAAGGCTCGTGAGTCCGACTGACATGAAGTTGTCAAGCAGCATGTTGCACAGAGAATTTACCGACTGGGCTCTGCTGGACAGCTCGCCGGACGAGTACTTCCGGAAAAAATTTACCGGCAGTGAGAGTATACGCATCATGACGGAGGCCTCCACAGCCAGCGACGTCTTCGTATTGATGCGCTCCATGAGAAGGCTCCTCACCATACTCAGCATCTGGGATGCAAATGCAGCCGACACCAGAAAGGCCATCATTCCGATAAGCACTGAAGCCTGCTTATTCATAAGAATCTTTCCGGTCACCAGAGAATACACTTTCGGCTCGATGGTTCCGACCAGGGTCACGAGCAGCGTTGCAAGCGCGATCTGCAGAAAATCGCTGTTAGATATGCTTCTCTTCATATAAAGAATAAGATCGGGGATACCGAGCGGCTTCATCGGCAGGGATTGATAAAAACAGAAGGCTTCCAGCTCAAAAAGGCCGGCGTTCTTCTTCGTCACCATTGTCATTTTTCCCGTAGCCGGATCGCTGAACCAGTACGTTCCGAAAAGGTTCGGCAGCAGCGCGACCGCATTCCCGCTCTCCCGGAAAAAACCGAGCATAGGACCGTAGGCATCATACTGCCAGCCTTCTGTGAGCTCAACGTCGCGGATCATGAGACCCGTAGGGCGGAGAACATAATCAAGCTGTTCGCCGATATTCTTTACATTCTCCGGGAGCTCGACCGGCTTTTCGTGATAATACTTTAAAATTGAATCAAGCGCTTCTTTGACGATCAGTCTCTCATCCTGCAGCCTCTGGGCTGCTTTCTCATCCAGCACGACACCGGCCAGACGCAGAAAAGAATCCTCCAGGATTTCCTGGTCGCTCGCAAGGCGCTCTTTTATTTGCTCGTCAAACCAACCCATTGACGCTGACCTCCTTACTCTGACGTGACAAGCTCGGTGTAGGCGCCGCCCCGCGCATACAGCTCATCATGTGTTCCCCTCTCGACAATCCTTCCTTTTTCAAGAACGATGATCTCGTCGCAGTCGCGGATCGTTGAAAGTCGATGGGCTATAACAATGCAGGAGATGCCGCGGTCCTTCACAGCCTTGACCAGCTCGTACTCAGTCTTGGCATCCAGAGCGCTGGTCGCCTCGTCCAGAATGATGATCGACGGGTCCTGCGCAAGGGCACGGGCAATCTCAAGACGCTGCCGCTGCCCGCCGGACAGATCCCGGCCGTTTTCAATAAGTTTATACTTGTAACCGCCGGGCCGCTGGAGGATATCATCGTGGATCTGTGCATCCCGGGCGGCGAGAACGATTTCAAAGTTCTCGATAGAATTGTCCCACATGCGGATATTGTTCTCAATCGTATCCTCGAACAGCACTATATCCTGATCGACCATGGCAATCGAACCTGTGATGACCGCCCTGGGGTAAGCTTCCATGGGCTTTCCGTCAAAAAGGATCTCTCCCTCCCAAGGTTGATAAAGACCTGTGACCAGCTTGCTGACCGTAGACTTGCCGCTGCCGCTGCTGCCGACGATAGCAACACGGCTGCCGGGCCTAATGTGGGCGGAAAAATCGGAGATGACGGGAGCCCCGAGGCGTGAGTAACCGAATGTGAGATTCCTGATCTCGATATCTCCGAGGAGCTTTGCGTAGCTGATATTATCCCGGACCTCTTCATCCTTTATCATCGGATCGTCCGGATATTCCATAACGTCATCAACGCGCTCCATCTGAGTGCGCATTTCCTGGATCATCTGACCGGCGCTGATCATAGTCTGGGCCGGTCCCATGAATGAAGCTAAAAGTCCCTGGAAAGTCGTGATCATACCGACAGTGAAGTTGTCATTCATTGCAAGCAATATGCCCATGAACATGACCGCGTAATTGGAAAGCGAGCTGATAAATGAGGGAATCCAACCGATCTTCGCGTTGAGCGTCGCGTACTTTACATTCTGTGTATTGACCGACGCCTGATATCCTGCCCATCTTCTGAAGAATCCCTCCTCTGCGCCGGAGGACTTGATCGTCTCAGTCATACTGATGCCTGCCAGGGTCGCGGAGACCAGTTTTCCCTCGTCGCGCATGAGCACTCTCGTGAGGTTTACGCGCTTCTCGGACATATATCGGGCGACCAGCATGTTAAGCACCAGAGATGTGATACCTACCAGAGTCATAGCCGGGCTGTAGCGAATCATGACCACGAGGTAGAAGAGCATCATGAACATGTTGAGTACCAGCGGAGCCACCTGTCCGACCAGAGTACTCGCAATCGACGCGTTCGTGTACTGCCTCTGCATGATATCGCCGGTCATACGCTGAGAGAAGAACTCGATCGGCAATCTGAGGACCTTCCACATGTAGGAGGCATTGCCCTCGATCGCCATCTTCCCGTTGATTTTGAGAGAATACGTGACCCTCGCCCACTCGACAATGATCTGAAACACTGCAAGGAGCGACATGACCACAATAAACGGATGCAGCCAGCCCGGAGCCCGGCCGGTCAGAAGCCGGTCGTAGAATATCCTGGACATGACCGGATTAATAATGCCGAACAGATAACCGATGACTGTCGTCATGACAACGAATGCGACAGCAGATCCTGCTCCGCGGAGTCTCTTTGCCGCAAATTCCAGCGTACTCTTGCGCTTGCCGGAAGGCTCAAAATCCTCGCTCGGGGTAAAGGCAAGCACAACGCCGGTAAAAGAATGGTCGAATTCTTCTTTGGACACCTCGACCCTGCCTCTTGCGGGGTCGTTTATAACAGCTTTATCCTTTTTGAAACCGTTAAGGACCACAAAGTGGTTGAAATTCCAGTGAATAATGCACGGGAAAGTACCGTTCTCTCTCAGGGCATTGATATCCATCCGGTATCCCTGCGCTTCAAGACCGTAACTCACGGCCGCCAAATATACATTCTTTAAATTGGAACCGTCGCGCGAAACACCGCAGTCGAGGCGGACCTGCTCGAGCGGGATCCATTTGCCATAATACGCAAGTACCATAGTCAGGCTGGCGGCACCGCATTCGAGTGCCTCCATCTGCATGACTACAGGTACTTTAGCCACCTTAGGATACCTCAGCGGCTCTTTTACTGTTTTTCTGTCTTTTTGCTGCTCTGCCATGCGGGAAATCCCCTTTCTATATCAGTTGAGCAGGAAGCTAATCGGCTTCGTGGTCTCTATCACGATCTCAGCACTGTAAAAGCCTGCAGGTATATTCTCACCGTCCTCTGTCGCGATACTGATGAACACGGCGTTATATATGTCACAGTCAGTGACAGTGAGCTTTTGTCCGTCTATGGAAGCTCGTCTGTTCTCCTCGAAAAACTTCATATAGCCTCCTCCGTCATCATATGTCGAGATGATGCCGTTATTTACCGTAAGAAATACAGTCGGGGCGGCGTCATATTCAAGTGCCCGGTCCGCTTCATCAAGCTCCATCACATAATAACCGTCTTTCAGCTCGGTATCGCTGTCGAACTTGAGTTCCAGCGACAGCTTACGGGTCTGAATGATGTCCTGCACGTATCCGGTGCGGTCAGCAAAGCGCACCGGCATCTGCATCGTGATTAAGTCGGGCTGCGAGTTGGATACGTCCGCGCTGATATCCCCGTGATCTACCAGAACGTTAATATCGATCGTATTCTCCATCGTAGTCGTTGAGGCATATACTATAAAGCCGATAAGAAGCGCGGCGATCGCGGACAGAAGCATCCACATCCGGGGGCTGGTGACCCGCATATAGTCATGCAGCTGCTCCGGTGATGATATGCGCTCCAGGCTCTCTTTTCTGAATAACTGATTTCCCATGTGAATGAAGCTCCTTTCAATGGTAAAAATAGCGCGAGAGGCTTTGCATATGCAAATGCAGCCTCCCATTATACGCTGATTATAATATTTTAGCACAAATGGTCGTATGGTAGCGCTATAAAAAGAAAAATGTATGGTACAATGGAGGAAACACCACGCGGCCGGACAGAAATCTCACCTTTGTCTCCCCCCTGTAAAGCAGGGATATCGCACACTGAGGTATACTGCTGCCGGCTCGTTGACACAGGGAGGTTCCAATGAAGCTCAATACCAATCAGACGATCCGCATAGGCTTTGCCTTTTTATCGATCTGCGCTTTCTGGCAGCTCTACAACAACGTAGTCCCGCTCATTCTGACCAACACATTCCATCTGAATGAGACCTACTCCGGCATGATCATGGCCGCGGATAACGTGCTCGCTCTTTTCCTTTTGCCGCTCTTCGGATCCATTTCCGACAGGACGAATACCCGCATGGGGCGAAGAAAGCCCTTCATCCTGTTCGGCACCATAGCGGCGGTCTGTGCGATGCTGCTCCTGCCGCTCATCGACAACCTGTATGCGGGTACGCACAATCAGGTCCTCACCGGCATATTCATCGCCGTCCTCGCCCTCATTCTCATCATTATGGGCACTTACAGAAGTCCGGCTGTCGCCCTGATGCCCGATGTGACTCCCAAGCCTCTGCGCAGCCGCGCAAATGCAGTCATCAACCTGATGGGCGCTCTCGGCGGCATCATATACCTCATCATCGCGACTCTTCTGTATTCGGAAAAGCGCACAGCCGGTCTTGACCACGTCAACTACTTCCTGCTCTTTGCGATCGTCGCCGGGATCATGCTGCTCTCACTGGCAATTGTCATGTTCACGGTCGACGAGGTGGCCCTCTCCGCAAAAATGCGTGAGTACGAGGCTGCCCATCCGGAAGAGAATCTCGCTGAGACAGACGAATCCGGCCATGAGGCTCTGCCGGCAGATGTGAAGAAGAGTCTCGGCTTTATCCTGGTCTCCGTCTCGCTATGGTTCATCTCCTACAATGCGGTCGAGACCTGGTTCACGACCTACGCCAGCAGGCAGTGGAACATGGCCCTCGGAAGCTCGTCTTTATGCCTGACCATAGCGACAGTCGGCGCGATCATAACCTACATTCCCGCCGGTGCCATGGCCGGAAAAATCGGCAGAAAAAAAACGATCCTGGGAGGAATCGTTCTCATGATCGCCGCATTTGCATTGATCTTCATATACACACTGCTGTCAAATCAGTTCAGCCCGATCCTCTATGTCATCTTCGTCATGATCGGTATAGGCTGGGCAGCGATCAACGTGAACTCTCTGCCCATGGTCGTAGAGATGTGTAAGGGAAGCGATATCGGAAAATTCACCGGCACCTACTACACGTTCAGCATGGCGGCCCAGACCGTGACCCCCATCGTCGCCGGCTGGCTGATGAACCATGTGAGCTACGGCACGCTTTTCCCGTATTCGCTGTTCTTTATCACGGCCGCGTTCCTGACCATGAGCATGGTGAAGCACGGGGACTCCGAAGTGACGGTAAAGAAGGGTCTTGAAGCCTTTGACGTAGATGATTAATTCTTTTGAACTTATTCAAGGTAAGCGTCAAATAGGCAGTGTCTTTTAGACGAGTCAGTCGAATGATATCCTTGTATGGATAATCATTCGAGGAGGACGTCTTATGGATAAAGAGGTCT